>CAWVTS010000035.1:0-16720 GCA_963933045.1 uncultured Lutibacter sp. | reverse complement strand
TTCTTTGTATTAGCAGGTATTGCAATTTTATTTGGACTTTATCATGGTGCATCCGCTAGTTATGGACATAACAAATTGCGAATCGCATTAGATGGAGATGGACCCTATGCTTTTTATAAAAACGACAGTGTTTTAAATGTAAACTATATAAAAGGGAATAAAAAGGATGGTTTTTATCTAGATCAAAAAGAGTATAATTCAAATGAATCAATACTAGCAAATTGTTTTTTTGCTTTAGATTCTACCAATTTTGAATTTACGCTTAAAACAGATTTTGAAACACCAAAAAGCGTTTATAATGACAATAATAAAGTACTAGCAATTTCTGATATTGAAAGTGGTTACAAAACCTTTAGAGATTTTTTAATAAGTAGTGAGGTTATTGACCAGAATCTAAATTGGACTTTTGGAAAAGGACACTTGGTCTTAGTTGGAGATTTTGTAGATAGAGGTTTTTCTACAACTCAAGTCCTTTGGTTTATTTACAAGCTAGAACAAGATGCTAAAAAACAAGGAGGACAAGTACATTTTATTATTGGAAATCATGAGTTAAAAAACTTTTATGGAGATTATCAAGCAGCATCTTTGAAATATACTTTTATCGCTTCAATTTTAGGAAAAACACAGTCTAATTTATATGATACTAATTCATTTTTGGGCAAATGGATGTCGTCTAAAAATGTTATTGAATCTATAAACGGAAACCTGTTTGCGCATGGTGGTTTACATCCAGATATTGTAGATATAGATATGACACTAGAAGAAATTAATAACTTTATAAGAAATGGTTATTATGAAGCACCCTATCCAAAACCAAATAAAAAACCAACAGACTTATTAATATCATCAAAAACTGGAATTTGCTGGTATCGTGGATATTACAAAGAAGATTTAACACAAGAAGAAGTCGAAAAGCCATTAGAAAAATTTAATGCTAAGGCAATCATTGTGGGTCATACACTTCAATCTAAAGTGAAAAGTAAATATAACGGAAAAGTGATTGGAATTGATGTGAAACATTCAAATGATTATCATAAAAATTGGCCTAACAAAAAATCAGAGGGCTTGATAATTATAGGTGAGAAATACTATCGAGTATTGGCTAGCGGAATTAAAAAAGAAATATAAAATGAAAACTAAAATTTATAATTTTTTAACAAAACCATATATCGTGGTTTTGACAATGGTAATAGGTGTTTTGCTATCCATTTTTATTGATAGGAACTTTAATTTCTTCACAGGTTTAACAGTTGCTTTATTGATACTATGGGGAAGTAATTTTGATTGGTCGAAGTTTGGACTTACAAAAAGAATAACATTTGCTACAGTTTTGAGGAGTCTTGGAATCACGTTACTGCTTATAATTGGATTCTATATTTTTGAATCAATCCTTGCAATGTATATTGATGATATAGATATTTCAACTTTTGATAATGTCAGAGGTAATTTTTCAGAGTATATAAGTTTAATGATTGTTGTTTGGATTTTTGCTGCATTCGGAGAAGAATTTATATATAGAGGTTACTATATGAAAGAGTTGGCCAAATTATTGGGAGATTCTAAAAAGGCATGGCTACTAGCGGCTATAATAGTTTCATTATATTTTGGTACATCACATGCATATCAAGGTCTTATTGGAATTATAGGAGGAACATTGTGGCATTTTAGTATTTCATTGATCTTCTCTAAAAACAAGAACAATCTAATGTCACCAATACTAATACATGGTTTTTATGATACAGTAGGCGTTACATTATTGTATTTAAATCAAGATAGTATAGTTGGAGATTGGATTCAACAACTATTGTCATAAAGGTTTTAAAGTTTCATCACTTCATTCAAATCTTTTTCAGAAATCGAAAGTAAGTTGCTTTTCACCAATCTAGGAATTAAAACTTGCCAATTTTTATCTTCTTTAAATATAGATTTTAAAATTGGCAAGGCCTTATCAATTTCTTTATTGCTTAGTAAGTTTACAGCATACCAATATTTCATTTCAAGATTCTCTGGAAATAAATTTTGAGCCTCTAGATATAGGTTTTCTGCGAGTTTAGAATCTCCATCTTCCATGGCCAAATCACCTTTATTCATATAGTCATAGGCTTTGTGAATTTTCATCAAGCGTTCCAATTCTTCTAACGGATTTTTATGATCTTCTACACGCAAATCCATCAATCTATCTTCCCAAGAATTTCCTGTGGCTGTTCCGCTTACAATTAATATAGCTGCAGATTGTTTTCCTCTGATGTCTCCTTTTTCATTTTCTGCTGCTTTCAAACTTGCTAATAATCGTTCAGCAATTGTTCCTTTAGTCGTTTCAAAAGCAGTTGCCATTGCATCCCAAACAGTATTGTTAAGCATCATATTTGCTTGCACAGAAAAGTTTTTTCCTTGTCTGTCTCCAGCCATATCTATACAAGAACTTCCAGTATGCGCTGCAACTTCTCCATTAGCGTTTAGCATAGCAACTTGACGATACATTTCTCCTGTGTCATTCTGTGTCAACGCATCTAACGATTGTTGTGCTGTTAAGCCTTGTTTCATCAATGCCAATCCTTTTGGACCATACATAGGATTCACGAGCGATTGCGTAGCAACAACACCAACACCTGCTTCCCCATAAACTACAGATGTACCAACGCTAAACCAATGCGATTGCACAGCAACTCCCATATCACCAGTAATTGAATCCATGGCAACAATAGAGTAAGTGTGTACAAGAGGTTCTGATTTTTTATAAGATTGACTAAAAAGGGACTGTACAAAGAAGATGCTTAGAAGTAAGAGTGCTCGTTTCATGTTGTTTATTGATAATTTTTGGGTTAACATCAAATATAAGAATTCTATTATTAGTATTTTTTATATATTGATCTTCTGATTTTAAACAGTTAGTCTAGAGAAAGCAACAGTTCAGAAATTTAAACTTTAATTTCAAGAACTAACTGCTGAACTTTGAATCATTAAACGAAACTAAAACTAATGGAAGAAACGATAAAAATATTCATTTACATACATGCTTTTTTTGGCGGACTTGGATTAATAACAGGACTTGGAAGTATTATAGTTACAAAAGGAAGTGCATTGCACAAACGTTTTGGAAAGCTATTTTCTATTGGAATGATAACGAGTTCATTAATTTCATTACCAATTGCATGGATGCCAAACCACGAAAACATATTTTTATTTTTGATAGGATTGTTTACCATATATCTAGTGTTGGCAGGAAACAGAGCATTGACATTTAAAAAGAAAGTGGAAGCAACAGTTTTAGATACTATTATTTCTGGAAGTATGCTTTTCTTTTCTTTAGTGATGATAGTTTTGGGTGCTTATTATCTTTTAAAAGGAGGTTCTATAGGTACATTATTTCTGTTTTTTGGCGCTTTCGGATTCCTCTTGTCTTTTAATGATTTTAAATTTTACAGAAACTCACAAAGACCAAAAAATGCTTGGTTAAGATCACATATTGGCAAAATGGTTGGCGCGTTTATCGCTTCAATAACAGCGTTTATAGTTGCAGGTTTAGGTATTGGAAACATCATTGCTTGGACATTGCCAACCGTTCTTGGAACACTTTATATTGTGTATTGGACACGAAAAATGAAAGTTAAGAAGTAGCACAATTATTCAATTGTATTCGTATCTATTTCTGAAAAATAGTTAGTTGTATTCTCATCAATAAGTGTTTTAAGATTGTTCATATTCTCATATTCTTGTACTTTCATAGAACTCTTCATAAAAGGCATCATAGATCTCATAATAATACCTTCACCTTTGTTAACTGTAGAAGATTTGATAAGTGTTTTTCACCTTTATCAAAAAAATCTAATTGGTAACCCATAATCATAACGTCTTTCATTACAAAATCCATGGTGATTTGCTCCTTTGGCGTGATAGATTTAATAGTCTCAACAATAATAGATTCTTGCCCTTTATTATCAAACGTATATTGAGTAACTGCTCCAACGGTACCTTTTTCACCACTTATATGTTTGATGTCGGTGATACCTTGTAACCATTCATTAATTTTACTCTCATCTTTCATAACAGCCCAAGCCTCTTTGAGTGATTTGTCAATTGTAATTTCACTATTATAAGAAATAGAGGGCGTTAAGAGTCCTCTTCCGATGATTAATACACAACAGCGCAAGGATTCCAAGGGTATATTTTAGATACTTCATAATAAAGGATATTTAGTTTAGTAGATGATAGGAGGTAAAGATACAAATTGATTTTTTATTGACTAAAACAAGTTGTGCGATGAAGATGCTTATTTATGGATAGAATTGTTAATTACTTTTTCTAGTTATAACTGACTTTGAAAAAGAAAAAACTTAACTTACGTACAATAGAGACCATTTATACTCTGGTCAAAATTAGAACTGAAATCAAAACTTAAATTTTAATGAATGGATCTATTAATCATCATGTTATACCTGAATTTTTTATAAAGGGTTTTTGTGGTAGTGACAATAAAGTTTCTCTTTATTACACTGATAGAAAAAAATTAGAAAAAGTGCGTAGAAGCCCTTCTCAAATATTTTATGATAAACATAGAAATACACATATTATTAATGGTAAAAAGACTCAAATTATTGAAACAATTTACGGCGTTCAAGAAAATATATTCTCTAAAGCATATGAAAGAATTATAAATAATGAATTTCCAAATAATATACCATATTCCGATTATATACAATTAATTTATTTTTTAGAAGAATTGCATTGGAGAGTGCCTTCTCAAGATATAAAAGCAAAAAAGATACTTAATGAGTTATCGTTTGAAGATTTAGGATTGTTTTCAAGAGATAGTATTAATAACGATGATGTTTATAAAAAAATAAAAAACGACAATGCATTTATTGAAATTGCAAAAATTTTAAAATCAGATCAAAATTATAATTTATATGATTCAAGAAAAAATATAAATGATTGGCTTATTTCATATTTACCTATAAATGAACAGGGCTATAATGTATTAGGTGATAATCCAATAATATTAGAAAATAAAAACGCCAAAAATATTTTAGACTCAAATTTTGTCGTTAATCTTTCGAAAGACAAAGCCATTTATAAGTTTTCAAATAAGCCTAAAAGAAAATTAACAAAAAAAGATCAACTCAATTTAGATTTATTAACTTTTTTACAAGCCAAAAAAATGGTCTGCTGTTCAAATTCAGATTATTTAAAAGATGTCGTTGATTGTGCCCGTAGTTTCTATAATACTGATGAAAAGATTGAAATATTAAGAGAAGAAATCTTTACATTGTTTAAGAAATAGTTGTTTCTAACAATGAATAGAACTAATAATTCTTTCAAAAATACTCTTCACAAACTTCAAATTACTTTCTGTATCTTTGCCATCGAATAAAATTTTTGAATGCCACAGTATCCTAAAAACGAATTAGCACAACTTACCATTGCTTCTTGTATAGCACATCAACTAGAACATGTGGTGATTTCTCCAGGTTCTAGAAATGCACCTTTAACCATTGGTTTTTATAATCACCCAAACATCAAAACATATAGTATTGTAGATGAGCGTTGTGCAGCATTTTTCGCCTTAGGCTTGGCGCAGCAATTGCAAAAACCTGTTGCGGTTGTCTGTACTTCTGGTTCGGCATTGTTAAATTATTATCCTGCGGTTTCTGAGGCTTTTTATAGTGATATCCCGTTGGTTGTTATTTCGGCAGATAGACCAAAACATCTCATAGATATTGGAGATGGTCAAACGGTACGTCAAGAAAACGTATTTGAAAATCATTGTTTGTTTTCGGCAAACTTAATAGTAAATGATGGTTCGAAAGACGAAAACCTAAACTTGTTAGACTATGCATTGAGAGTTGCAACCTATGAAAATGGACCTGTGCATATCAATGTTCCTTTTGATGAACCGTTGTATGATGTAGTTGATGAGATCCTAAAATTAGAGCCAGCAAATACAGAAATAGGAGAGGAGCCAATTGCATTAGAAGAACTAGAGCAATATGCAAGTATCTGGAATTCATCAACTAAAAAAATGGTGCTGATTGGCGCTAATTATCCAGACGAATTATTGCAAGTGCAACTCAATAAAATTATTGAAGATGATTCTGTGATTGTTGTTACAGAAACTACTTCAAACGTATATAACAAGCAGTTTATAAATAGTATTGATAAAGTTATTTTCCCTTTAGATGCCATAGATTTTGAGGCTTTACAACCTGAAATTTTATTGACGCTTGGTGGAATGATTGTTTCAAAGAAAATAAAACAATATTTGCGTAAGCATCAACCGAAACATCATTGGCATGTAGATTCAAAAAAAGCCTTTGACACGTATTTTTGCTTAGACAAACATTTTGACATTTCATCACAGTTATTTTTCAGTCAGTTTTTCTTTTTGACTTCAGCTATTGAAAGTGAGTATCAATCTAGTTGGTTAAAAATAAAAGAACATAGAGGAACACAACATGCAGCCTATTTAGAATCTTGTCCGTATAGCGATTTGAAGGTTTTTGAGTCGGTTTTAGAATCAATTCCAAACAATACGCACTTGCAGTTGGGTAATAGTTCAATCATCCGTTACACGCAATTGTTTGACATGAATACTTCGCTAGACATTTTTTGTAACCGAGGCACAAGTGGAATAGATGGGAGTACAAGTACTGCTATTGGAGCAGCACACGTGAATAAAAATCAAACTCTTTTTATTACAGGCGATATTAGTTTTTTCTATGATAGCAATGCCTTGTGGAACAAACACATCAAGAATGACTTTAGAATTATCTTGATAAATAATAATGGAGGAGGAATTTTTAAAGTGATTCCTGGACCTAAAGCAACAAACGCGTTATCGTATTTTGAAACACCTCATGGATTAACGGCAATGCAATTGTGCGAGATGTATAAAATAGAATACAGTACTGCTAATAATCTAAACGAATTAAATGTATCTTTGCCTGATTTTTATACAGAATCAGAACATCCAAAATTATTGGAAGTTTTTACACCAAGTCAAGAGAATGATACTGTATTAAAAGAATACTTTAAAGCAATAAAATAAACAACATGAAAGTAGGAGATAAGGTAGATTTAGTGATTGGAAGAATATCAAGATTAGGATTTACAGTCTTGATCAATAGAGATATTGAAGGATTGCTATATAAAAATGAGTTGTATGTAAAACTTGCTGAAGGTGATGAGGTTGTAGGATATATCAAAAAGATACGTGAAGATGGTGGAATTGATGTGAGTTTACAACCAATAGGTTTTAAAAAGACATTGGTAGCCAATGAGATTAAAATTCTAGATATCTTAAAAAAATCAGATGAAAAGTTTTTACCATTGCATGACAAGAGTTCTCCAGATGATATAAAACATCAGATTAACATGAGTAAGAAGGCTTTTAAAAGCACTATTGGTGGTTTGTATAAATTAAAATTGATAACAATAGAGTCAGACGGAATTAGATTGGTAGAGTTTATTAGTTAACCTTTTACTTTAGACGCTACTCGCTCAACATTCTTATAAAAAGTATCAGCACCATTAGGGTCGTTTGTGAATTTCATATAGCCTTCTTTATAGGCTTCTAATGCACGTTTATATTTACCATTCATTTCAAAACCTAATCCTACGTAGTAATCTCCCAAGGGCGATTCAGGATACAATTTGTAAATCATTTCACCAAAATCTCTCAAGTATTCACCGTTTTCTTTGTCTATCACAATAGATTCGATTGCATAAATATCACGTTCTCTTATTTTTAAATTAGATCCAAATTGATATTCAATTTCTACATATTTATTTTCTAGGTATGCAATTGCATCAGGAGGTGAAAGGTCTTTAATTTTGGTATTAAATTCTTCTTTAGAGATAGATGAATATATTTCGAATATAAACGCAATGGCACTTGGTATTGCTTGCCCTATTGATGAAACTGATGTTGCGCCAGATAAATCATCGAATTTAAAATTAAACTTCTCCAATTCTATTGGTGATAAAGCAGCATCCATTCTCGCAATTCCATCTCTTCTTTTTTGAGATAGATAATCACCAGTATTCATATAATAATAGAAGGAATTATTCTTGATGGTTTGTGCAATTCCACTAACTGCTGCAGGCATTTCTGGAGCATAATATGGATTCACATTTATATAGGCACTAAATAAATGGTCTTCGTCTAAAAAAAAGTAATTTGTAAAGTTTCCTGTAATTGTGTTTCCAACAATTGTTTTGAAAGGTGAAATTCGGTAGTTAACTTCCATATAATCTAATAACTCAATTTTTACGAAATCGAAAAATTCGGCGGCTCTTTTTGTCGGTCTACTCGAACTTTTATCATAGCTACAATCTTCATAGCGCAAATCTCCAGGCTGAGAAATACCAACTATTATTTGCTCTGGCGCTTTTTGCTTTTGTGCGAATAATACTGAATTACCAACATATAGATCAAATAAATAATCGGCATCAAAAACGATAGTCAAAGGATATTGACGTATTGAATCTTGATCGTAAGATTTTGGTAAATAGATTTTTACATCTCTTTTTTCGCCAAGTTCAGTCGAACTTATTGAGTGTGTATATGTTTGTGCAATAGATGTTACTGTAAATAATACGCAAAAAAGGAGTGCTAATTTTTTCATTTTCTTGGGATTTATGTTTCGAAAATACTATTAATTTCAAGAATTATATTAGTAGAACGAATAATTTTTAAAAATATGATATTAGAATTGAAAACCTAATCCAAAATTGAATTGTGCTCCCTCATCAGAATCAAAAAGAGAAAAGTTTAGGTTTATCATTTCTGCACCTACTAACCAAAAACCGGCTCCATAAGAAGTTTTCCA
This sequence comes from uncultured Lutibacter sp., assembly GCA_963933045.1. Taxonomy (GTDB): domain Bacteria; phylum Bacteroidota; class Bacteroidia; order Flavobacteriales; family Flavobacteriaceae; genus Urechidicola. The sequence continues at coordinate 7,892 of CAWVTS010000035.1, read as the reverse complement.
ATCATTGGATGACTCGTTTTTTCTCCAAACTCTTCCATAATCAAATCCGCCAAAAACGCCTATTTTAAATGGTAAAAGGCTTGTTTTTACTTCACTTAAATTAAAACGAAGATCTATATTTTGATGGTAAGATCGGTTTCCAATAAAACGCTGGTTTCTATAACCTCTCAACCCATCTTTTCCACCAATACTTGCTGCATGATAGAATTCAAAAGTATCGCCAATAATAATGTTTCCTTTAAATTTAGTAGCCAAAACTATTTTTCCATTTGATGCTAATTTATAATCAAACCCTAAAGAAGGTCTAAAATAGAGATGGTTTTCATTACTATTTGTTACATTTCCTTTCCATCCTGCTTCTAAAGTTGTAGTCATCCCTAAAGTTGGAAAGGCAGCATTGTCATAATTTTCAAAATTATAAGCCGCATTAATTCCAAAATAGTTGTTAAACTCTTCAATAGTATTTGAGATGGTATTGATATATCTTCCTGTTGTATTTTCAACTTCAATACCTTCATATGAAACGCCAATATTAAATTGAGCGCCAACTCTACTAATCCATTTTAAACTTGGCGCAACTTTTTGAACACTCATCTTAACCCTATTGTAATCGTCGTCAAGTATGTCTTCATTATTAACAGAATTGTTACCAAATCCAAAATGATTGATACTATAGTTTGGACTTGTTATCTGTGAGTTTAATACAAGATTCCAATTATTAAAGATGTTTGCCAATTCAAAATCATATTTTATATCATAACCATCGGTTTCAGAGTAGTAGGTTGCAGTAATTGAATGCTGTTGTGTAAACGGATTTCTTTCAAAACCATAGACAGTATAAATATTTTGTACTCCTATTTTAAAACCATCGTCAGGATTAGAACCAATCATTGGGATTAACTGATTTTGACTGTATTTTAGTTTTTTATAGTTATACGTATTTGCTTCATAGTTATTAAACAACTTATGATTTCCATTCTTATTTTTGAACGTATTTTTCTTGGTTTTATAATCGTATATAGTTACTCTTTTGCCACTTTCAATATTGTAAATGTCATTGTTTTGTCCACCAACAATCCTAACAGGAATAATATCTTTTTTTACACCACTTACATTAAATACATCTTCATCATCCAATCCATACACCCAAATTTCTTTAGTTTCATCTTTTAAATAATCCCTTTGAAAAGTCAGTTTTCCTTTCTCACCTTTTTTTATATTATAAACTTTTACAGAAGTGATTCCGTTATCTAAACGTTCTATATCAAACCAATTATCTTTATCAGTTCCTTTAATTACGCCAAATTTTGTTACATGCTCGTAGTATTTTTTAGCAATTTTAGGCAAGTTCTTAAGCCTATTTCTCATTTTGTCTTTGATGCTGTTTGTTACTTCATCATTTACTTCTTTTGGTAAATAATCAAAAGCATCATCGATAATATCATCTGTTATATTCTGTTGAATAAATGCAACTTGCGCTTCCCAATTTTTATAAGTTGAGGTGTTAATAATTGCCATATCTAAAGGATATGGAGACGTATTAAAAGTTTTCACATTATAGATGTCATTTTCATATTTCTGCATTTTACTTAATCCTGGAACTAATTTTGTCAACGCATCAAAAACAAATCCATCTAAATTAGAAAACGCTTGATCTCTATCTCTTGGAATAGGTTTGTAAACTTTCTTTTTATCAATTTTAAATTCTGCCCAACGCCATTGATCTTGGTGTCTATCCCAATCCCCAATAAGCATATCGAACAATCGTGCTTTGATATAAGCATCTTCATCAACAGCATACTTGTCTGATTTACGAAGTTTTTTTAATAAATCATCTGTGCTAATTAATTCATTTGAATACCCAAAACTTTTTACATCTCCATGACCAGAAGTTGTTCTTTCTTCAATCATATACAGTTCATCTCCAAAATCTTCATTAAAACTTTCTAAGGCGTTTTGCTTTGGCACATAGTATAATGTTGGATTTGTATGATAGATGCCAAGAACATCGGCCAATTCGCCTATCATAAATGGAGTATATGGATGTGCAGACGTGTAAAAATCGAATAAAAACTCTTCTGTGTATGTATTGTCAAACTGACCTCCAACATATTGTTCTTGAAATACTGCAGCCTGTATAAATTGAGTTGCGCTTTTCCGAAGTGCTCTCATAACATATTGTTTTCCTTCATTATTCTCAAGCCTCAAAGAGCGAGATTGAAATCCGCCACCTTTTCTAAGAGGTTTTAATCCTCCAAAAAGTGTATCCAATAAAACTGTTGGAACTTTAATTTTTTTGCTATAATAGTCTCTATAATGTTTACCAAAGAAAGATGAATAAGACTTGCTTTTTTGTGTTTCTTCCGAACTATAAATAGATGCTTCTACTTCTTTTGGAATTTCAGAGTCAAATGTATATTTTGTATTAGATTTGTTTGGCTCATAGACTAAATGACTAAATAACAATTCTTGTTTATTGTCTTTTTCGGTGAAATAAGAAACTCTTGAAGCACCGTTTTTATAAACCTCTAGTTTTGCATAACCAAGGCCGCCGTATGAAAACAAGCCATTATTTAGAATTCTAGCTGCTGTTGCCTTAGAGCCAGAACCGCTTATAATTTGATGCTTATTATTACTAATGATATGTTGTAGCGTATGTTCATGACCTGAAGCAAAAATTACTTTATCAGATTTTTGAGATATAGTAACAATACGATTCTTCAATTTTCTATATAAAGGATTTTGTAGATCTTGTTTTGAAGTACCACCAACTTTTCTAACAAGACTTGCAATTGAGCCTAAAACTGGTAAAGGAACATTGTTGTTTAAAGGAAATAACTGTTGTTTTAAAGAAAATTGACCTCCATGAGTACCATTGGTAAACATTGGATGATGCATTGCAATAACAGTAGTTTTAGAAGCGTATTTTTTTATAAGACTCTCAAATTCTGCAAAAAATTCTTCACGAGATTTAATATCACAATCATCATTCATTGTTGGGTTATTATCCCAATTCTCTAAATACCATTGCGTGTCTATAATAATTAAAACTACTTCGTCAGAAAGTTGCAATTTTTTAATAGGACAACCTTTTTTTGGTAAAAAAGTGTTTTTATCATCCAATTTATTTTTTATATAATCTGCTTGTCTCTCTAAACCTTTGATTCCATCAGTTTTATAATCATGGTTTCCAGGAATAAAAATAGGCTGACCTTTGAAGTCTTGAACTAAATCAATTTGAGTATTTAATCGATGTTCAGCCAATTTTCTTTCAGGATGATTCTTTTTAGGTAAGCCTTCATGATAGATATTATCTCCTAGAAATAAAACTGTAGAATTTTCAGAAGCACTTTTAAGTTCTTCTTTTAAGATGCTTAAATGTTCTAATGACTCATCTTCTTTTGCATTCCCAGCATCACCAATGAAATAAAAAGTATGGTCTATTTCTCCATTTGTATTCAGAGTTTTTTTATTCCAATCAGAAACAGAGTCGCTATATTTAGCTTTGTGTGTTGCACACGAAGTGAAAAAAAGAATAAAAAAAACTATTGAAATTTTTTGAATATAAATACGACTCATAGTGAAATTGGTTATAAGGTATAAAAGTACATAAAATTATGTACTTTTGAATTCAAACTTAAGAGTAAGGCATGTTAGAAAATGATTTTTTTATTGGTATTAAAAACTATGTTTCAAGTTTATTAAAAGACAAATTACCAGTTGAGGTAGTGTATCATAATTTTGATCATACTTCAAAGGTAGTAGAAGCTGCAGGTGAAATTGGTACAGGAGAAAATTTAAATGAAGAGGAAATGGAAATTGTTTTAACTGCAGCATGGTTTCATGATCTTGGATTTGTTGTTGGTCCTAAAAATCATGAAGAGGAAAGTAAGAGAATTGCTCAAAATTATTTAAGTGAAGTTCGATATTCAAAAGATAAAATAGCACAAGTGCTTTCTTGTATAGATGCTACGAAAATGCCTCAAAACCCACAAAATAAATTAGAAAAAATTGTTAGTGATGCAGATTTATTTCATTTAGGCTCTGACGGGTTTATTAGTAGATCTAGTCTTTTGCGTTCGGAATGGGAGTTGTTGTGTAAGGAAACTTTTGATGATATAGCATGGTTGGAGAAGAACGAGAAGTTTATTATTGAGCATAAATTTTATACGGACTATGCGTATCAGAAAATGAATGAGCAAAAGACAATTAATAGATTGAAGATTCAAAAAGATTTGAAAAAGGCACTTGTTAAGAAACAAGAATCTATAATAAAAGAAAAGCAAAAATTAGAGGATAATAATCGAAAGAAACTCAAAGAGAATAGATCAGATAGAGGTATAGAAACAATGTATAGAGTTACGTTGAAAAATCATATAAAATTAAGTGATATTGCAGATACCAAAGCAAATATTTTACTTTCTGTTAGCGCAATTGTTCTGTCAATAGTATTGTCAACGTTATTTCCGAAATTAGATAAGCCAGATAATTATTATTTAATTTATCCAACATTGTTTTTTCTAATAACTACGGTGGTTACAATGGTTTTCTCAATTTTATCTACAAGACCAAAAGTTACAACTGGAAAATTTTCAAAAGAAGATGTAAAGAATAAGAAAGTTAATTTGCTGTTTTTCGGTAACTTTCATAAGATGGAATTAGAAGATTTTCAAGAAGGGATGCAGCAAATAATGGATGATAGAGATTATTTGTATAAATCTTTAATGAAGGATTTATATTTCTTAGGAATTGTTTTAGATAGAAAATATAAGATATTAAGAACAGCTTATACTATTTTTATGTTTGGAATTATAATTTCTGTAATATCTTTTATTATCGCTTTTCAACTCATGAGAATTGCTACAGTAGTTTAATTTAGATTTTCACTTTTTATAACATCCATTAGGTCATTCATTGTGATTTTTTCATCAGTATTGTTCTGATAATTCACAGTTACTCTCAATGCTTTTAGGCCAGTAATTCCTTGTAAATCTTCAAGGTCTAGTTGTTCCATTTCATCTAGTAAATAATTTTTTGATTGTAAATATTTTATATATTTCAAATATTCAATCGCATCTTTATCCTGTGAGTAAATGATAGCAATTTTTCCAGGAACAGTTATACGATCATTTGTTCCTTTGATATGCGCTTTATCTATTCTTTTCTTTATAATTTCATACCTGATATTATAAGCACCATCTACATCAAATTGTTTTTCATCCATTCTAAACTTTATTGCCATTGGATTACTATGAACCAATATTAAAGAAGCAACATCAAGTTGATGAGGTAAGTCTTTCTTTAAATCATGTGCTACATTTTCCATTTCACACATCAATTGTAATTGCCATAAGCGTAGATTATATAAATATACGTCACTATAATTTTTATTTTTCACTAATGATTTTCCGATATACATATTGTATTCGACACCATCAGTTTTATATCTTTCAAAATAATGTGGAAACATATTTTGAGCTTCTTCTTGCTTATTGTCTAAATAAGAAGCAAGTTTATCATTCAAGAGCATGACACTGTCTTCGTACCTTTTTCTCTTATCATACACAACTTTTAGATTCTTATCTAATTTAGCAGCGTAAGTATCTACAAGTTTTGATAAGTTTGTATTTACTTCTTTTATATGGTTAAAAACTGGATAAATATCACGCTTTAAAAAGTCAAGAATTCCAATTTCATCTCCAGCGTTTAGTCCGTCTTTTACATGTTCTAAATATTCATTTACACGAAACATTAATTCTTCATAAATAGGAAGTTTTTCAGTTTCACATGCTTCGTTTAAAACTTTAATAGCAAGAGAAAGTTGAGTTGTTAAATCTTCTTTTATAGCTGTATTTCTTGCATTTGAAGAGCCCTTAATATCAGATTGTCCAAAAAGGGGATATACATTGTCAAATACAATTTCATCCATTTTGAGGTTTTCCTCTTTGTTAAGTTTTGCTTTCTGGTATTTTTCAGCAGCTTCATAAAAGCGCCATTTAACAGTTGGGTGAATAGACGTATAATGTTCTTGAATAGAAGCTTCTAATGCATTTTGGTATTCTTTTGAACTTCTTTCTACTGCCGATTTGAATACGGGAAGAATATCAACCAATTTACTTTGATTAATTGAATTAAGTTCATGAGGTCTTGGAGATGCAATCTCCAAAATTGCCAAATCATTTGCATCTGTAGGTTTTATGGGTAATAAAATAATACTACCAATATTGTTAGATTTTAATTGCTTGTAAAATTGATTGTACTTTGTTAGTTCGCCATACTTCTCTATGTTAGAAATCGCTACAGTACTATTATTGTTAAAGACAGTGTCTAAAACATGGTCACAGAAAAAACCAGTACTAGAACATGAGCAAGAAACTTCTTGACCTTCATTTAGAATTAAACTTAAAGATTTTCTTACTCTAGCAGATTCTAAATTTTTGGTATTTCCATCAAAAACTGAATACCCAATTTTTAAATCTTTAATATTAAAGAATTCTCGTAAATGCTTTTGAAGATCTGGAATTAAATCATCTCCTCCTCGAAGTAAATCATTGCTTATTTTCGATAGGGTTACATCAGTCGTAACATCAAAAAGATTCATCAATCCAAATCCTTTAAAATTATAACTGTTTGGAGGAAATTTTTCTTTCCAAATATCAAAATTATCAAAACTATCTAATAAAAGGTGATAATCCTCCTTAGTAATTTTAGGTGCATTTTTAGTTGGACTTATGTCCATAAAATCACCATTAAATGCTGCCCTATAATGTTTCATGACCCCTGCCTTTTTATCAGGAATATCAAAGAAAAAGGGTCTTTTTAAATCTACTTGATACCCGTATACGGCTCCTAAAATCATTGTACAAGCCATAATGTACATTGAATCATCATCAAAGTTTTTTACAGTAAATTCATAGTCTTCACCTGCATTATTTAAAATATTTTCAAATCTTTTTGTAAATTTAAACGAGGTAAATGAGAAAGGAATACTAGCAGTTTTAATTTCATTTTCTAATAAAATTTCTGGAAATAAAGGTTCCAATAGTAAGTCTATTTGATCTTTATATTTTTCTAAAAGTGAGAAATCTGTAAACCCTTCAATTAATTCAGGATATTTATCAATCTCAGTAATCATATTCAACGCTGCGCTATGAAAAGGATGTGCTTCAAGTTCTTTACTTGCGTATTTTTCAAATAAATTATAAACTTTTTCAAAACTTATGTACATTTTTAAAGGCAATTCATTACTCTTAATATGGCTAGATTCTAAGATTTTCATTTTGTTTTTTATGTTTGACAAAGTTTGTACTTTGTCGTATACTTTCATTCAAAATTACTATTTTTTTGATAAATCATTTTTTTACTGCATTATAAAGTCATAAATCTTTATTTTTACACATAAAATTTTTTAAAACAGATGAAAGAAATTAACTGGAAAACCGTTAAGGAGTTTGAAGATATTACGTATAAAAAATGTGATGGTGTTGCTAGGATTGCATTTAATAGACCAAATGTAAGAAACGCGTTTAGACCAAAAACAACCAAGGAGTTATATGAAGCTTTCTATGATGCTGGTGAAGATACATCAATTGGTGTAGTTTTATTATCTGCAGAAGGACCTAGTAAAAAGGATGGAGTGTATTCTTTTTGTTCAGGAGGTGACCAAAAGGCAAGAGGTCATCAAGGATATGTTGGAGAAGATGGTTATCATCGTTTAAATATTTTAGAAGTTCAGCGATTAATTCGTTTTATGCCAAAAGCAGTTATTTGCGTTGTTCCAGGTTGGGCAGTAGGTGGAGGACATAGTTTGCATGTAGTTTGTGACTTAACATTGGCTTCTAAAGAGCATGCGATTTTTAAACAAACGGATGCAGATGTTACAAGTTTTGATG
>CAWVTS010000034.1:0-16917 GCA_963933045.1 uncultured Lutibacter sp. | reverse complement strand
TTGCACCAACAGGACCATGTGTTGTTGCAGATACAGAAACAGTACAAGTGACCGTTATTCGTTCACCAGTTGCAGGAGATGATGCAGATGATTTTTTCTGTATGACAGATGTGTCTAGAGACTTATTTAATACTTTAGGAGGGCTGCCAGATTTAGGTGGAATTTGGTCGCCAATTTTAACAAGTGGAACGGGAGATTTTAATCCAGCAGTTGATTCAGCAGGAATTTATACATATACAGTTTCAGGCTCAGGAGTTTGTGTTGATGATACAGCAACGGTTACTGTAACATTATCCGAAGCGCCAATTATAACAAGTATTGATGTTGTAGATTTTTCTGAAAACAATACAATTACTATAAGTGTTGAAGGAATTGTTAGTGCTACTTTATTCGGTATAGGAGATTATGAATATTCTATAGATGGAGTTAGTTTTCAATCAGAAAATATATTTGAAAATGTTGCTCCAGGAACGTATACAGTTACAGTAAGAGATGTAAATGGTTGTATGCCTGATGTAGAAGTTACAAATGTAAATATAATGGGAGCGCCAAAATTCTTCACACCAAATAATGATGGTGAAAATGATACTTGGCAAATTGTAAATATTCAATCACAACCTGAGGCACAAATTTCAATTTATGATAGATTTGGAAAATTAATTATACAATTTGATGGAGCATCTCAAGGTTGGGAAGGGATATATAATAATGAACTGTTACCATCTACCGATTATTGGTTTAGTATAAGTATGAATGATGTTGATGGAAACCCAGTGATAAGAAGAGGACATTTTAGTTTAATAAGAAGATAAAAATAAAATTAGTATCTATAAAAAATAGACAAATTTTAACTATTAGTTTTGTCCTTTATTAAAAGTTATTATAGTTTTAAGAGGGTTCTTTAATTAGAAAATAATATAATAAATACAATTAATAAAAGTTTAGTAATAAGTAATATCTTAAATTTTTGAAAATTATAATTCACAGAATGAAAATAAGAGAAATAATATTTTTGGCAACCGTTACTTTTGGAGGTTTACTTGTAAATGCTCAAGAAACACTTCCTATATATTCTGATTATTTATCAGACAATGTTTATTTAGTTCATCCTGCTGCTGCAGGAATTGGAAATTGCGGGAAGATTCGTTTGACTGCTCGTAGTCAATGGAGTGGAGTTGGTGAAGCACCACAATTACAAACACTAAGTTTTCATACTCGTGTAGGCGAAAAAGGAGGTATCGGTGGAGTCATTTTTAATGATAAAAACGGATATCATTCTCAAAAAGGAATTGTTGGAACGTATGCATATCATATTGATTTAGGTCATTTAGATGATGCGAATCAATTATCTTTTGGACTTTCAGTAATGTTAGTTGAAAACAGTATCGATGAAACAGCTTTTTTGATTCCTGATCCTGTGATTACTCAAATTGTTCAGAGTAGAAATTATGTAAATGCAGATTTTGGTATGGCATATCACAATGGGGGTTTTTTCTCATATTTTACGGCAAAGAATTTACTGCTAAGTGCACGTAATTTATATAGTGATAGATATGAGTCATTAAATTTAAGACGTTATTTAGTTACTGCAGGTTATTATTTCGGTAATCAAAAATCAGTACAATTTGAACCTTCAGTGATGGCGCAATTAGTTGAGAGAACTGGAGAGAAATTTGTTGACTTTAACTTAAAAGCATATAAAAAGTTAGATCAAGCTCAAATTTGGGCAGGTATATCTTACCGTCAAGGGTTTGATGGAAATAAAATTGAAGAGTTAAAATATATGACTCCAATTATTGGTGTTAATTTCCAAAAGTTTATGGCGTCTTATACGTATACGAAACAATCTGGAGACTTCTTATTTGATGATGGTGGATACCATCAAATTTCATTAGGTATGAATGTTGGTTGTAGAGAACCTAGAGCCGCAGGATGTCCTAATATAAATGCAGCGTTCAATTAAGCAGCTACATATGATTAAACAAGAAAGCACACTGTTAAGTGTGCTTTCTTGTTTTTAAAATTTATTATTCCCAAGTATAGTTTTTCTTTTTAGCCTGATTTTTTATTGCTTTAATCATAGCACTATCAAGTGTTTCTTCGCTTGTATTTTCTTTTTTATTTTCAGTAATATATTTTTTTCGCTTTTTATTTAATTCCTGAATTTCTTTTTGGATTTTCTCTCTTTCTACACTTTGTTTTTTTACAAAAATTTTCAATTCTACAGTAGATTTATTTTTTAATTCTTCAGGCAATGTTTTTTTATCAATTGTAGAATAATCAAAATCGGTTTCTTTTTCTGCATCTACTAAATCCCAAGATTTGTTTCTATACATTTTCGAACTTTTACTCACAGCACGCTTAACCAATACAGCTTCTTCTAAATTTTCGGCATTTGAATCTTGAGTAGATTGGTTTGCGTATTTAGAACTTCCTTCGTCTCCATATCTTACATATGTCTTATTCAATTTGCCATTTAATTTAATAATGATGTCGTCATATGGAGTAGAAATGTGTACAAGCCCCTTATTCTGATCTATAGATAAGTAATCACCACCAGTAAGTTTAGCGCCATTTTGCCATTCTCCTTGAATACCTGTATTGTAGTTTCCACAGAAAATAGTGTTTACAACTACATCTTTTTCAGTTGCATTTGTTGAGGCGTCTTTGTAATTAATATTACCTTGTGTGAATGGCTCATTTCCTGCAATAAAAATAAGTTTTAAATCATCTTTATTAGTGCCCCATTTTAGTTCATTTAAAGATGTCTGAATAACTTCTCCACAATGTTCACTTCCTCCATTGGTAGTTAGTGAAAATAGTTTTTCTGAGATTTCATCTAAGTCGCTACTAAAGCCAATTACTTGTCTGATATATCCATCGGATGCTTCTAAATTATCATTCCCATATTCATACAAAGCAATTTTTAAATCAGCATCTTCATGTTCACATTTAGCATAAGATAATTCGTTTACAATTTCCCATAATTGTGCTTTTGCCTGATCAATTAATCCATCCATTGAGTTACTTGTGTCTAATAATAAAGCAACTTTAACGGTCTTTTTTGGTTCATCAATAGATGTGTCAACAGTTGTAGTGTTTAAGGCCAATAAACTTTGTTTGTTTATTTTGTTGTTTGCATTGCACAATACTGTTGTAAGTGTCAGTATCAAAAGTGCTGTTTTAAATAGTGTTTTCATAAGATTCAAGATTTTTAATTTCACTGTAAAATTAGAACCAACTTATTTTAAAATAAATTCAAATTGAGGGAAAACACCTTATGAATGAGTGAAATGTACTTTTGACTTTGTAAAGTGGTAAATGATTTGTTAAATAGCCTAAAATAGTAGTTTTTGAAAGTTTGATGATTTTTTCAAACCAATTATAGTACGTAGTTTTACACTACTATAAAATCATATTAATGCGATTAAAATTTTTTTTACCGTTTTTCTTATTTACTGTGTTGACAGTTTTTGGGCAGCAAAATGAAGGGTCATATACATCTATTATAAGAGATGATTCTGGAAATCCACTTACAAATGTAACTGTGAGAGTTCGAGGGACTGGACAATCTGTGCTTACAAACGGAATTGGAGAATTTACTGTAAACGCTTCCGCTGGTGATGTCTTGATTATAAGTAAAGACGGAAAGAGAATAAATACCGTAACCTTAAACAATAGTAATTTTTATAAAGTCAATGATAAGTCAGAAGAACTAAAGAGAAATAAAAAATCAAGCTCAGAAAGAAAAATATACAAAAATAGATCTCAAAATTTTGAAGCTAAAATTATGCTGGATTCTGCGAGGTATTATAAAATATCTAATCCAGATAAAAGTATTGGTTTTGTTGAGAAGGCATTGAAAGGTTTAAGTCCAAAATCTGACAGTAAAGATATGTCAATTGCCTATTCAATTTTAGGGGATGTATACTCTTATATAAAGCAATATGATCTTGCTGTGAGTAATTATGAAGTTGCATTAAATTATGACAATCAGAACTCAATCAAATTTAAGTTAGCAAATGCATATACGCTCAATACTAATTTTGATGAAAGTACTGAGATGTACAATGAATTATTGAAAGATAAGATTAGTACAAATCAAAAAGTTTTAGTGTATGAAGGTTTGGGAGATAATGCTTCGTGGAAGTTAGGTAAATTAGACCAAGCAATTGAACACTATCAAAAAGGGTTGGCCATTGCTGAGCAAAATAAAATTACACCAAAAATTTCTGAGTTAAATTCTAAAATTGGCGTAACGTATTCTCAGAAAGGAGATGAGCAGCTAGCAGAAGGTTTTTTTAGTAACACATTAGAATTATCTAAACAAGAAGATGTTAAATCTCGAGCGCGTTCTAAAAGTTCTATTGCAGATTATTATCGTGATAATAAAAATTATGATAAAGAAATTAAGTTGAGAAAGGAAACTTTAGAGGAGTTGGAGGGTAAACCTGATACTATAATTTCTGAAGTTGAGATTAGGAGTGTTGACCAAATAATTACCTCCCAAAAAATAAATTTAGATTTAGGAAATGCCTATGTAAATAAAGGAGATTTAAACGAAGCAATTCCGTATTTCGAAAAAAGTATAGAAAAGGCAGACCTTGTAGATGATTTTGAAACTCAAAAAGATGCTTTGCAGCGTTTGTCTGAATTATATAGAAGTGCAGGGAAATCAGATAAAGCATTGGAGAAATATCAAGAATATGCTCAATTAGTTGATGTTATTTATAAGAAAAAGGAAAAAGAAATTGATGATGCAATTTTACTTGGAAAAGAATTAACCAGTAAGCAAAATAGAATAAATAGCTTAGAAAAAGATAGAGAGTTAAGCAACAGTAGGTATAAGTTTTTTAGTTCCCAAGAGCAATTGACTGAAGAAACATACAGACGTCAACGTTTGATAATTTATTCACTTATAGGTGGATTACTCTTATTACTTTTCTCTCTTTTTTGGATGTATAAAAGCAATAAGCAAAGAAGATTGGCAAATAATTTATTGGCCTTAAAATCATTGCGTTCTCAGATGAACCCACATTTTATATTTAATGCCTTGAACTCTGTAAATAGTTATATTGCTCAAAATGATGAGCGTGCTGCAAATAGATATTTGACTGAATTTTCAACTTTAATGAGAAGTGTGTTAGACAATTCGGAACAAGATTTCATTCCGTTATCAAAAGAAATTGAGTTGTTAGAATTGTATATGAAATTAGAACATTCTCGATTTACAGATAAGTTTGATTATGAATTAATCATACATAAAGAACTACAAATTAGCGAGTTTCAGATTCCACCAATGCTCTTACAGCCTTATGTTGAGAATGCTGTTTGGCACGGACTCAGATATAAAAAAGAGAAAGGTAAATTAGAAATAAATATTCGTCAAAAAGATGATGAAACTGTAGAAATTTCAATTTCTGATGACGGTATAGGGCGTAAAAAATCTAAAGAATTAAAAACGGAGAATCAGCAAAAACAACAAAGTAAAGGAATGAACAATATCAAAAAACGTATTGCTATTTTAAATGAAATGTATAGTGATAAAGTAGCCGTATTTATAGATGATTTAAATTCTGATGCTAGTGGAACTAAAGTTGTATTAACGCTTAAGAAAGATTAAATGAACTTAAAAACTATCATCGTAGAAGACGAAAAAACGAGTAGAGAAATTCTTAAGAATTACTTGGCTAAATATTGCCCAAATGTAGAAGTTGTTGGTGAGGCTGAGAATATAGAAGAAGCCTTGGTTTTAATACGAAATAATGAATTGGATATGGTTTTTCTAGATGTAGAAATGCCGTATGGAAATGCTTTTGATTTACTTGAAAAATTAGGAGATGTAAATTTCGAGACGGTGTTTGTAACTGCCTATGATCATTATGCTATAGAAGCGTTGAACAATCATGCATCTTATTATCTTTTAAAGCCCATTTCTATAGACGAACTCATAAAAGCAGTAGATTATGTTGTGGAAATTAAGACGCGCGAACAGGAGTTGCAGCATTCGGTTTTAAAACCTAAAGTAACTACTGCAGATGGTAAAATCACCATTCCAACACAAGACGGTTTTGAAGTTATTGAAATTAGTAATATTTTGTATTGCAAAGCGGATGATAATTATACGCAACTGTTCTTGGTAGATGGTCATAAAAAATTGGTAAGTAAAACACTGAAATATTTTGAGACACTATTATCTGAAAACGGTTTTGTACGCATTCATAAATCGTATTTAGTTAATGTAAATTATGTGACAACATATAAAAAAGGGAAAGGTGGAACTGTAGTTTTGAATAACGGCAAAGAATTATCTGTATCACCCTCTAAAAAAGCAATCTTACTTTCTTTTTTCCAATAAAAAGTTAAAAGTCTAATTTTTTGACTGAATGATTCAATTTGACATCACTCAAAATAGTTTGTAAGACGGCTGTATTGGTGTTTATATAAAATTGATGCTTTCCAACTTCATCTGAAGTTGTTTTCAAACTCATTTTTTCTAAAATGGCATTTGTTTGTCTAGCAACTGCTAATCCGGAATCAATAATGGCTACATTTCCCCCAACTATTTTTTGAATCTGTGGGATTAGATATGGATAATGTGTACAGCCCAAGACTAAATAATCAATATTTTCTTTAATCATTGGTTGTAAATAAGTATGGAGCAGTTCAGTCATTTCATCAGAATGTAAATGTCCGTTTTCAATCAATTGAACAAGACCTTTACCAACCTGCTCAATAACATTAATATCTGTAGTAAACTTCTCTGAAGTTTTAGAGAACAAAGTGCTGCTTAATGTTCCTTTGGTAGCTAATATTCCAATGCTGTTACTCTTAGTTTTTAAAGCCGCAGGTTTAATGGCAGGTTCTATTCCTATAAATGGAACGTCATATTTCTTGCGTAAAATATCAATTGAATTTGTAGTTGCAGTATTACAGGCAACAACAATTATTTTGCATCCTTTGCTGAGTAAAAGTTCAGTATTCTTTATACTGAAGTCATTAATTTCTTCTTTAGATTTTTCTCCATAAGGAGCGTTCATGCTATCAGATAGATAAATGGTGTTTTCAAATGGAAGTATAGCAGTTACTTCACGCCAAATAGACGTGCCGCCAATTCCTGAATCAAAAATACCTATTGGATGTAACATGTTATACAAAAATAAAAAAATCCCGATGAAATCGGGATTTTAATTAATTATAAGTAAATTTTAATTTACTGTATTTTTAAATATGCTTTAACAGCGGCTAATAAATCAGTCCCTTCTGTTACAACAAACGTTGGGATAGAAGAATCTAAAACGTAATCAATACCTTGAACTTTCGCTACTGCTTTTACAGCATTATTAGCAACCTCAATAATTGGTTCAATTTTTTTAGCATTTTGCTCGCTTAAATCTTTTTGAGCAATTTGTCTACTTGCATTGATTTTACGCTGCCCTTGTTCAATTTCTAATTGTCTTTTTTCGTTCTCTTCTTTAGTCTGAGTAGCACCTTCAGCTTGGTATTTTTCATACCTTGCTTTTAACGCAGTTTCTGCTGCAGTGATATCATCTGTATACGTTTTACCCAACTTGTTTAATGCATCATTCATTATTTTTGTTTGAGGCATTGCTTCAATAAGTTCTTGCATATTTATATGTGCAAATTTACTTTGACCCTGAATAGTGTTAAATCCTAAAGTAAGTACAGCTACTAATAAAAGTGTTTTTAAATTTCTCATTTTTCTATCTGTTGTGTTTATAATTAATTGTTGTTATCTTCGTTTTTATTTTCTTCTTGCTCTTCTTCTTTGTTCTTTTTCAATTGGTTTCTCACTTCATTACGTTTCGCTAAACGCTCTATTCTTTTTCTCTCAATTTCAGCTTTTTGCTCTTCACGTTTTTTTAATTTGTCAGCCTTTACCTTTTCAACTTTTTTAATAAGGGCTAGACGCTTCGCATCTCTTTCATCTACCTTTTTTTGAGCCTCTTCACTTAACTCTTTTGTTTGAACAGTATTGTTTCTTTGCTCTCTTTTTTCAACTGCTGTCTCTGTCTTTTCAGTCCTTAATATACTTTTTAATACCAACTCGCTAATATCAGCTTTTTTGTTAGTGTATATCATTATTACATCTGAAGATTTGTCAAAAATAATATCAAATCCACGTGCTTTTCCAATTGTCTGAGCAGCATTATATACTTTGTCTTGTATTGGTTTAACTAACAACTTTCTATATAAAAATAAGTCGCCATTTGAAGAAAAATAGGCTGATTCTAATTTTTTAAAATCATCTTCTCTTATAGAAATATCTTCTAGTCGTTCATCAATTAAATCACCAGTAAGCAATGCTCGCTCATTATTTAAATCAGCTTTCATTGTTTCTACCTCGCTTTTTATCCCATCAAGTTTTTGTTTCCACTTAACCGCTTTGTCATTTAATTGATTTTGAGCTTGTCCATATTCTGGAATATTTTCCAAAATATATTCCATGTCTACATAACCAATTTTTTGACCTCTTTGCGCATTAGAGGAAATGCTTACTAAAATTACGAATGTTAAAAGAACTTTTTTTATCATAACTAAAATGTATTTAGAAAAAATCGTGCCAAAATTTTATATTATTATACAAAGATACTTTTTTTATTAAAACTGCTGTCCAATGATAAAGTGTGTTTGCCATCCAGATTTAACTGTTTCTCCAGGTAGTGGATCAAACCCATGTGCAAAGTCAATTCCTAATAAACCAAAAGCAGGCATAAAGATACGAACTCCTAAACCGGCAGACCTTTTTAATTTAAATGGATCATATTCGCCAAATCCTTCATATGAATTTCCTCCTTCTACAAATCCTAGCATATAAATGGATGCTGAAGGTTTTAAGGTTACTGGATATCTTAATTCAAGTTGAAATTTATTATAAATTGTACCTCCATCAATAGATGAAACTCTTGAGTTTTCATAACCTCTAAGTCCAACAGTTTCTCTACCATCTAACTGGAATGTTGCCAATCCATCACCACCAACAAAATATCTTTCAAATGGTGAATCACCAACTTCATTGTTATAAGCCCCTAAATACCCTGCTTCAAAATTTGACATTAAAACAAACTTGCTGAAAACAGGTGTATACCATTTTCCTTTAAAATTTAATTTATAGTATTCTAACCATTTATATTTATCTTGAATTGATAAATTTGGATCGTTATAATCTTTATTGTTAAATAGAGAGTATGGGAATGTTAATTTAGCGCCTATATTAAATTCAGAACCGTTTTTTGGAAAAATCGGGTTTGGACCTGCAGATTTTCTACCTAAATTTATTGAATATGATAAGTTGTTTAATTTTCCATTGCTCAGTAGTAATCCCCCAATATTAAATGTATAATCTTTAAGGTCATATAATTGGTAGTTTATATTTTGTGACAATGTGAAATAATCATCTGGACGCTTTAATCTTTTACCTAAACCTATAGACGCACCAACAATATTTAAACGCTGATTTTTATCAACAGTACGCGTTATATTATTAAACCTAAATTGTTTTGACTGAGAGATAGAAAAAGATAATGATTGAGGTTTTTTACCACCAAGCCAAGGTTCTACAAATGAAAAACTTGAAGTTGTATAAAACCTACTTTTTTGCAATCTAAGAGATAGTGTTTGTCCATCTCCCATCGGTAACGGATTGTATGCCTTTTTATTAAATATATTTCTCATTGAGAAATTATTAAAAGAAAGTCCAAGTGTTCCAATAAATGATCCGCCACCGTAACCACCTTGCAGTTCTATTTGACTTGCTCCTTTTTCTGCTACTGTATAATCGATATCTACAGTTTTGTCATAATAATTTGGCTTTAAATCTGGAGTTATTGCTTCTGGATCAAAAAACCCAAGTTGCCCTAACTCTCTAATACTACGTATAATTTGCTCTTTACTATATAAATATCCAGGTCGTGTTCTTATCTGTCTGTATGCAACATGGTCATTTGTACGGTCATTACCATTTATAGTTACTTTTCTTATCGTTGCAGGTTCATCTTCATTAATTCTAATTTGTACAAATATAGAATCGTTTTCAACTCTTGTTTCAACCGCATTTACTTGTGAGAAAATATAACCTGAGTTTTGATATAAATTTGTAATATCTTCAGAATCTGGACTCCCATCACCAGAAACACGTTCTTTTAATACTTTAGAGTTATATACTTGCCCTTTGTCAATTCTTAAAAGTCTATCTAGTTGTATATCTGTATAAACAGTATTTCCTAAGTATGAGATGTCTCCAAAATAATATTTTTTCCCTTCTTCTAAACCAATATAGATATTTATAGATTTATCATCATTCCATGAAATAGAATCACTTAAAATACGAGCATCTCTGTGTCCTTTCTCGCTATATTTATCTATAATAGATTGTAAATCTAAATCAAAATCATCTTCTATGTATTTAGATTTTTTCCAAAAACGACCAAAAACAGCTTTTTTAGTATTTCCCATTGCTTTAAGCAGCTTCTTATCACTTACTTCTCTATTGCCATCAATATAAATATTCTTGATTTTAACTTTTTCGCCTTTATCAATATGTAATAACATATCTAAACTATTTATATTAGATGTGTCAATTTTTGTGTCAACACGAACTTTAGTATTAAGAAAACCTTTCTCTTGATACTTTTTTCTTATATAATTTTCTGATGTTATTAATAAGTTATCAGTTATCATAGTACCTTTTTCAAGGTCAGTTTCTTTTTGAAGTTCTTTAGACTTGCTTTTTTTAATACCATTAATAGTTACTTTGTTTAACTGCGGTAACTCTACAACATCAAATTCTATATAAGCGACATTCCCATCTATTTTGACAACATATGCGTCAACATTACTAAATTGCTTCTGTCCATATAATTTTTTTATTGCACTCGTCAATTTGTCTCCTGGAAGTCTAACAAGTTGCCCAATTTTTAAGCCTGAAAATACTTTTACTGCTTGCTCACTAAATTTTTGTAACCCATTAACAGTAATTCCACCAAGTTCGTAGTTTTTTCCTTTTTCAAAACCGATTGGAGCTGTGTTAACTAAGTTTTCTGTTTTTGCTTGCTGAATAGAATCAACTTGAATTGTATTATTTTCAAGATTTTGATCTTGTGCGAAAGTATTTATTGTTAAAAATAAAAAAGTAAAAAATATTAAGGATAATTTATATCTCATTTGTTGTCTTAATTTGCTCTCCAGTCTTGCCGAAGCGTCGTTCTCTATTCTGATATTCTAATATCGCGTTGTAAAAATCATTCTTTGTGAAATCTGGCCAAAGTACATTTGTAAAGTGTAATTCTGCATATGCAATTTGCCATAAAAGGAAGTTGCTTATTCTTTTTTCACCACTAGTTCTAATCATTAAATCAACATCCGGCAAAGTAAATGTATATAAATGATTATTTATAGTATTTTCATCTATTTCTTCTATTGAAAGTTCATTATTAACAACTTTTTTAGAAATATTTTTGAAAGAATTAACAATTTCTTCTCTAGATCCATAGCTTAATGCAATAGTTAGTGTTAAAGCGTCATTATTTTTGGTTTGTTCAATAACTTTATTTAGCCCTTTTAGAACAGATTTCGGCAAACTTTCTTGATCGCCAATTATTTGAAGTTTTATATTGTTTTTGATTAACTCCCTTGCTTCATTTTTTAATGAAGTGAGTAATAAGGCCATTAAAGTTTTTACTTCTGCCTTCGGTCTGTTCCAATTTTCTGTTGAAAAAGCATATAACGTTAAAGCTTTCACCCCAACATTTCCTGCAGCTTCTATTGTTTCTCTTACCGATTTTACACCATTCTTATGACCAAAGACTCTTGGTCTTCCTTTCAGTTTTGCCCAACGCCCATTACCATCCATAATAATTGCAACATGATATGGAACGTTTTTTTTATTTATTTGATCAAGTAAGTCCATCAATTAGTTTGGTGTGTTATAACAGGCAGGCCTACCGAAAGTATAGGTTAAATGGATTCCAGAGAATACATACCAATCATTATTATTTGGGTTTCCAAACTGTAAAGAGGGTATTTCGTTATGATTAAAATCTAAATCATCTTTAAAAGTATATCGTGCTCCAATTTCTAAACTAAGCGCAAATGATTCAGCAATTCTAGTTTTGTATCCAACACCAAAAGGAATAGAATATGAAGTTTTATTCTCATATGTATATTGGTTTGGGCTAGTTTCTGTTACTGTAGTTTTGTAATTGTAAGCCGCAAACTCTAAGAGTAAATATGGAGTGTATGTTTTGCTGTCTGATGATGAATTATATTCAAAATATGAGAATTCTACTCCAACCGCAAATTCTTTAATGTCATTAGTAAAATTTAAATCACGCAACTTTCTAGCCTCATTATCTGAGTCTGAATCATCTGAAGTAATTTGTGCATAAGTAAATGTTCCTCTCAAGGCTATTCTTGGATTTAAATTATATTTATAAATAATACCTCCTGCAAAATTACTCGGTAATATATAATTAGTTGGACCAATATCTCCAATATAGTTACTTCCTCCAACAAAAATTCCTGCTTCATGAATTTGTGCTGAGTTTGCAACTGTGGTTAATAACATAGCAATAAATAAAAACTTTTTTACCATAATAAAATAGCGTGCAAATATAGTTGTTTCTGTTCAGTTAAAATAAAATAACATACACTTTTTGATAACTGTTTTTAATCTAAAATATTGTAATAAAACGAATTGAAGAGTCTATTTGTTTCTTGTGTCTTCTCCCCAAAGAAGTTTTTTTCTAAGTGTTTGAATAAATGTTTGATTGTTTAATTCAATCATTTTGATTGTGAATGGTGCTTTTTCTATAAAAACTTCAGTTTTACTATCTATAGTTGCAATTCTAGAATCTAATGAGATGAAAAAGGTGTTTTCTCTACCATGAACTTTCATTTTTAATTTTGTATCGTCTGGAATTACTAGAGGTCTAGCGTTTAGGTTATGAGGAGCAATAGGTGTTAAAATAAAGTTTTTAGCTTGTGGTGAAATTACAGGTCCTCCACAACTCAATGAATAACCTGTTGATCCTGTTGGAGTCGCTGTTATCAAGCCATCTGCCCAATATGAAGTGAGATATTCACCATCTATATAGGTTTCAATTGTAATCATAGAAGTAGTGTTTTTTCTACTAATTGTTATTTCGTTTAGAGCGTAATTAAATTCGTCTATTTCATTAATTTCAGGCTCTGTCTTAACGATTAATAGACTGCGTTCTTTGATCGTGTAGTTTTTGTTATAAAGGGATTCTATAGCCTCAGAAATTTCTTCTTTGTTTACGGTTGCTAAAAACCCTAAGCGACCAATATTTACTCCAATTACAGGGATATTGGAATCTCTTAAATACATAATAGAACGCAATACTGTACCATCGCCACCAAGGGTGAACATGCAATCAAAACTACTATCTAAATCACTATGGTTATTATAAGTTTTGTAGTCTACTGAAGTGTCAAGAGAAGATTGAATGAGTTTTAAGAAGCGTTCTTCAATATGAACTTCTGAGTTCTTTAATTTCAATGCGTCTAGTAACTTTTCTATGTATTTTTCAGCATCTTGACTAAAATAATGTCCGTAAATTGCTATTTTCATACGTTACATGTTTAAATATTTTTGAAGATAATCTGACCGATCTTTTAATTCTTCTAAAAATAAATCTTCTTTATGTTTGGTCAATAAATTATAACCATATCTTCTAAAAGATTGTATAATTTCGTTAATTTCTTCAGATGAAATTTTAAGTGTAATCCTTACCAAACCATTTTTATATCCTGAAATAAAGAGGCCAATTAACTTTGCATCGTTTGATTCTACTATTTGGGATATTTCACTAAAAGAATAATCTCTTTCACCTTTCTCTATTACAAGAAAAAACCCGTCATTATTCAAAAGAGGAGTGTCGTTAAAATAATGTAGTACATCAGTCAATTCATAATAACCTAGATATTTATGGTCCTCAGAAAGGACTGGAAGAATATTGGTTTCGCAAGCCGAAAATTTCTTCAAAATATCCATCCAATTATCATTAATTCCTATATAAAAATTATCAATAATATCCTTATAATCATCAATTTTTTGAGTGTTATCTTCTATAGCTCTTATGTCACTTTCCATAATACACCCAACTAAAAAATCGCCTCTTATTATGAGTACATGAGAAAACGAAAAACTATTTAATAGTTTTTTGGCATCTGCAATTGTACTTTTAAAAGTAAGAGCTTTTACGTCTTTTGATATGTATTCTGATATTTTCATATATTCACGAATATAAGTCAAATAAATCAAAAATTAATCCAAATTTAAATTTCAACTAAAAAAAATAAGATTTTGATTTGATTATTCATTTTTACGGTATTTTTGTAAAAAACATTCTGATGACAAAGTTAAGTGTAAATATTAATAAAATAGCAACTTTAAGAAATTCTAGAGGGGGAAATACACCAAGTGTTGTAAAAGTATCTGAAGATATTCAAAGATTTGGTGCTGAAGGAATCACGATTCACCCTCGACCAGACGAAAGACATATTCGCTATCAAGATGCATATGATTTAATTCCTACAATTAAAACTGAATATAACATTGAAGGAAATCCTATCAAAAAATTTATTGATTTAGTATTGGCAGTTAAGCCAACTCAAGTAACTCTTGTTCCAGATTCAGTAGATGCAATTACTTCAAATGCAGGTTGGGACACTATTAAAAATGAATCTTTTTTAACTGAAGTTATCTCTGAGTTTAAACGAAATAATATTCGGACATCAATTTTTATTGATGCAGATTTAAAAATGATTGAAAATGCAGTAAAAACAGGCGCTGATAGAATTGAATTATATACAGAAGAGTTTGCTTCTGAATTTGAAAAAGGAAATAATCAAGCGATAAACCCTTATATAGAAGCCTCTAAATCAGCTCATAGTTTAGGGATGAAAGTAAATGCAGGACACGATTTAAATTTAGATAATATTCGTTTTTTTGCTCAGCAAATGCCTCATTTAGATGAAGTCTCAATCGGTCATGCTTTGATCTCAGAATCTCTTTATTTAGGATTGGAAAATGTTGTAAACATGTATTTACATAAATTAAAGAAATAACAGGTTTTGGAAACAATTTTACACTCACGGATTTTAGGTAAAGGAACTCCTTTTTTAATTCTTCATGGATTTTTAGGAATGGGAGATAACTGGAAAACTTTGGGGAATAAATTTGCCAAAAATCATGAAGTACATTTAGTTGATCAGCGTAACCATGGACGTAGTTTTCATTCTGATGATTTTAGCTATGATAGCTTGGTTAATGATCTTAATAATTATATTGAACATTATAAATTAGATAAAATTATTCTTCTTGGGCATTCTATGGGGGGGAAAGCAGCGATGCATTTTGCCGTAAACTATCCAGAAAAAGTTCATAAATTAATCATAGCAGATATTTCACCGAGGGTCTATCCTGCGCATCATCAAGATATTTTGAAAGCATTGAATATGGTTGATTTTGATGTGCAAAAATCTAGAAATGAAATTGAAGCGGTTTTAGAATATTACATTCCTCAATTTGGAGTGCGCCAATTTTTGATGAAAAACATTGTAAGAAAAGAGAAAGAAGGTTTTGATTATAGATTCAATTTAGAGGTTTTAACAGCTAATTATCAAGAAATCACATTGAAATTAACTCCTTTTACTCAGTTTGAAGGCGAAACTCTTTTTTTAAGCGGAGAAAAATCAGGATATATTGGAATTGATGATGAGCCCTTAATTTCTGCTCACTTTCCAAAAGCTACAATAGTAACTGTCAAAAATGCAGGTCATTGGCTTCATGCCGATAATCCAAGTGATTTTTATGATGAAACTGTCAGGTTTATAGATAAATAAGTTTTTGGCATAATTATAGTTGTTAGTAATTGAAAATACAGATAAATGAAAATTATATTTAAAATTATATTCACGGCATTAGCAGTATTGGTCTTAGCACGTTTTTTACCTGGTGTTGAACTTGCAAAACCTGAATCTGCAATATATGTTGCAATAGTTTTAGGATTATTGCGAATTACAGTAAAACCATTATTAATCTTTTTTACACTTCCTGCAACCATTGTAAGTTTAGGCTTATTTCTGTTTGTAATAAACGCAGTAGTTGTCTTAATTGCCGATTATTTTGTAGATGGTTTTGCCGTTAGTGGATTTTGGATAGCATTACTCTTCAGTATACTCTTATCATTTTTACAATCAGTGCTTTATTCTTTCTTAAAAGAAAAGAAAAAATAGTGAAATTGAATCAGTTATGATTTGTATTAATGGAAAAAAGCACTAATTTCGCATCCGTATTTATTGAAAAATAAAGGCTCAAAATAATAGACTACATATAAAATAATATCAAAATGAACATTACCAAAGAAAATATTGATGCATTAAATGCAGTTGTGAAGATTGAAATTTCTGAAGCAGATTATCAAATAAAAGTTGCTGAAGTATTGAAAGATTATTCAAAGAAAGCAAATATTCCTGGATTTAGAAAAGGAAATATTCCTTTAGGAATGATAAAAAAGCAATACGGAAAATCTATAATGATTGATGAGGTTAATAAATTGATTCAAGATTCATTAAACAAATTTTTGGTTGAAGAAAAACTGGATATTCTTGGAAATCCAATTCCAAAAATGAAAGATGATTTCTCTTGGGATAAAAAAGATTATTTATTTGAATTTGAATTAGGTTTAGCGCCAGAATTTGATGTAAATCTTGATGCTAAGAAAAAAATCACTCAATATACAATTGTTGCTGATAAAGAATTAATCAACAAAGAAATAGTGAACTTACAACAACGTTTTGGTAAGATGTCTGCTAAAGATTTGATTGCTAAAGGAGTTAATATTACTGGAACATTTGTAAACGGAGAAAAAG
>CAWVTS010000033.1:0-17352 GCA_963933045.1 uncultured Lutibacter sp. | reverse complement strand
TTTTAGATTTTTTTAAATCAATACCGAAGAGCAAATTAGAATATAGATATGCGCCTGAAAAATGGACAGTTAAAGAAGTGTTACAACATTTGATTGATACTGAGCGTATTTTCATGTATCGCTGTTTTAGAATTGCAAGACGAGATACAACTCCATTAATGGGATTTGATCAAGATATATACGTAGCGCCATCAAAAGCAAACACGAAATCAATTGAAGGTTTAATGAATGAATTTGAAATGAACAGAAACAATTCAATTGCAATGATAGATAGTTTGTCTGATGACGATTTGAAATTTGTAGGTGTATCAAGTGATAGTCCAATGTCTGCAAGAGCAGCAGCATTTACAATTTTAGGTCATGATATTTGGCATATAGATGTAATCAAAGAAAGATATTTGTAAACTAATTCAATGACCACCTTCCGATTTTAATCTTAAGACAATCAAATTTTATAAGCGAATTGGTGCGAATTCAAAAATAATAGAGCCTTTCTTTTTAGAAATATAAAAATCAGTTCATTTTTTTGGCTAACTACTTGTATATCTAAATTTTATTTTTAGATTTGCTACTTACAATTACAAGAAAAAATTATGACGTTACAAAACGTATGGCAAGGTTTCTATTTCTACTTTTATTTTTTTAATAAAGGGTGAGACTTTGTATCGTATTGTTAACTAAAAATATATACATCTTAAAGTCTCGAAATATCGAGGCTTTTTTTTATGATAAAAAATGAACCGAGCATGTTAAAATCACTATCATTAAATAGAATGATCAATAGCGAACACAAGTGACAGTTAAAAGTAATATGTATAATAACACATGAAAAAAATTGCCATTCAAGGAATTAAAGGATCAAATCACCATATAGTAGCAAATAACTATTTTGGTGAAGATATTATCTTAGATGAATGTTTGTCTTTTGATGTTTTAGTAGATAGTTTGCTTAACGGAAAAAGCGAGCAAGCAATTATGGCTATAGAAAATACAATTGCAGGTTCTATTATTCCAAATTATGCTTTAATAGATAAGTATGATTTACATATTTCTGGTGAATATTACTTAAACATCCACCATCAGTTAATGGTGTTGCAAAATCAAAAAATAGAAGATATAAAAGAAGTGTGTTCTCATCCAATGGCATTGTTGCAATGTAAAGAGTTTTTTAAAAAGCATGCACATATTAAATTGATTGAAGATGTAGATACCGCTGCAGTTGCTAAAAGAATTTCGGAAAATAAATTAACTGGAATTGCTGCAATTGCTCCAAACTTGGCTGCAACTATTTTTGATTTACAAGTAATTGAAGATGAAATACAAACGATTAAAGACAACTCAACTCGTTTTGTAATTTTGCAAACTACGAAGCCTGAAAATGGTAAAAGTGATATTAATAAAGCGTCTTTGAAGTTTGTGTTAGATCATAAAAGAGGAAGCTTGGCAGCTATGTTAAACGTGATGAGTGACTGTAAGTTGAATCTTACGAAAATACAATCATTGCCTAAAATTGACACACCTTGGAAGTATGCTTTTTTTGTTGATGTTACATTTGATGATTATAAGAATTATGAAAAGGCAGTTAAAATTATTGAAATAATGGCTTTAGAATTTAAAATACTTGGCGAATATAAAAACGGAAGAATATGATACAATTTGCAGACCGTTTACAAACCGTTCAAGAATATTATTTCTCAAAGAAACTGAGAGAAGTAAGAAGTTTAATCTCACTAGGAAAACCAATTATTAATATAGGAATAGGAAGTCCAGATTTGGAGCCGTCTAAAGTTGTTATTACAGCAATTCAGAGTAGTTTGAAAGATGTGAATGCTCATAAATATCAAAGTTACCAAGGATTGCCAGAATTTAGAAAAGCAGTTGCAGGTTTTTATGAAAGTAAGTTCAATGTGCGTTTAGATTCTGAAAGTGAAGTATTGCCATTGATGGGAAGTAAAGAAGGTATTATGCACATTTCTTTGGCTTTATTGAATGAAGGTGATGAGGTGTTAATTCCAAACCCAGGATATCCAACATACAGTTCAGTATCTAATTTAGTTGGAGCAACATCAGTTTTTTACAATTTAGATGAATGTACTAACTATCAACCAGATTTTTTAGCGTTAGAAAAGTTAGATTTATCAAAGGTTAAATTGATGTGGGTGAATTACCCACATATGCCAACAGGAACTAAAGCAAATAAAAACACATTTGAACAATTAATTTCTTTCGGGAAGAAACATAATATTGTGATTGTAAATGACAACCCATATAGTTTTATTTTAAATGACAATCCTCAAAGTATTTTAGAGTTTGAAGGTGCAAAAGAAGTTGCTTTAGAATTAAACTCCTTGAGTAAATCTTTTAATATGGCAGGTTGGCGCGTTGGAATGCTTTTAGGAAATGAGAATTTTATAAATCAAATATTAAAAGTAAAAACTCAAATGGATTCTGGAATGTTTTATGGAATCCAAAAAGGAGCAATTGCAGCATTAGAATTATCAAACGATTGGTTTTATCAACTAAATGAAATTTATCAGTTAAGAAGAAAATTAATTTGGGAATTAGCAGAAAAACTGAATTGTACTTTTGATAAAAATACTTCTGGAATGTTTGTTTGGGCAAAACTTCCAAAAGGAAAAGTTTCAGAAGAAGTGGTAGATGAATTATTATATAACAAAAGTATTTTTGTTGCTCCAGGTACTATTTTTGGTTCAAAAGGAGAAGGCTATATTCGTTTTTCATTATGTATTTCAGATGATAAAATAAAAGAAGCAATAAGTAGAATATGAACGTATTTGTAATAGGAATTGGTTTAATAGGTGGAAGTTTATCATTAGATATTCAAGAGAAATATCCAGATGCAATACTCCATGGAATAGATACTAATGATAATCACTTAGAGGAAGCATTTAAGTTAGGAGTCATACATCATAAATCAACTTTTGATGAGTTAGGAAATGCTACTATTGTTATTGTTTCAATTCCTGTAGATGTGCAAATAGAAATTATCCCAAAAGTATTAGATGCGATTAATGATAACGCCTTAGTTATTGATGTTGGTTCTACCAAAAAATTAATTTGTGATGTTATAAAAAATCATCCAAAAAGAAGAAATTTTTTAGCAACACATCCTATTGCTGGAACCGAGTTTTCTGGTCCAAAAGCAGCAATTAAAGGATTGTTTGTAGATAAAACAAATATTATCTGCGAGGTAGAAAAGACTGCATTTAAATTACAAGAAACAGCATTAGAGATTTTTTTAAAAATTGGAATGAGGATAAGGTATATGGATGCGAAATCACACGATAAACATATCGCATATGTATCTCATTTATCTCACATAAGTTCATTTATGTTAGGTAAGACGGTAATAAATAAAGGAAAAAATGAACGCGATATCTTTGACATGGCAGGCTCTGGATTTGAATCAACCGTTCGTTTAGCAAAAAGTTCACCAGCAATGTGGACACCAATTTTTAAACAGAATAAAGAAAACGTTATTGAGACATTAGAAGAATATATAAACAACCTCCAGCAATTTAAAAAGTTGATGGAACAAGATAATTTCTCTGAAATTCATAATGAAATGGAGAATACAAATTATATAAAACAAATATTAAACGGCATAAAATAAAAGCCACAATACTTAGAAAAATGAAGAATACAAAAGAATTAAGAACATGGTTGGATGACATGAATTTAGCGCATCCTCTAGTGATAGCAGGGCCTTGTAGTGCAGAAACCGAAGAGCAGGTTTTAAAAATTGCACACGAATTAAAAGATTCTGATGTAAACTATTTTAGAGCAGGAATTTGGAAGCCAAGAACACGACCAGGAATGTTTGAAGGTGTTGGTGAAATTGGCTTGAGATGGCTAAAGAAAGTAAAAGAAGAAACAGGGATGAAAACTTGTACAGAAGTTGCAAACGCAGCACACGTAAAATTAGCGATTGAAAATGACGTAGATTTATTATGGATTGGTGCGCGTTCTACAGTTTCACCTTTTATTATGCAAGAAATTGCGGATGCTTTGGCAGGAACAGACAAAATTGTGTTGGTTAAAAATCCTGTAAATCCAGATTTAGCTTTATGGTTAGGTGGTATTGAAAGATTATATACAGCAGGAATTAAAAATTTAGGAGCAATCCATAGAGGTTTTTCGACTTATGAAAAAACGAAGTATAGAAATATTCCAGAATGGCAAATAGCAATTGAATTTCAAAACAGATTTCCAGATTTACCATTAATCTGTGATCCTTCACATATAACAGGAGATAGAGAAATGATTTTTGACGTTTCACAAACCGCTTTAGATTTAAATTTTGATGGTTTAATGATAGAAACTCATTATGATCCAGAAAATGCATGGAGTGATGCTGCACAGCAAGTTACGCCTGATACTTTGAAGAATATAATGGAGGATTTGAAGATTAGAAAAGAGACAAATACAGATGCAGCATATCAAAGGACTTTAGATAATTTACGTGCTCAGATCAATGTAATTGATGGTCAGTTGGTGGATTTATTAGGAAAACGTATGAAAGTTGCTGACCAAATTGGTGGCTTAAAGAAAGAGAAAAACGTTGCTGTTTTACAGTCTAAACGTTGGAATGAAATTCTAGGAAATATGATTCTAGAAGGAGAAAGTAGAGGTTTAAGTGAAGAGTTTGTTTTGAGAATGTTTAAGGCAATACATCAAGAATCAATAAATCATCAAGAAAAAATTATTAACGGATAGTTTTTTGTTGAGATAATAGTTGAAGCCACAAATTTTAAAATTTGTGGCTTCTTATTTTTATATAAATTCATAATTTTTCTGCATCTTTGTTTTATGACAGGAATTGTTACAAAATCAACGGGAAGTTGGTATATCGTTAGGACTGGAGATAAGAAATACCACCAATGTAGAATTCGAGGTAAGTTTCGGCTACAGGGTATTAAAAGTACCAATCCAATTTCTGTAGGAGATGTTGTAGATTTTGATTTAGAAGAAAATGAAGAAACTGGTGTAATTGATAAAATACACGACAGAAAAAATTATATAGTAAGAAAGTCAGTGAACCTTTCTAAGCAAACTCACATTATTGCGGCTAATATTGACACAGCGTTTTTGTTGGTTACTGTAGATAATCCACCAACACTTCCAGGTTTTATAGATCGATTTTTAGCAACCGCAGAAGCATATAATATTTCTGCAGTATTATTGTTTAATAAGATAGATTCTCATGACGAAACTCAAGAAGAGAAGCGAGAAGAGTTAATAGAAATATATACTAAAATTGGTTATCAATGTATTGAAATATCTGCTGTTGAGAAGGTAAATTTAGATGCTGTTAAATCTTTTATGCAAGATAAAACAACGATGTTTTCTGGTCATTCAGGTGTTGGAAAGAGTACATTAATTAATGCTATTGAACCAACACTAGATATTAAAACTGCAGAAATTTCTGCACAACATAAACAAGGGCAACACACAACAACATTTGCAGAAATGCATGAACTTTCGTTTGGAGGTTTTATTATCGATACTCCTGGAATTAAAGGTTTTGGAGTTGTAGATTTTGAACCACAAGAAATTACTGATTATTTTCCTGAACTATTTGCTTTGAAGAAAGATTGTAAATTTAATAATTGTTTGCATCAAAAAGAACCGAAATGTGCTGTGAAACTGGCTCTTGAAGATGATAGAATTGCTCCTTCACGATATTTTAGTTATTTACAAATGTTAAAAGAAGATGAAGAGCATTTTAGACAAAGTCAATTTATGCATTAATGAAAACAGTTGTCCAACGAGTATCTGAAGCCTGTGTAACCATTGAAGGAGAAATTGTAAGCCAAATTAAAAATGGACTGCTAATATTAATAGGTATTGAGGTTGAAGATGATTTTGAAGATATTCAATGGCTCACAAAAAAAATTGCAAATCTTCGTATTTTTAATGATGATAATGGAATTATGAATAATTCATTATTAGATATAAATGGAGAAGCCATTATTGTAAGTCAATTTACTTTGCAAGCGAGTATAAAAAAAGGAAATAGACCATCTTATTTAAAAGCTGCAAAACCAGAAATTTCTATTCCATTATATAAAAAATTCATTATTCAAATGGAGCAAGAATTAGGTAAGAAAGTTGGAACTGGAAAGTTTGGTGCTGACATGAAAGTTTCACTTATTAATGACGGCCCAGTTACACTAATTATTGATTCTAAAAATAGAGTGTAAATTCTTATAAAAACCTGTATTTTTGTAATTCACAAAACTTGAAAAAATGAAAAAATTAATTTTAATGTTAGTTGTTGCTGCTTCAGTAATGGCTTGTAAAGGAGATAAGGTTAAAACTACAGACGCTAAAGAAGTTGACCCTACAATCAATACTACTTCTGATGAAACAGAAGCATATTCTGTAATCATTGATAAATCAACATTGACTTGGAAAGGTTTTAAACCTACAGGTTCTCATAACGGTTCAGTTGGAATTGCAAAGGGTAATATCAATGTTGCTGGAGATAAATTAGTTGGAGGAAAATTTAAGTTTGATTTGAATTCAATTGTATGTTTAGATATGCCAGCAGATAATGAGTACAACGCTAAATTAGTTGGGCATTTAAAATCTGCAGATTTCTTTGATGTTGCTCAATTTCCATCGGCAGTTTTTGAAATTACAGATGTTAAAAATGTAGATGAAGGTAAAATCAATGTAAGTGGTAATTTAACTGTAAAAGGAATTACTAAGAACATTACTGTACCTGCTACTTTTGGTTTAGCAAACGGATTTGCATCTTTTAAAAGCGATGTTTTTAAAATTGATAGAACTGAATTTGGAATTGAATATAAATCAATGAAATTGGTTGAGATGATAAAAGATAAATCAATTGATGATTTAATGGAAATGTCTTTTGATGTTCTTGCTCAGAAATAGTAGTTAGAAAAATAAATTCAAAGCCTGTGATTCCTATGAATCACAGGCTTTTTTTTGTTATCAAAAATCCGTATTATTACATATCTAAAAATATCCAATGGAAGAAAATAAAAACCTGTCAGAAATAAAAATTGAAGATCAAAAAATTATTGACAATAAAGAATTGAATATATGGGAAGCTCTGATTCCTGTCGTGATTTTGATGGCTTTATTAGCATATAATATTTTTGTAGCAGATGGTGTATGGTTAGGAGATTATTCGAATCAATATATTTTATTAATGGGAGGGGCAGTTGCTGCAATAGTAGGTTTCTTTAATAAAGTATCAATTAGTACAATGATTGCTGAGGTCTGGGAAAATTGGAAGAGTGTTTTTGTTCCTATAATGATATTATTATTGGTAGGAGCACTTGCTGGAACATGGCTTGTGAGTGGAATTATTCCAGCAATGGTATATTATGGTTTACAAGTTTTAAGCCCTGCAATATTCTTACCAGCATCGGTTGTTATTGCAGCGATAATTTCAATTGCTACGGGTAGTTCATGGACAACTTCTGCAACAGTTGGGATAGCATTGATAGGAATAGGAAGTGCACTTGGTATTTCTCCTGGAATGATTGCTGGAG
This sequence comes from uncultured Lutibacter sp., assembly GCA_963933045.1. GTDB lineage: Bacteria > Bacteroidota > Bacteroidia > Flavobacteriales > Flavobacteriaceae > Urechidicola. The sequence goes on along the minus strand of CAWVTS010000033.1, from coordinate 9,805 downwards.
CCGTTATTTCAGGTGCTTATTTTGGAGATAAAATGTCACCCTTAAGTGATACAACCAATTTGGCTCCTGCGATGGCTGGAACAGATTTATTTACGCATATTCGGTATATGACGATTACTACTGTGCCAACAATTATAATTACGTTGATTGTTTTTTCAATCATAAGTATGAATCTAGAAACTACAGGTAGTACAGACATAAGTGGATTGTTATCTTCAATAAAAAGTACTTTTAATATTACGCCATATTTATTTATAGTTCCTGTTATTGTAATTGCCTTAATTGTAACGAAGACTAAGCCTTTGATTGCGCTAGGAACAGGTGTTTTATTGGCAGCAGTATTTGCTTTTATATTCCAATCAGAAATATTATCAAGTATTTCTTCTTCAAAATTTCAATCAATTATCAATGCTATATTTGTAGATACTGAAATCGCAACGGATAATGAAAAATTAAATGAATTATTTAGTTCTGGTGGAATTATGGGGATGTTATGGACAATCTTATTGATTATATGTGCAATGGTTTTTGGTGGAGTTATGGATGCAATAGGAGCATTGGCAAGAATTACAAAAGAGTTATTGAAGTTTGCTACTTCAGTATTTGGTTTATTCGCAAGTACCGTATTTAGCTGTTTGGGATTGAATGCTATTGCTTCAGATCAATATCTGGCACTTGTAATACCAGGGAAAATGTTTAAAAAAGCATACGAAGATAAAGGGTTGGCACCAGAAAACTTAAGTAGAACTCTAGAAGACGCAGGAACTGTAACTTCGGTATTAATACCATGGAATACGTGTGGTGCTTATCAATCTAGTGTGCTTGGAGTTAGTGTGGCAGACTATTTTGTATACGCCATTTTTAACTGGTTGAGCCCTTTTACAACATTATTCTTTGCTGCCTTAAATATTAAGATAAAGATGTTGAAAGATAAAAATTAAATTGCTTTTATAATTAAAGTATTAATTAATTACATCATTTTTTAATAGTAAGACCAATCTGCTCCGCACATTTCTCACCATCAATTGCCGCAGAAATGATTCCGCCAGCATAACCTGCACCTTCACCACAAGGATATAACCCTTTGATTTGAGTATGTTCTAAAGTCTTGTAATCTCTTGGAATTCTAACAGGAGAAGATGTTCTCGATTCTGGAGCGTGAACAACTGCCTCATTGGTCATATAACCATGCATCGATTTTCCAAATTGCTCGAAGCCTTTTTGGAGCGTCTCATGAATAAAAGGAGGTAAAACTTCACCTAATTCAGTTGAGGTTGTTCCAGGCATATAAGAAGTGTTTGGAATATCTGTAGATAATTTTCCTTGCGTAAAATCTGCCAATCGCTGTGCAGGAACTCTTTGCGTTTCTCCTCCGAGTTGCCATGCTTTCTGTTCTATTTCTTTCTGAAATTCTACTCCAGCCAAAGGACCTTTATCGCTGTATTTTGCAAAGTCTTCTAATTTTAATTCTACTACAATTCCTGAATTAGATGTTGGTTGATCTCTTTTTGAAGGCGACCATCCATTAGTTACCACTTCTCCAGGCGATGTAGCACAAGGCGCTATTACACCTCCAGGACACATGCAAAATGAGTATACACCTCTATTTTTTACTTGTTTCACAATACCATAAGGTGCAGGAGGTAAGTATTCACCTCTTGTTTCACAATGATATTGGATAGAGTCTATCAATTGTTGTGAATGCTCTACACGAACGCCAAGAGCAAAAGGTTTTGCTTCAATTTCAATTCCTTTTCTATATAATAATTCAAATATATCTCTTGCCGAATGACCAGTCGCAAGGATAATTTTATTGGAATTTATGATATCTCCATTTTGAATTTTCACTCCAGTTACAGCACTACTTTTTATTAATATATCTGTAACTCTTGTTTCAAATTTTACTTCTCCTCCATAATTTATAATGGTCTTTCTGATATCAGCAATAATTTTGGGTAATTTATTGGTTCCGATATGTGGATGTGCATCTACACCAATATCTTTTGGTGCACCGTGTGCAATCAATAAATTTAAAATTTTAGTTACATCACCTCTTTTTTTAGAGCGTGTATATAATTTTCCGTCGGAATATGTTCCTGCTCCACCTTCTCCAAAGCAATAATTAGAATCTTCATCAACTACATGAAATTTGGTGATAGCAGCAAGATCTCTTCGTCTTTCTTTGACATCTTTACCTCGCTCTAGTAGAATTGGCTTCAAGCCTTTTTCTATCAATTTCAATGCAGCAAATAAACCTGCAGGACCTGCTCCAATAACAATGACTTCTTTTGATTTACTTACATCGTTGTAATGTGGAATTTCAATTTCTGCCTCTGTAAAAACCTCTTTGATAAAAACATTTACTCGAAGATTTATTTTGACATTTCGTTGTCGTGCGTCAATAGAGCGTTTTAGAATTTCTACATGTTTTATTTGTTCAAAATCTAACTGCTCTTTTTTAGCAATATATTTTTTTAACTGCTCGTTATCTTGAGCAATTTCTGGAGAAACTTGAATTTGAAATTCTTGTTGCATACGTTGTTTAGATAAAGAAATTCCAAACCAATCCGAAACGAACGGTTAGATCACGATACGGTTCTAAAGGTGCAGAATAATAATTTCTTCCAGTAAAACTTGCAGTAATATTTTCAACTTTCAGGTAGATACGTGTTCTACGAATTTGGCCATTTGCAAAGAAATCTACAACTGGATAGTTTCCGAATTCAGTTTCTTGAAGGTTAAACTCTGATAATAAAGGATTGTATGCATTCATTTTATATTTGGTAAAATACTTGAATGTAAATCCTGTTTGTAAGAATAATGGTTTCTTTTTAAAGACATAGTTACTGTAAAATAAGGAGTTTCTAGTAACCAATTCAGGAACTCTAAAAAAGGCTTCTCCTTTTGATACTTTTTGATACATTATAGTATTGTCTAGAGTGAATTTCCCAAATTTCACTGCTTTGTTTGCTTTTACCTTCAGATAATTAATTGCTTCTGTTGCTTGTTGAGGTTTTGAGTTTGCATCAAAATAAGTGTAATTATCAATTTGAGTAATACTTGCAGAAGCATTGACTATTTTCTCTGCATCTAGTTCAAATGAAAGATTTCGTATCTCTTCGTTTTTAAAACTATCATTTTGCCAATTATAATCAACATAATCACTTTGATAATGTAAGAAATTGAAGTTTGGTGCTTTTGAAACAGTAGATAGTTTTGCTGAAATTTTCATCACACTATCTTTATGATACGTAGCAGCGGCAAGTAAACTATTCCCTTCAATATCACCAGAAATGATAGTAGAAATATCTGCTTTTAAACTGAAGTTTTTCACACTCGCTTCCCAATCAGCACCAACAGAAAGAGCATTTCCTTTCAACTGCGCATCTATGGTTTCACTACCAATATTTACAACACCATTAAAGTAATGATCAAATGTATAATAATTTGCTTTGGCTCTTAGTTTCCCTAAAACTATAGGTGATTCTAATTCTAAATACGCCAAATTATTCATTGTTCTTAAACCAGCGTTATCACTTATTGTACTTCTAAAAGCATCACCGATAATAGCACTTGATACTGTTTGATCAAAAGTATAATGCTTCGTTTTGTAGGTGTATTCATGCCCAACTTTAAAATTAGAAGGCTTTGATTTAATACTGTCTTTTTTCTTAAAAACCTTATAACTATGTTCTAAATGATATCTTTTGGCAACTAAAAAATTCTCAGCATTTGTATAATTTACTTCAAGTTGACCTCTATTAATATAATTGGGATCATTTGCTTCAAAATAGAGTACAGATAGATCTGTAAGACCACCATTTTCTTCGTTTAAAAAATCATGAGCTACATAATGTCCACGAGCTTGATATCGATCGTTTTTGGTCTTATAATTAAATGTAGTTCTAAAATTACCATAACTCGCCAAAGATTGCCTGTAATTTCCTAACGAACGCAATCCTTTATATTCTAATGAAAAATTAAATCGAGGGGATGTATTGATTGTGAAAAATGCATCTAATACTTGTCCTTGCTCCATAGCAGTTCTAAACATTAGCTCTGTTGTAGGTGTTGGTACTTCATAATAATTGATGTCTTCGACCTCTTTAAAATTGAAGTATTTTGCACTTGCACCCATTTCTGGTAGAAAAGAACTTTTATCAAAATTAAATCCTAGACTTGTATAGGTTTGTCCTAAATTATGAAATGGAAGTAATTCAAAATCATCTTTTCTAATATAGTTGAGGATATAATCTTTTTTTATAGTTAGTGTAGTGTCTATATAAGTAGTGTCTAAACTGTGAGAAATTATTTTATAATCAGTATAAAGTGTTTCACCATCAAGTTCTACTTCTATTTCACCTCTGTTATAACCTTGATTCAATGAATCTCTAGATTGAAGATTTAGACTTTTATTAAACTCGCTTTTTTCAAGAAGTTCTTTTGTTTGTGCAAAAGAAGTCATTGTAAAAAATGCTATAAAAAGGCATAAAAGGACGTTTCTCATAATAAAATTTAATGTCGCAAAGATAAAGTATTTAAACGAAAATAATAAACCTAAATTGTTTTGTTAAAAAACGTATTTTGTGACTTGTTTTATCAAAATGAAATGTTAAAATTAAAATATCAAAATGAACTGTTAGAAGTTGGAACAGATGAAGCGGGAAGAGGCTGTCTTTGCGGTCCTGTCGTTGCTGCTGCTGTTATTCTTCCTGATAATTTTGAACACCCTTTTTTAAATGATTCCAAGCAATTAACAGAAAAAAAACGCGAAGAACTAAGATCATTTATAGAAAAAAATGCGATTGCTTGGTCAGTTTCTTTTATTGACGAACAAAAAATTGATAAAATAAATATTTTACAAGCATCAATTCTTGCAATGCAAACGTCTATAAAACAATTGAAAATAACACCAGAATTTATTGTTGTAGATGGGAATAAGTTTAAACCAGTTGAGAATATACCACACCAAACTATTGTAAAAGGAGATGCTAAATATATGAATATTGCTGCAGCATCCATTTTAGCAAAAACCTATAGAGATGAATTTATGCAAAAAATTCATTTAGAATTTCCACAGTATAATTGGAAGCGAAATAAAGGGTATCCTACTAAAGAACATAGAAATGCTATTCGTGAATTTGGAATTACAAAATATCATAGAAAAACATTTCGATTACTTCCAGAACAATTAAAATTGTAAATTATCAACACAAACAAATAGAAAGTTTGCGAGGAGTGTATGAATAAGCTTGCATTAGCAATTAAATATATAGATTGTTGGCAATAGTTCTGATTTTTATACCTTTTAATATTTCTAATTCCTTTGCGTGTAAAAAGACATTAATTTTTGCATTTATAGACAATTTTTTATACTCACTATACTTTAGTTTATAGTGCTTCTAAAAAAGTACTCAATAATATTGATAAGTCTGTAGGCTATTGCCACGTTCCTCATTGTTAAATTGTTTTTACAAATTTTAAAAAGATATTTTTATGAAGTTCAAGATCCATATTAGGAGAAAGTGATGCGCGGACAATATAATCTTTGTCTACTTCTTTAGTCGTGCCTTGAGTAGATGTTGCAGGTATTGTCCAATAACATCCATTTAATTGACCATAACTAACGCAGAATTTACTCTCATTGGGGATTTCTTTAATCATTAAATTGATTAATTTTAAATTTAGCGCTCTTTTATAAGACTCTCTTTCTTCGTCAGTAGTTCCTTTAGTTGGAAGATCTAATGAAAAAACGGATGGCGTAAACCCATCTCTCGCTAATTCTTCTGAAACAAAATTTATTTTCGCGGATGGTAAAGTATGGTTGATAAAGTTTACAAATTCGCGTGTATTTGTATATGCATCATTAATTCTTTGTTTCATAGAAGGCAATTGCTTGGCCAGTATTTCATATTGAAAATCTGTAGCCTCATTATCGCAAAGCCTTAGATGTGTTTCTATTTTCTCCATCAAAGCATCTGTTTTTTTATTTCCTATACAATAACCAGCAGTGCATTGTCCACCACTAGGAAATTTGGATCCACTTGTAAATGAAATTGTCCTTACTGTTGATAATACTTTACCTTCTCCTAAAAAGTGCACGTTAGGACAAAATGTTTGATCTAAAATAAAAACGGGATCGACAGCAATCTCTCCGGTTGCAGTTGAACGAACTTTACTTAAAACCTCTTTTAACTCTATAAGGTCTGGAACTTCAACTCTTGGATTTGTTGGAATTTCGGCAATGATATAAGCAATAGCGTCTTCGTTAGCAATTTTAGATAAAACGGTATCAATACTTTGAACCATATCATGATCACCATCCACTAGTAAATCTACAACTTCAACATTGTCAATGCAAGCTGCAATGCGTCTAGATTGGTCATTGGTTCCTCCATAACAATTTGGAGGAACTACAATTTTTATTGCCTTTCCTTTGTGTTTTTCTAGCGCATCATGAATTAAACCCATTAAAATAGCATATTGAATAGACAGTCCGCTAGAAGCAACAAGTGCCTTTGTATTTGAGCCGGTAATGACCGCAATTGAATCTAAGACACTTTTTTTGTTTGTTTCGGTCGTTTTTTTGGTATTCTCAAAAGAAGACTTTCTTAATAGAGATTTTAAGGCAGTAAGAGAATTTACTGGTGTCATTGCAATAGTCTCTCTTCTTCGTACGTGTTGAATATCTGAGATGTAAGGTTCGTTTTGTGCACCATTTACTACTAAAATACTTCCCAAAGGAGAATAAATATTAATAAAAAAATCAATGTTTTGGGTGAGATTAAAATTACAAATTTCCTCCTGTTGTGAAATAAAAATACTACTTCCGTTAAATTTGGAAATGGCTGATTGTTTCCCAACATTCTTTAGTTCAAATTTATAACCATAAACATTCCTTAGTATTTTAACATCAAAATATTCTGGTAATTCACCAGTGTAAATGATTTGAGTGTTTTTATTCTCTAATAAATTTTTTCTTAGAATTGCTAAAAGAGCAATCGTGTTTGATGAAAAACTTATTACATTTTTTGAGTTTAGATTATTTAAGTTCGCAATTCCCCATTCTAGTATGCAAGATAATGGATGACCTAGTCGAATATAATCGTAAGCGGTGGGTAATTCATTTAGTGCTGATACTTCAGAATTAGTATCATTAAATAACATTTCAAATTGTTCTAAGAATTGAATTTTGGCTAATTTTTCATCATAAATATCTAGTCGATGAGTTGTGAGACTCAACCAACTAGTTGGCATGTTTTCCAATACATCTTTAATATAACTTAGTCTTTGATTTTTCTCCATAATTCCCGCCTTTAGATAAGCTGGTAATATACATTAATTAGTTTTTTTTAAAGTGTTATAAGACATTTTGTTATATAGTATTTAACGTGCTGATATTTAATTATTTATACAACTAATTTAGCAAGTAAATCAAGAAAAGACTTGGTTTTTAACTTAGTTCTTTGTTATGTGTAGTTTTTTTGCTGTTTAGTAGTTGAGTTTACTCCGTATTCACAGCTAATCTGATCGGTGCTATTACCATTGTTGATTTCCTTCAAAATCTTTGTAATGTGTTGTGGTTGAAACTTACTCTTTCTCATACTGTTTAAAATTTAAGATTAGTATTCTACTTTTAAACAGTTCTATTTTAAGGAAAACTTGCATAATAAAGAACACTCTTTCAATAATATAAATTTTTAAGGATACTTGGAAGTTTATTTGATATTATCAAACTTCCATCCGTCTAAATAAAGGTAGATTTAGGCTATTAACGTTTTTTTCTTTCAAAAATTTTTATTTTTGTTTAACTTTATATATATATTCGTCTTAAAAATTGTTGAACAAAAAAAAATTTATTTTTGTTCTTCTTTTGCGTATACTTGTTCCGCGAAATATTTATATGAAAAAGACAAATCTTAAAAAATTATCCAACCTTACTTTTGAAGGTATTGTAATACATCATAAAGGTTTAATCACAGAATTTAATCTTTCATTTGAAAAAATGATTGGTTATTCTAGTGAGGAACTGATAGGTAAGAACATTTTAAACCTTATTATTCCAGAAAAATATCATACGATAGTTTCTAATAATTTCAATAAAAACTTCACGCTACCTTATGAAATAGAAGGAATTAGAAAAGATGGTTCCCTATTTCCACTAGAGATTGAGACACGAGTAATTCAATCAGAGGGTAATAAACACCATAGAGTTACTTCTTTTAGAGATATTACCCAAAGAGTAACAGCACAAAGATCACTGATAATTAGTGAAGAGAAATTTGAAATGCTTTTGGAATCTTCAGAAGATATGATTAGTATTCACAGTTTGGATGGAACCTATTTGTATTATAACGGTCCTTCTTATTATAACTTAACTAAAGAAGAGGTTTTAGGTAAAACACCTTATGATTTTTTTGAAAAAGAAAAAGCAGATATACTAGCAAACATTATCAAAAGTGTTGGAAAAACTAGAAAAAGCGAAAATCTTGAAATACAGTTGAATTGGTTTGGTGAGATGAAATGGTTTTCTGAGTATCTCTTCTCAATGAAAGGCGATAAAGAAAGAGGTGTTAAAGTAGTAAAAGTATCTCGAGATATAACAGAACGTAAAAAAGTAGAAGAAGACCTCATAATAGCTAAAGAAAGAGCTGAAAGAAACGAAAGTGAACTACTACGTTCACAAGAATTAGCGCGTATAGGTAATTGTTATTTAGATTTGGAAAGCGATCAGATTACATTGTCAAGTGAAGTGTACAAAATGTATAGATTAGACCCCTCTATTCCAGTACCACTATTTGCCGAATTTAAGAATTTACATACACCTGAAAGTTGGAACCTATTATCAGTTGCAATTGAAAGCACAATAAAAACTGGAGACCCCTTCGAACTTGAACTTAGAACTTTAAAAAAAGATGGTAGCAAAGGTTGGATTTGGGCACTTGGAGAAGTAGTTAGGGATAGTAATGAAAAAATTATTGCCTTGCGAGGTCTGATACAAGATGTTTCAGTTAGAAAACATTCGGAAGAAGAACTGATAGTAGCTAAAGAAAGAGCTGAAAGAAACGAAAAGGAACTACTAAGTTCACGAAAATTAGCGCGTATAGGTAGTTGGCATTTAGATTTGGAAAGCGATCAGATTACATGGTCAAGTGAATTATACAAAATGTATGGATTAGACTCCTCTATTCCAGCACCACTATATCCCGAATTTAAGAATTTCCATACACCTGAAAGTTGGAACCTAATATCAGTTGCAATTGAAAACACAATAAAAACTGGAGACTCCTACGAACTTGAACTTAGAACTATAAAAAAAGATGGCAGCAAAGGTTGGATTTGGGCACTTGGAGAAGTAGTTAAGGATAGTAATGAAAAAGTTATTGCCTTGCGAGGTATGGCACAAGATATTTCAGTTCGAAAACATTCGGAAGAAGAAAAGAAAAAGTTGGTCGATAAGTTTGATCTTGTTAACGAGGAACTTGACTTTCAAACCGAAGAGATTGAAAAAAAGGGAGATGAATTAGATATTGCTATAGAAAAACTTGACTTTCAAATCGAAGAGAAGGAAAAAAGAGTAGATGAATTAGATATTGCTAACGAAGAACTTAACTTTCAAACAGACGAAAAGGAAAAAAGAGAAGAAGAGTTGCTTATTGCCAACAAAGAACTTCTATTTCAAAACCAAGAAAAGGAAAAACAGGCAATAGAATTGACTCAGGCTAAAGAGAACGCTGAGGAAGCTGATCTGTTAAAAACAGAATTTTTAAATAATATGTCTCATGAAATTAGGACACCTATGAAT
>CAWVTS010000032.1:0-17402 GCA_963933045.1 uncultured Lutibacter sp. | reverse complement strand
GAAAACGGAGATATTGCTAATTGGAAAATTCCTGGAAAAATGGTAAAAGGAATGGGTGGAGCAATGGATTTAGTAGCAAGTGCAGAAAATATTATTGTAGCAATGATGCACACAAATAAGCGAGGTGAATCAAAGTTGTTGAAAAAATGCTCTTTGCCTTTGACTGGAGTTGGTTGTGTGAAAAAAGTAGTAACGAACTTAGCTGTTCTTGAAATAAAAAACGGGGCTTTTCATTTGTTAGAACGTGCTCCTGGAGTCTCTGTTGAAGAAATTCAAATGGCTACTGAAGGAACTTTAATTATTGATGGTGAAATTCCTGAAATGAAATTTTAGCATGAAAATAATATCATATAACGTAAACGGAATTCGAGCAGCTCTCAAAAAAGGGTTTATTGATTGGTTAGAGGCAGCAAGTCCTGATGTAATTTGTATTCAAGAAACAAAAGCGCATAAAGAACAATTAGATTTACAAGTTTTTGAAGAAGCAGGGTACTCATATCACTATTGGTTTTCTGCACAGAAAAAAGGATATTCTAGTGTTGCCATTTTTTGTAAAAAAGAGCCAAATCATATTGAATATGGGACAGGAATTGAAACAATGGATTTTGAAGGAAGAAACTTACGTGTAGATTTTGATGATATTTCAGTGATGAGTTTATACTTACCTTCTGGAACAAATACTCATAGATTGGATTTTAAATTCAATTATATGGATGAATTTCAGGAGTACATAGATAATTTAAAAAAGGAAATTCCAAACTTGGTTATTTGCGGTGATTATAATATTTGTCATGAAGCAATAGATATCCACAATCCGAAAATGAAAGGTGTTTCTGGGTTTTTACCAGAAGAACGAATGTGGATTGGCAGTTTTATTAATAGCGGATTTGTAGACAGTTTTCGATTTTTAAATAAAGAGAAGCGAGAATATTCTTGGTGGAGTTATAGAGCAAATTCTCGTGCAAATAACAAAGGTTGGCGCTTAGATTACGCAATGGTTTCTGAATCATTAAAAGACCGAATAACACGAGCTTATATTTTACCTGAAGCGAAACATTCCGATCATTGTCCAATAGTAGTTGAAATTAAATAGATGAATAAAAAACGCCAACTATTTATTATTCTATACTTTTTTTCGGCGGCAATTTTTGCGCAAGACTCTTTTAAAATTGTAGTAAAAGATTCTCTCGAAGCAAAATTAGCGTTATTAAAAGAGGTGGTTCAACAAGTTGCAGTTAAAGACAGTGAAGCAATTATTTTAAGCAATAACGATACAATTATTACTGCTAAAAACAAATTGAAGGATGATGTTAAAGTTACTTTGACTGATAGTTTGTGGTTACAAGAAATTTACAACTCGCCCTTATATGATACTATTCATTATGTAATTAATGACACAAAATTAGTTGATATTCAATTAGATGAATTACCAACCCAGTTATTAAAAGACAGACTTCAAGAACTTGACTATCAAACACCATTTAATGTAGAGTATAATCAAAGTTTAGAGCGACTTATAAAAACATATTTAAAAAGCCGAAAGAACGCTTACGGAACACTAATGGCTCGCGCGCAATTTTATTTTCCAATGTTTGAAGAACAGTTGGACAAATACGACATTCCATTAGAAATAAAATATTTAGCGATAGTTGAGTCTGCTTTAAGGCCAAGAGCAAAATCTAGAGTTGGCGCAACAGGATTGTGGCAATTTATGTATCAAACAGGCAAGCAGTTTGACTTAAATGTAAGTTCCTATGTAGACGAGCGACAAGACCCATTAAAGGCAACAGAGGCTGCGTGTAAGTACTTGACTGCGCTTTATAAAACATTTGGAGATTGGGACTTAGCTTTAGCGGCATACAATTCAGGTCCTGGAAATGTGAATAAAGCAATAAGAAGAGCTGGAGGGAAACGAAATTATTGGAATATAAGACAGTTTCTACCTAGAGAAACCGCGGGATATTTACCGGCTTTTTATGCAACATTATATATTTTAAAGTATGCAGATCAACATGGAATTGTGTCAAAAAAAGAAAAAATAAATCTTTTCGAAACGGACACAATACACGTTAAAAAGCAAATGACTTTTCAGCAAATTCAAAAGTTTTTAGATGTTGATATTGAAATGTTACAGTTTTTAAACCCACAATATAAACTAGATATTATTCCTTACAGAAAAAACAACAATTACTATGTAAGATTACCATTGTATAATGTTGGACAATATATCAGCAACGAAAAAGAATTATACGCTTTTATTGATACTGAAGAAGCGAAAAGAGAAACAACATTACCAGAGTATATCGAAATGAATGATAGGATTCGATATAGAGTTAAGAATGGAGATTATTTAGGAAAAATAGCAACTAAATATGGCGTGAGTATTAGCTCTTTAAAACGTTGGAATGGTTTGCGAAGTAATGCATTAAAAATTGGTCAGCGCTTAACAGTTTACCCAAGAAAACTAAGTGTGAATACAAGCACTATGAAAGTTGTAAAAACGAGTTCAAAATCAACACTAAAGATAGCATACACGACCTATACAGTTAAAAAAGGAGATTCCCTTTGGACCATTTCTCAAAAGTATCCTAAAGTTTCTATCCAAAATTTAAAAGATTGGAATAATATTTGGAATGCTAAATCTTTGAAACCTGGAATGAAACTCAAAATATTTAAAAGTTAATCAAATGAAAAAATCTATAGCGCTTTCAATAGTCATTTTAATATTACTTTCTTGTTCTTCTAAAGAAAAAAAACTCATTTTACAAAATTCAAATGGAGCGATTAATCAATTGTTAGTCGCAATGGATAATGATTTATGGAAAGAGATTGTGGGTGATGAGCTTCGTAAAGTTACTGGCGAAGAAGTGTTGGGCCTTCCTCAAAGAGAGCCGCAATTTAAAGTAACTCAAATCCCAACGATTGCATTCAAAAACTTATTTACATCACAAGCGAATGTGCTAATTGTAAAAATTGCAGACGTTTCTGAGTTTACTATTAGAAAGAATATATATGCATCTCCTCAAACAATAGTTTTAATAACTGCCAAAGACAGTGAAAGCTTAATTAAGAAAATTCAAGAAAAAAAGAATGAAATTATATCTGTTTTTAAAACAGCAGACATACAACGACTTCAAAAAAGGTTAAGACAAAGAAAATTTAACACAAGTACATTAAAAACGTTTCAAAAATTAGGGGTTGACTTAGAAATCCCAGCAGCTTATAAACTGGTTGACGATACGGGTGATTTTCTATGGATGAGAAAGAAAATTAGACAAGGACAAAGTATCAATTTAATAGTTTATGAATTACCTATAAATTCTCCGGAAGATGAAGAAGGTAAAAACATTGTTTCTATTAGAGATACTATAGGGAAAAAATATATTCCAGGTCAATTTGATGGAACTTATTTAATCACTGAGGCAGCATATTCACCTCATACTTTTTTGGTTCAACTAGACAGCAAAAAAACATTTGAAACTCGCGGTAAATGGGAAGTTAAAGGTGATTTTATGGCAGGACCATTTTTAAATTATACTGTAGTTGATAAAGCAAATAATAGACTAGTTGTGGTTGAAGGGTTTTCTTACGCACCAACAACCAACAAACGGGACTTTATGTTTGAAGTTGAGGCTATTTTAAAGACGTTGAAGATAGAGTAATTTAAAATTACTTATTTATTTTCGCCCAAGAATCTCGCAGTGCAACTGTTCTATTGAATACTAATTTCTCAGAAGCTGTATCTTTATCTACACAAAAATAACCTTTTCTTTGAAACTGGAATTTATCTCCTTCTTTCGCAGTTTTTAAACTTGGCTCTGCATAAGCAGTAATCACTTCAAGAGAATCAGGGTTTACGAATTCCATAAATTCTTTATCTTTATGTCCGTCAGGTGATTCATCATTAAATAAACGATCATAGATTCTAACCTCGGCTTTTACAGCGTGTTTTACAGAAACCCAATGTAGTGTTCCTTTCACTTTTCTTTGACTTGCTTCCGAACCACTTCCACTTCTTGAATCAGCATCATAGGTACATTGAATTTCTGTAACGTTTCCGTTTTCGTCTTTTGTAGAGCTTTCTGCTTTAATGATATATGCGTTCTTTAAACGCACTTCTTTACCTAATTTTAAACGAAAAAATTTCTTATTTGCCTCTTCTCTAAAATCTTCCCTTTCAATATAAATTTCTCTTGAGAAAGGAACATCTCTATTTCCAAACCCTTCTGCATAATCGTTATAATTAGCATCTAAAAACTCTTCTTTATCTTCAGGATAATTTATAATAACAACTTTAACAGGATCTAAAACCGCCATTACTCTTGGAGCAATTTGATTCAAATGATCTTTAATACTGTGTTCCAACAGAGCAACATCAGTCACATTATCTCTTTTAGAAATCCCAGATACTTTACTGAAATTTACAATCGATTCAGGCGTATAACCTCTACGACGAAGACCTGAAATAGTAGGCATTCTAGGATCGTCCCACCCATTAACAACACCACTTTCAACGAGTTGTAATAACTTGCGTTTACTCATGATTGTATAACTCAAGTTACGACGTGCGAATTCACGTTGTTTTGGACGTAATGCATCCGCAGTGACAACTTGATCAAGATACCAATCATATAAATCACGGTGACTCTTAAATTCCAGCGTACAGAACGAATGAGAAACTTGTTCTATATAGTCTGATTCACCATGAGTCCAGTCATACATTGGAAAAATACACCAATCAGTACCAGTTCTATGATGTGCTTTTTTAAGCACACGATATAAAATAGGATCACGCATGTGCATATTATTGTGCGTCATATCAATTTTGGCACGTAGCACAATTGTCCCTTCATCAAAATCTCCGTTTTTCATTTTTTCAAATAAATCCAGATTCTCTTCAAGTGAACGGTCTCTATAGGGGCTATTAGTTCCAGCACTTGTTGGCGTCCCTTTTTGAGTTCTTATTTCTTCAGAAGACTGTTCATCAACATATGCCTTGCCTTTTTTAATCAACTCTAAAGTCCAGTCATACAATTGTTGAAAATAATCAGAAGAGTAGAGTTCTTGATCCCATTTAAAACCAAGCCATTCCACATCTTTCTTGATAGCGTCTACATATTTTTGCTCCTCTTTTGCAGGATTCGTATCGTCAAACCGTAAGTTAACAGGAGCATTATACGTTTCCCCTAAACCGAAATTTAAACAAATAGATGCCGCATGACCTATATGTAAATGACCATTTGGTTCTGGAGGAAAACGAAAACGCAATTTGTTTTTTTCCATTCCGTTTGCCAAATCCTCTTCAACAATTTGTTCAATAAAGTTTAATGATTTTGTTTCTTCGCTCATAAGTAATTAAATGAACTGCAAAATTAGAGAAAATAATGTGATAAAAACCTATAAGTAATTAACTTCTTAATTCAATAAACTTCCAACCTCTACTTTAAGAAAAATTTCACTAATTTTTATTTTTTTATTTTATCCAACACTTTTATTTATAGGGTCTCTTGTGATTTCATTAGGCGAATTTAATCCACTAACTAAAACTTTTCACGACCCTTCATAAGAATCAAATTTTTACAAATATCTAAAAAGACTATTTGAAAACTGTAAAACAAGTATATTTGTGTAAAGTTTGAATAATGGGAATAATCAAAGTAGAAAATATTAGAATTTACGCCTATCACGGTTGCCTTCTTGAAGAAGGGAAAATAGGTTCTGATTACCGAGTTGATATAAAAGTGAAAGCAAATCTAGAGACATCTGCAAAGAGCGATGAACTAGCCGATACGGTTGATTATGTTCACTTAAATAAAATTGTAAAAGAGGAAATGGCAATTCGTTCTAAACTTTTAGAACATGTGGCAGATAGAATTTTAAATAGAGTTTTAAATGAAATTTTAACGGTACAAACTGCGGATGTATCTGTATCAAAAATGAATCCGCCAATAGGTGGAAATGTTGAAAAAGTTACGGTAAGACTTCAGAAAAAAAGGAAACACTAAAAATGCTTGTCAGCCAATAAAAAATAATTAAATTTGCAATCACAATTGGCGTTGTGGCCGAGTGGCTAGGCTGGGCTCTGCAAAAGCTCCTACAGCGGTTCGAATCCGCTCGACGCCTCCAAACCGTTTCGAATTTTCGAAACGGTTTTTTTTATTTCCTTTAGCATATAAACTATTAGAATTTCATCATATTTGTAAAAACTCAATTAAATGAAGATTTATCCAATAGAAACAGGAAACTTTAAACTTGACGGCGGCGCAATGTTTGGAGTTGTTCCTAAGAGTTTATGGCAACGCACGAACCCTACGGATGAAAAGAATTTGATTGACATGAGTATGCGTTGTATGTTGATTGAAGAGGGCGATAGATTGATATTAGTAGATACAGGAGTTGGAGACAAGCAATCAGAAAAATTTTTTAGTTATTATTTTTTGTTTGGAGGATATTCATTAGATGCTTCTTTGGCAAAATATGGTTTTCATCGGGATGATATTACAGATGTTTTTTTAACACACTTACATTTTGATCATTGTGGAGGTTCTATTCAATGGAACAAAGACAGAACAGGATATGAGCCAGCATTTAAGAATGCTAAATTTTGGTCCAATGAAAGCCATTGGAATTGGGCAGAAAATCCTAACGCTAGAGAAAAAGCCTCTTTTTTAAAGGAGAATATCAATCCAATCCAAGAAAGCGGACAGTTGAATTTTATTGATTTGCCAAAAACAAACGTATTACAAAACTCTCCATTGGGTTTTGATATTTTCTTTGCTGATGGTCATACCGAAAAGCAAATGATTCCACAGATACAATATCAAGAAAAAACGATAGTTTTTATGGCAGATTTATTGCCGACAACAGGTCATATTCCACTACCTTATGTTATGGGATATGATACTAGACCACTACTGACATTAGACGAGAAACAACTTTTTTTAAATAAAGCCGCAGATGAGGAGTATTATCTGTTTTTAGAACACGATGCACATACAGAATTATGTACGGTGCAGCATACAGAAAAGGGCATTCGTCTTAAAGACACTTTTAAATTTAACGAAATTTTTAATTAAGAAAAATATGAATAAATATACATTATCAGGAATAGTAATGACATTGGTTTTATGGGTTAACGCGCAATCAAATGCTCCGTATTGGCAGCAACATGTTGATTATACGATGGATGTTGATATGAATGTTGAAAATTATCAATATGATGGCAAACAAAAATTAGTCTATACAAACAATTCTCCGGATGAATTAAAGGTGGTTTTTTATCACTTATATCCAAACGCTTTTCAGCCAAATTCTGAAATGTATAAACACTATACAACGTTGCCAGATCCTGATAGGAGATTTGTAAAAAGTGTTTTAAATATTACTAATTTAAAACCAGAAGAACAAGGATTTATTAGGATAAACTCATTAAAACAAAACAAAAAAGCGGTTAATTATGAAGTGGTTGGAACTATACTTAAGGTTACACTTAATAAATCTATAAAACCAAATGAATCTGTAACTTTTGAAATGGATTTTTTAGGCCAAGTACCATTACAAACAAGACGTTCTGGGCGAAACAACAAAGAGGGAATAGCGCTTTCAATGTCGCAATGGTATCCTAAAATGGCAGAATATGATGTTGAAGGTTGGCATGCAAACCCTTATATAAATCATGAGTTTCATGGAGTATGGGGAGATTTTGACGTGACGTTTCATATTGATAAAGAATATACAATTGGAGGTACAGGATATCTTCAAAACCCACAAGAAGTAGGTCATGGATATGAAGACAAAACAAAACCTTTAAAACTTCCAAAAGGGAATAAACTAAAATGGCATTTTAAAGCACCAAACGTACATGATTTTACTTGGGCTGCGGATGACGAATATGCTCACGATATTTTAAAAGGACCAAATGACGTTGATTTACATTTTTTATATAAAAAAGATATAAAAAATTCTGATGACTGGAAACTGATGGAAAATATGACCATAAAGACGATGGAGTATTTTAATGAGTTGATTGGAGATTATCCGTATAAACAATATTCAATTATTCAAGCAGGAGATGGCGGAATGGAATACGGAATGTCTACTTTAATTACTGCAAAAAGAAGCCTTAGAAGTTTAATTGGTGTTATGCAGCATGAACTTGCGCACTCTTGGTTTCAATTTGTATTGGCTACAAACGAAAGTAAACACGCTTGGATGGATGAAGGTTTTGCTACATATATAGATAGCAGGGCTTGGAATGACTTAGTTTTAGAAGAAAAGCAAGAAAACCCTCACGCAGGATCTTATAGAAGTTATATCAACGTAGTTAATCTAGACAGACAAGAACCTCTTTCGACACATATTGACAGGTATAGTAGGGAGCGAACTGCAAGTTCTAATGCGTATCAAAAAGGGTGTTTGTTTTTAACACAGTTAGGTTACATAATGGGACAGGATAATTTAGATAAAACTTTAAAAAAATATTATCAAGACTTTAAATTTAAGCACCCAACACCCAACGATATTAAGCGCACAGCAGAAAAAGTTTCTGGATTACAATTAGAATGGTATTTAAACGAATGGACACAAACGACTCACACTATTGATTATGGAGTGAAAGTTGTTGTAAATAAATCAATTACACTTGAAAGAATTGGGAGGATGCCAATGCCTGTAGATATTTCAGTGACATATATAGACGGAACTCAAGAAGCGTTTTATATTCCTCTACGGATGATGCTAGGTGAAAAACCAACAAGCGCTACTAAATTAGAAAATTGGGCTTGGACGCATCCTACTTATACGTTTAAAGTGTCTAAGGAGATTAAATCAGTAGAAATTGACTCTTCTCAATTGATGGCTGACGTTGATAGAAAAAATAATTTTGTAGAAATTGAGGAGTAGTTTTGCTACTCCCTTTTTTAATGTAAAAGCCCTTTTGAAACTAGAGCCAATCCAAAAATCATTAGCGCTATACCCATTCCACGCTTTATTTTTATAATCACTTGTGGAGTTAGTTTTTTTCGTAATTGTTTTGCAAGAACTATTTTCCCTAAATCAGTAACGAAATAGGCAATAAGGACTGTTGTAAAAAACCAAAAAATTCGTGATTCATTCATATCTAAAGAAGGTCCGATACCTACAATCAATAATAACCAAAATGTAAGCACACCAATATTTATAAAGTTTAAGAAAAACCCTTTTAAAATTAACCCTAAATAATTATTTTTTTCAGGTAAATCAAACTGTTTTTGAGTTGCTTCTTTAGGTTGTTTTTGTAAAAACATCCCCAATCCGTATACAAAAAGAATTCCTCCTCCAATAAAAAATAAGTTAGGATCATCCTTAATCTTTGTTAAAAACTGATGACTTCCATAGTAAGCAAAAAGAATAAAAGCAATATCAGCTAAAATCACACCTATATCAAATACAATCGCTGCTCTAGCTCCTTTAAGAATACTAGTTTGAATTAGCATAAAAAATACCGGGCCAATCATGAATGCCAGTCCAAAACCTATCGGAATTGCTTTGAAGATATCCTCTATCATTTAACAAAGATACGATTAAACATCATCAAAATCAACGATAATTTTAGATGTAATTGGGTGTGCTTGACAGGTAAGAATCAGCCCTTCTTCAATTTCACTATCAGTCAAAATAGCATTTTTTTCCATCGTTACTTTTCCTTCAGTAACTCTTGCTAAACAACTACTACAAACCCCTCCTTGACAAGAATATGGAGCGTCTAAATCTTTATCTAACGCTGCATTTAAAATAATTTTCTTTTGAGGCATTATAAAAGTTGTTTGTTCATCATCAAGTATAATAGTGATTTCAGAGTTTCCATCAGGAATTTGATTATTTTCATTTGCCTCTACAGGCACTGAAAACAATTCAAAATGGATATTTTCTTTCTCAATATTATTACTAATCAAAACTTCAGTAGCCGTTTTAATCATACTTTCTGGACCGCATAAAAAAGCCTCATCAAAAGTGGTGTTTTTATATTCGTTTTTTAAAAAATAGTTAATGTTCCCTTTATCACAACGACCAAACAATGCTTCTTTATCTTGCTCTTGGCTGTAGATATAATGAACATTTAATCGTGTTGCATACATTTTTTTCAAAACATCTAAACGTTCTTTGAAGATTGTATCCTTAGGTGTTTTATTTCCATAAATCAGCGTAAATGTAGAATCGTTATGTAATGAAGCTTTTAACATTGACATCACAGGTGTAATTCCGCTTCCCGCAGCAATAGCGATATAGTTTTTTGACGGTTGAGGTTTTAAAATAAATCGTCCCTCAGGTATAGAAACCTCTAATTTATCACCTTCTTTTAATAGTTTAGTTGCAAATACTGAAAAAGCTCCCCCTTCAACTGCTTTGATAGCAACCTTTAATTCTTTGCTTTCTGGATCTGAACAAATAGAATATGCTCTTCGCAATTCTTTCCCTTCTAATTCTTTTTTTATAGTTATATATTGACCCGCTATATATTTGAATTCTGAAGCTAGTTTTTCTGGAATATCGAAAGCAATTGAAACCGCATCATTGGTTTCTCTTTTTATTTCTTTTATAGTAAGTTTATGAAATTGCGCCATTAATTAATTATTTATCGCACAAAAATAAGAAACGAATAATATAAATTTGTAACAAATCAAGAACTTTACAGACTAATCAAAAGAAATCAATAACAAACCAAATGATTAAGCGCTTTTTAAACCTAGAATGGAAGCAATTCTTCCGTTCTTCTCATTGGCAAAAAAACATTGCAATTAAGATTTTAATGGGCTTTTTTGCACTATACATGATTGCAATGTTTTTATTTCTAGGAACTGGAATGTACTTTATTATAAGAAAATTATATCCCGAGGGCGACCCCTTTGTGATTGTCACCAATTTTATATTTTATTGGATGTTAGGTGATTTAGTGATGCGATTTTTCTTGCAGAAACTACCAGTAATGACAGTAAAACCATTACTTACGTTACCAATCAAAAGAAGTCAAGTTGTAAATTATGTTTTAGGTAAATCCGCTACTTCATTTTTTAACTTTTTACCATTATTTGCTATAATCCCATTTAGCGTGATTTTAATAAGTAAAGAATATGATACTTCAATTGTTTTATTTTGGGCTTTGACAATGGTTATTATTACACTTATTAATAACTATTTGAATTTTATTATTGAAAGTTTATCAGCCAAAACATCTCTTTCTTTTATTCCAATTATTGCAATTGCAGGATCACTGTTTGCCTTAAATTATTTTGAAATTATTTCATTTTCAAGTTTTGTTTCTCAAGGAATAATGGCAATCACTGTAAATCCATTATTGATACTCATTCCTTTTTTAATTTTAGTTGGCTTGTACGTATATAATTTCAAAATATTAAAGAGCAGCTTATATGTAGATAGTTCAGTTCAAACCAAAGTTAAAGAAGCAAAAACAACAGACTTATCGTGGACCAATCGTTTTGGTTCAATCGCCCCTTTTATGCAATTGGATTTAAAGCTGATAATGCGAAACAAAAGATCAAAGTCTACTTTACCTTTAATGGCTATAGGCTTGGTTTATGGACTGTTTTTTTACCCAAATCCTATGTATAAAGACATGGAGTTTATGTTTGCGTTTGTTGGAGTTTTCTCAACAGGATTCTTTTTAATCAATTTTGGACAATTTATTCCAGCTTGGGACAGTGGATATTATAAAATGTTGATGAGTCAGAACTTTAAATACAAGCAGTATTTAAAGTCAAAGTTTACATTAATGGTTATGAGTGTTATAATCCTTTTCATTCTAGGAATACCTTATGCTTATTTCGGCTGGAAAATTTTAATCGCACATTTTGCTGCTGCAATTTATAATATTGGAGTGAATTCACATGTAATTATGTATGGTGGTTCATTTAATAGAAAAAAAATAAACCTTGATCAAAAAGCAGCTTTTAACTATCAAGGAACTGGAGCGGTTCAATGGTTGATCGGATTTCCATTATTGTTAATACCAATGGGAATTTTTGGATTGATTAATTGGTTGGTTGGTTTTGAAGCAGCAGTTGCAACTTTAGCAGGATTGGGATTGATAGGGATTGTTCTTCATCAAAAAATAATGACTGTGATTACGAATAGATATTTAAATGTAAAATATAAAATGATCGAGGCTTTCAGTCAAGAGAACTAATATAAAAAGATATGATACACACTACTGAACTTACTAAAAAATACGGTGAAACTATAGTTCTAACAATTGATAACCTAGAAATTCCAAAAGGGCAAAGTTTTGGGTTGGTCGGAAATAATGGCGCAGGAAAAACAACATTTTTTAATTTATTATTAGACTTAATTCAGCCTACAACTGGAAAAATAACATCCAGTGACATCCAAGTTAACACAAGTGAGGACTGGAAAACATTTACAGGATCTTTTATTGATGAAAGTTTTTTAATAGGCTATTTAACGCCAGAAGAATACTTCTATTTTGTTGGTGATTTAAGGGGGCAAAATAAAGTAGATGTAGATACTTTTGTAAAGCAATTTGATGAAATTTTTAATGATGAGATTCTTGGTAAAAAGAAGTATTTAAGAGACTTGTCAAAAGGAAATCAGAAAAAGGCAGGAATTGTTGCTGCGCTTATTGGAAATCCAGAAGTTATAATTTTAGATGAACCTTTTGCTAATTTAGATCCAACAACTCAAATTAGATTAAAGCAAATGTTGAAAACGATGGTTGACAATAAAGATGTGACGGTATTAATTTCTAGCCATGATTTAGGACATGTTACTGAAGTTTGTGAAAGAATTGTGGTTCTTGAAAAAGGAAATGTTATAAAAGACCTTAAAACTTCAGAAGTAACATTGAAAGAATTAGAGGCGCATTTTGCCCTATAAAGCAAGTCTTTTCAGTTAAAAGCGCTACTTGAAATACCTTTTCTTGAATTAATTTGTATTTTTACAGCCCTTTGACAATATAATCAAGGGAATTTAGTTAAAAACTAAACAAATTATTTTAGATTGAAAAACACCTTAAATATATATGTAACCTTATTTGTAGTACTTATCATTGCTGGTTGTTCTACCAAAAAAGACACTTTTCTAAATCGAAGCTTCCAGTCATTAAACACCAAGTTTAATGTGCTCTACAATGGTGATGTTGCTTTTCAAAAAGGATTAGAAGAATTAAATTCAAAATATAAGGATGATTATTGGAAAAGATTACCAATTGAACCTTTGAAAGTTGAAGAGTTAGCGCTTCCAGGAATGGAAGGGCCTAAAGACAACTCTAATGCATCATTTGAGAAATCAGAAGAGAAGGCTGTAAACGCCATACAAAAACGCTCAATGAACATTAAAGGAAAAGAGCGTAACAATCAAATTGATAATGCATATTTACTATTAGGAAAGTCTAGATACTATTCACAACGATTTGTTCCGGCACTCGAAGCATTTAATTATGTTTTACAAAAATACCCAACAGCAGATTTAATTCACGAAACAAGAATTTGGCAAGCAAAAACACATTTGAGATTAAAAAATGAAGATCAAGCGTATACGTCACTAAAATATTTATTAAAAAAACCAGAACTTTTAGAAGAGGTGATTTTAGAAAAAGGACATACTGCTATGGCAATGGTCTTTACAGAAATGGATAGTCTCGATCAAGTAGTTTATCATTTAAAGAAAGCGGTGTTTACTGATAATGACAGAGAACAAAAAGCACGAAATCTTTTTGTTTTAGGTCAAATTTACCGTGAAAGAAATCAAAAGGATTCGTCACAAATTGCTTTTCAGCAGATCATAGAAATGAAAAAGATTCCTTATAAGTATCAAATTCATTCGCACATAGAAAAAGTAAAAAACATATCTGATGAAACAGATATAAGTCTGTTAATAGAAACTTTAGGGAAACTAATAAAAGATAGAGAGAATAGACCTTATTTAGATGAATTGCATTATCAAACCGGAATGGTTGAGAAAAGATTAGAAAGGATAGATGTAGCGAAAGAACACTTTGAAAAATCTGTTCATGCAAAAAATGCTAAGAAATTTCAGCAAGGACTTTCTTACGAGCAGTTAGGTAATATTTATTTTGATAGAGCAGAGTTTGTTTCGGCAGGCGCTTACTATGACAGTGTTATTGATTTCTCAAAATTGGATAATTCAAAGCGAATTAGACGCTTAAAGAGAAAACGCACAAATTTAGATGAAGTAATATCACACGAGCAAATAAGGCACAAAACGGATAGCGTTTTAAATTTGGTTGCGATGACTTCAACTGAACAGGAGGCCTTTTTTCAAGATTATATAGATACATTAAAAGAAGTTGATGAAAAAGCGAAGCAAGAAGAAATTAATTCAGGTTTTGGAAATTTTAATGATATCCAAAATCTAAGTATTGGAAATGGGAAGTGGTATTTTTATAACACTCAAGTAGTGGGATTTGGAGAACAAGAATTCAAACGCGTTTGGGGAAATAGACCTTTAGAAGATAATTGGAGACTGTCCGACAAAACAATTGTGATAAATGAAGGGACTGACGAAGTTCAAGCAGATGATGTGATTGAGGAATCTGAAAAATATGATCTAGAGTCTTATATTACCAGAATCCCGATGGATGAAAACGTTATAGATAGTTTAAAAACTCTAAGAAATAACTCTTATTATAATCTTGGACTTGCTTATAAAGAACAATTTAAAGAAAATGAAATTGCGGCGAGTAGATTTGAAAACCTACTAACACTTTCACCTTCTTATAAATTGATTTTACCGACTAAATACCATTTGTTTAAAATCTATTCTGAGATAGACGCTTTAAAGGCAAATAAGTATAAAGCCGATATCACATCAAATTATTCTGATTCAAAATATTCTAAACTTATTTTAAACCCTCAATTATTTATTGCAGCTTTAGATGATGAGAATTCTCCTGAAAAAATCTATGAAGATGTATATTGTAGTTTTGAAGAAGAAAAATTTGAAGAAGTGATTGCAAAATCAGAAAAAGCAATAAAAACATATGATGATTTGCCAATTTTGCCTAAGTTTGAATTATTAAGAGCTTATGCAATTGGTAAAAAAAGCGGACTGGAAGCATTTAAAATAGCCTTGGAATTTGTAAAATTAAATTATGCTAATACTGAAGAAGGAAAAAAAGCAGCAGAAGTCATAGAGACAATTAGCAGACTAGATTAGCGAACCGTAAATCCTCATAATATTATGTTTACTGACAAAAAAAACAATCAAAATCAAGATTTAGAGAGAAACATCATCTCTAAAAACACTTCAATTTCTGGAGATATACATTCAGAAGGTGATTTTAGAATTGATGGACTTGTAGAAGGTACAATTAAAACTTCAGGAAGAGTGGTTATAGGCTCTGAAGGAACCGTTAAAGGAACTGTAGAATGTTCAAACGCCGATATTGAAGGTGATTTTTACGGAAAATTAATTGTAAGCGAATTGCTATCATTAAAGTCTACCGCAAAAATTAACGGAGAAGTATTTATTAATAAACTTTCAGTTGAGCCAAATGCAACATTTAATGCTACTTGTTCAATGAAAAGTGGTGTTAAAGAATTAAATACTAATGAAAGAAAAAAAGCAGGGAAAACCGCTTAATAAATACGCTAGATTTTCAGGAATTGCATTTCAAATGTTTGCCATCATTGGCTTGGGTACTTTTATTGGTGTTAAACTTGATGAAAAATACCCAAACAAAAAGAACCTATTTACACTAGGTTTTTCTCTAGGCTCTGTAATCTTATCTATTTTTTATGTGATACGGCAAATAATTTCTGCTTCAAAAGACAAATAATATGAATTCAATTTTTAAAAAAAGACAATTAAATTTTTTGATGCAACTTGTTTTATTTAGTTTAATATTATATGGAATTCACAGTTATTTAAATTATCATTTTGTAAAAAACACGATAACTTTTTTTCCTCTTTGGCATATTTATTTATTCCAAATAGCAACTGTTTTAGTAGTTTACACATTAATTAATTATAGAGATTCTATTGGTAAGTCTGAAGTGTTCAACACATTTATTTTAGGGATGCTATTAAAAATGATATTAGCAATGGTATTCTTATTACCTTGGATTTTATCTAAACCTGAAAATAAGGGAGTTGACCTTGCAAACTTCTTTATTCCATATTTTTTATTTTTAGCCTTTGAAGTCTATTCAGTGACAAGTTTTCTTCAAACAAAGGACCAATAATATCTTAATCTAAGGCTTTAAATAATCATTAAAATTTAATTTGCCATTTCATATAATGTGTGTACATTTGCCCCGAATTTAAAGTAAGGTATTGTTAATTATTACGGAATGACATTAAAGACTTTTAGAATAGCATTATTTTCAGTATTATTTTTCGCAATTTCTATAGTAGGATTTGCTTCGGAAGATAAAGAATCGAGTGATGAAAAAGAATTCGATCCAAAAGAAATGATTTTGCATCACGTAAAAGATGCTCATGGTTTTCATCTATGGGATTGGAAAGGTCATGCTGTCTCACTTCCATTACCAATAATTTTATGGACAGATAACGGTTTAACAACCTTTTCTTCTAGCAAGTTTCATCATGATGATACGGGTCATACAATCGTAGAGGAAAATGGAGGAAAATTCGTAAAATTTCATGAGAAAATTTACCAACTTGAAAACGAAGCAACCAATGTTGTTTTTGATGAAGAACATCACCCAACAAATGCTTCAAAGCCATTAAATTTTTCTATTACTAGAAACGTCTTTATGATGTGGGTTTCTGTCGCTATATTATTATTAATCTTTTTAACAACAGCGAGAAGTTACAAAAAATCTAAGGATGGAGTTCCAACAGGAATTGCTGGATTTATGGAGCCGTTGATTATTTTTGTGAGAGATGAAATTGGGATTCCAATGATTGGAGAACATAAATATAAAAGGTATATGCCATATTTATTGACTATCTTTTTCTTCATATGGATTAATAACATATTTGGTTTAATTCCAATATTTAATGGAGCCAATTTGAGTGGTAATATTGCTTTTACTTTTACTTTAGCAGTATTTACTTTTATAATTACAACAATAAGTGGAAATAAGAATTACTGGAAACACATTTTTTGGATGCCAGGAGTTCCAGTTCCAATGAAAATATTTTTAATGCCAATAGAGATTATAGGAATGTTTGTAAAGCCTATTTCTTTAATGATACGTTTGTTTGCTAACATTACTGCAGGACACGTTATCGTGTTAGCATTAATGTCATTAATATTTGTATTTAAATCTGAATGGATGGGATTAGTTTCTGTTCCATTTGTATTATTCATTACAGTTATTGAGATTATCGTTACGGCGATACAAGCATATATATTTACAATATTGTCAGCCCTTTATTTTGGAATGGCAACAGAAGAAGAA
>CAWVTS010000031.1:0-17533 GCA_963933045.1 uncultured Lutibacter sp. | reverse complement strand
TTCACCATTTCCTAATACATCAACAATTTTCATATCATTATCTTCAAACTTTCCGAAAATATTCCTTCCTTTAGTTTGATTAAAGCCAATTGAATCTTTTTGTACCATAAATGAATTCCCCAAAACTTTTAAAGAATCTAATTGCTCTGTTTCCTTATTATGTAAAAAGTGGATTACATCACCTGTAATTTGATTCTCTTGTGACCATAAAATGGGTTTCCTAAACATCTTGGTAAAACCAGCAACTTGACTACTATATAACGAATCACATTTACCACTCATATCTGATTTGAAAAACTTAACATGATTATAGGCTCTAATAATTCTTGCGTCAGGTTTTCCAGTAAGCAATAAGGTGTCTCCGTGAATATAAAGTGAATCTTTTTCTATTAATGATATTGCTACAGCTCTACCAGTTATATATACTGAATCTTTTGCTCTATAAAACTCTCCATAATTACCTTTAAGGATGCCATTATTAATAGTATCCGTTACAACTATATTTCCTGTAGCAGAAGAGAAACTCCTGTTTTCATCATAATAAATACTATCTCCTTCAATACGTCTATCATCATATTTAATCCAAGAATTTTTTGTCAAATGTGATACTTTGTTTTTTGTATCATAAAAGCCTTTCTCAGTATAAATAAAACTTTTATCTCCTGTTATAGTTGATGGTTTATATAAATATGCTTTACCAGAATCCGTATAATAATCTAAATGGTTTGTTTCTATTACTTGATCAGGATTTGTAATAACAACTTTTGAAAGTGCTTGAAATTTGTTTGTTTCTAAATAATAGTTGCCCATATTACTTTTTAAAACATTTACACTGTCTTTAATTACACCTTTAGTTTTATAATATAAAAATTGTTTTTCTCTATCAAAATGTAAAGTCTCAGTAGTTAAAGTCATTGTTGGATCTTTAAGAACAACATCTCCCCAAGATTTTGCCAATTTTGTATTTCCGTCATAATCGGAAAACTTACTTGTTTGAATGATGGTGTCTCCTTGATTCATCACAACATTTCCACGTGCTTTTAAATAATTGTCTTTTGAATAAATCTCAACTCTTTTACAGCGAATAGTTGCTCCATCAATTTCTACAAACACATTACCAACTGAAATTGTTACATCAGGATTTTCTTTATCCTGATAGGTAATATCAGCATTTAAAATCTTCATTTTTCTTCCTTGTTGCGAGTAAACTGTCGCGGAAAAACAAATAAATAAGAGTAAAAGTGTTTTTTTCATATTATTAATTACAAAACTAACTATTTAATGTCTATTATGGTATTTTATTGTACGCTACTTTATAACAAATCAATAAAGATGCCGAAAATTAAAAGACTTCTAATAATTATTAGAAGTCTTTTAATTTACTCAGTAGTACTCACAAAGAAATTTACCTTAATATAGTCTGTTTTCTATCAGGTCCAACGGATACTATCTTAATAGGCACTTCAACTTCTTTTTCAATAAAAGAGATGTAATCCATTAAGTTTTCAGGTAGTTGTTCTTTTTCTGTCATCTTTGTTAAATCTGCTTGCCAACCTTTAAATTCAGAATAAATAGGTGTAATATTTTCAGGCTCTACATTAAAAGGGAAATGAGAAGTCTCTTCACCTTTATACATATATGATGTACATATTTTTAAAGTATCAAAACCTGAAAGAACATCCCCTTTCATCATCATTAATTGTGTAACTCCATTAACTTGTACGGCATATTTTAAGGCTACTAAATCTAGCCATCCACAACGTCTAGGACGTCCTGTAGTTGCTCCAAACTCTTGACCTATTTTTGCCATTTCTGCCCCATCTTCATCAAACAATTCGGTAGGGAAAGGCCCAGAACCAACTCTTGTAGTGTATGCCTTGAAAATTCCAAAAACATCACCAATTTTATTTGGCGCAATTCCTAATCCAGTACAAGCACCCGCAGCTGTCGTATTTGAAGATGTTACAAATGGGTATGTTCCAAAATCAACATCTAATAATGAACCTTGTGCGCCTTCTGCTAAAATTGATTTTCCGTTTTTTAATGCAGAATTTAAATATTCCTCGCTATCAATAAAAGTTAACTCTTTTAATCTATTTACTCCTTCTTCAAACTCTTCTTGAAGTTCAACTAAATCATATTCAATTTTAACACCATAGAAATCTATCATTTTGATATGCTTCTCAGTTAAAGCATCATATCGCTCTTGCCAATCTGCCATTTCTAAATCACCAACTCGTAAACCATTTCTACCAGTTTTATCCATATATGTTGGACCAATACCTTTCAATGTAGAACCAATTTTCGCCTTACCTTTTGCAGTTTCTGATGCAGCATCTAACAACCTATGTGTAGGTAAAATTAAATGTGCTTTTCTTGAAATTAATAACTTGGTAGTGAAATCTATTTCAAATTGTGATAAATTATCTAATTCTCTTTTAAAAATTACAGGGTCAATCACTACACCATTTCCAACAACATTTACAGCAGTTTTATGAAATATTCCAGAAGGAATAGTATGTAAAACATGTTTATAACCATCAAAAATTAAAGTATGTCCTGCATTTGGACCTCCTTGAAAACGAGCAATGATATCATAATCTGTTGTTAATACATCAACGATTTTTCCTTTTCCTTCATCGCCCCATTGCAATCCTAATAATAAATTTATTGCCATTATTTTATTGTAAAGTTGTTAGTTTTTATTTTCTTTTTTTGTACCGTAGAAGTACAAAGAATGTGAGTGAATATTTATATTAAATGTTTCTTCAATTGTTTTTTTAATACTTTGAATTCGTGGATCACAAAACTCCATCACTTCTGATGTATCTGTAAGAATAACATGGTCGTGCTGCTTATTAAAAAAAGATTTTTCATAGTGTGCTTGATTTTGGCCAAATTGATGTCTTCTCACCAATCCACATTCCAATAAAAGTTCTATCGTATTGTATAGTGTTGCTCTAGATACACGATACTTTTTGTTTTTCATGTTTATGTATAGAGACTCTATATCAAAGTGATCTTCTAAACCGTAAACTTCTTGAAGTATAGCGAAGCGTTCAGGAGTCTTTCGATGACTCTTCGATTCTAAATATTTCACAAATACTTCACGAACAATTTCTTGATTGTTTTTCGTATTATCCATATAAAATTGCTAAACTATTAACAACAAATTTAATTTAATTTTGTCATATACGATTTAAAAAAAGTAGAACTTATTAACGTTAGATTGTGGATAACGTTTTTAGGATTTAAATTAGGTGTTATTGCTTATAAATTCGCTCAACTTTTTCAATACCATCAATTTTCTTTATGTTATTTACAAGTTTAATTAACTGTGTATTATTCTTAACACTGATTGTGATTTTCCCATTAAAAACTCCCTGATTCTCGCTAATATTTAAGTTGTGAATATGAACATGCATATTATTAGAAATGACTTTTGTTAATTGATTTACCAATCCAAATTTATCTGTACCACTCACAAGTAAGAAGACTCTAAAATCCTGCTGCGTAGAGTCAATCCATTTTGTAGACATTATTCTATACGCATACTTTGCTTGAAGCCCAACAGCATTTGGACAGTCTTTTTTGTGAACTTTGATGCCTTCATTTATTGTTAAAAATCCAAATACTTTATCTCCAGGAATAGGATTACAACATTTTGCAAACTTATAATCTAATTGCTCTTCTTCTTGTCCGAAAACGAGCATATCAAACTTATCTGTGATTTCTTCAGTATTATTATTTGCAGGTACACTTGCTGTTCTTTTAATTCTGTTTTTAAAGAAATTAAAAAACGCATTACTTTTTTGAGCGGCAAAATCTTTTAATTGTTTGTTTTCAACAGCTCCATTCCCAATTCTATAAAACAAATCAAAACTTGTTTTTAACTTAAGAAAACTCGCCAATTCATGAACAGTTCGTTCATCAAAAGTTAATTTTAAAGACCGTAATTTGCGTGCTAAGACCTCTTTCCCTTCATTTGCTATTTCTTTTTGCTCATCTTTCAATGCTGCTTTTATACGACTTCTGGCTCTTGCAGTTACTACAAAATCTAACCATCTAATATTTGGTTTTTGCTGGTTTGCAGTAATAATCTCAACTTGATCTCCACTTTTTAGAATATAACTTATAGGTTTTAATTTTCCATTAACTTTTGCTCCTCTACATTTCATACCCACTTCTGTATGAATTGAAAATGCAAAATCTAAAGCAGATGAATCTTTTGGAATAGCCTTAATATCACCTTTAGGAGTAAATACAAAAATTTCTTTGGTATACAAATTAAGCTTGAAATTTTCAACAAAATCGACAGCATTTGCATCAGGATTTTCTAACGAATCTTTTAAACGATTCAACCAATTATCTAAGCCACTATCTTTCTCATCAACGTTTTTGTATTTATAATGAGCAGCATACCCTTTTTCAGCAATTTCATCCATTCTGTCTGAACGAATTTGAACTTCAACCCAATGAGCATTTGGTCCCATAACTGTAATATGCAACGACTCATAACCTGTAGATTTAGGCTGGGTTATCCAATCACGAAGACGTGTAGGATTTGGCTGAAAGTGATCCGTAACGATAGAATAAATTTTCCAAGCGTCAAATTTTTCTTGATTTTCTCCTGATTTATATACTATTCGAATTGCGAACTTATCATAAATCTCATCATACGTTACATTCTGTACGCGCATTTTCCTTCGAATAGAATAAATAGATTTACTACGTCCTTTAATAGTATAGTCAAAACCTTCTTTACTCAAGGAGTTTTTGATAACTCCAGTAAATGTCTTTATATATTTATCTTGATCTTCTTCACTCTCTTTTATTTTACTATTAATATCATTAAAAACTTCAGGTTCGGTATATTTTAAACCTAAATCTTCTAAGTCTGTTTTTATATTATACAATCCCAAACGGTGTGCGAGTGGTGCATAAATATATAATGTTTCAGAGGCAATTTTTAATTGCTTGTCTGGAGGCATTGCATCCATAGTTTGCATATTATGCAGTCTGTCAGCAATCTTAATAAGTATTACACGTACATCATCATTTAATGTCAATAGCATCTTACGGAAGTTTTCCGCTTGTATAGATGCATCTTGTTCTTTGTTTAAACGCGATATTTTGGTTAATCCATTCACAATTCTTGCAACAGTTTCACCAAACTCGCGCTCTATATCTTCTAAGGTATAATCAGTATCTTCTACAACATCGTGTAAGAGTGCAGCAACAATAGAGGTGACTCCTAAGCCAATTTCATAGGCAACTATTTTTGCTACTGCTATTGGATGATAAATATAGGGTTCTCCTGTTTTTCTACGCTGTGAACTATGGGCCTCTACTGACAAATCAAAAGCCTTGCGAATTACCTTTTTATCGGTAGTTGTGAGCATTTGATACGTGCCTTTCAACAAGTCTTTATAACGACTCGCGATCTCCTTATTCTCTTCTTCTACAGTTGCAGTATATGCCATAGAATAAAAGTAACTGAATTATTTTAACTGACAAGTGTTGAGTTGATTTTTTAAATAGTTAATAAGATAATTTGACTTAGTAGAGTAAAACAATTAGATTTGCCTGTCGACAGATTCTCATTGGTTAAAACTCATTATGCCTAAATATTAAGCAGTATTAAAAAAAAATATGAATAAAGTAGCATTAATTATTATTTACAACCATAAATATGATAAAAATATTGAGGTATTGGAGCGTATTTACAGAGATAGATTTAGCAACATATACCATTTAGTTCCCTTTTATAAAGGAAATAGACCTAACGTAATTCCAGTTTATGAAAATTCATACTATTTTCAAGGCTTCCTAGCTCAGGGTTTTAGAAGTTTTTTTAAAGAAGCTTATGATCACTACTTTTTTATTGCAGATGACTTAATTTTAAATCCCATTATTGATGAGAATAATTACACAAAACATCTGAAATTGAATAAAAACACTTGTTTTTTACCGGGTTTTATTACTTTACATGATAAGAATTCTTTGTGGACAAGAATACATAGTGCTTTTGACTTCAACATTGATATTCAAGGTCTTGAAGTAAAAAATGAACTTCCAGATTATAATGACGCAATGCTTGCATTTAATAAATTTGGATTAGAAATAAAGCCGATTAATTTTGATTTAATATGGAGAAAACCGAAATCGTTGCGGAAATGGATAAAGAGAATAATAACCGATAAGACTTATTTGTTTCGCTTTTTTTCTAATCAACTAAAAAGTAAAAATTACAACCTTTCATATCCTATGGTAGCAAGTTATTCAGATATTTTTGTGGTTAGTTCAGATTCAATTAAACAATTTTGTCAACATTGCGGTGTATTTGCAGCTACTAATTTATTCGTGGAAATTGGATTACCAACTTCAATTGTTTTGTCGGCACAAGAAATTGTAACAGAAAAAGATTTAGAGTTTCAAGGAAAGGCTCTTTGGCCGGATGGACAGGTAAGGTTGGCGTGTGTTTCTGAATTAGCAAAAGATGATTATAAAGAATTAGAAAAGTTTAACTATAATTTAAAAGAACTACTTGAGACTTTTCCTGAAAATTATTTGTATTTACATCCTATTAAACTATCGAAATGGAAAACAGAGTTATGAAAAAATATATTGTAATAACATCAATTTTTAATCCAACAGAAGCTGTTTTTTCATTTTCAAAATTGAATGATTATCAACTGATTGTTGTTGGAGATAAAAAAACTCCTAAAAATTGGAAATGTGAGAATGTTGATTACATCTCTATACCACAACAAGATTCCTCTGATTTTGAATTAGCTAAAGTTTTACCTTATAATCATTACTGTAGAAAAATGTTAGGGTATTTAAAAGCTATTAGAAATGGAGCAGACTATATTATTGACACTGATGATGATAATATTCCCAAGGACCTATGGAGCTTTCCTTCATTTGAAAAAACATATGATTGTGTTTCTGAAAACTTAGGTTTTGTCAATGTTTACCAACTTTATACGAACCAAAAAATTTGGCCTCGAGGGTTACCATTAAACCTTATTAATAAGAAATTTAAGTTAGAGGAAAAATTAGCGTTAGAAAACTGTAATGTTGGAATTTGGCAAGGTTTAGCTGACGAAGATCCTGATGTTGATGCAATATATCGATTGACATGTGATACTCCTTGTTATTTTGAAGAACGTGATCCAGTTGTTTTAAGCCAAGGTACCATTAGTCCTTTTAACACACAAAATACGATAATTAGAAAAGAACTATTTTCATTAATGTATCTTCCAACGTATGTAACTTTCAGGTTCACCGACATTTTAAGAGGATTAGTTGCACAACCTATAATGTGGCTTTATGGCTATCAACTTGGCTTTATTAATGCAACAGTTGTACAAAAAAGAAACCCTCATGATTATATGAAAGATTTTATATCAGAAATACCGATGTATCAAGAGTGTGAAAAAGTAATTGAAATAGTGTCGAATTCTATTTCAAAATCTAATAGTATTGAAACAAACTTATACAATGCTTATAAGTCATTATTGAATGAAAACATAGTCTGTGAAAAAGAAATGGTCACATTAGAAGCTTGGTTGAAAGATTTGAAATAAATAAGGTTGCAATTAACGTCAAGGGAAGCAACACAAAACCTGTCACTTCATGGAGTTTCCCAATATACATAATTCTAAAATCACTTCATCAAATTTACAATGCGTTCTCTTAATGTTGGATGAGAGTAATGCTTAAAAACATATGTTCTATGAGGTGTAAGGTTACTTAAACTGTTTTTTGAGAGTTTCTTCAACGAACTAATTAAATGCGCAGCACCAAAATATTCTTTTGCAAAATTATCTGCTTGGTATTCAAATTTGCGTGACATATAATTCATAAACAATCCTGTGAGTTCAGAAATAGGAGAGTAGAGCACTCCAAAAGCCACTAAACCAACATGAAAACTTGGAATATCAATGCCTAAAGCGTTTGAAAGTAGTTGACTATCAATAAATAAAGACAATATATACAAAGTAAATCCTGTCAGCAGAACTGAAGAAAATAGGTTGAAAATTATATGTTTTCTTTTATAGTGTCCAACTTCATGAGCTAAAACAGCCACAATTTCATCAGTAGACAATTCATTTATTAGCGTGTCGTATAAAACGATACGTTTTGTTTTTCCAAAACCAGCAAAGTAGGCATTCGCTTTGGTAGAGCGTTTAGAGCCATCTATTACAAAAATTTTATCTAATTTGAAGTTTACTTTTTGAGCAAACTTTTCTATTTCTGCCTTTAACTCTCCATCTTCTAAAGGTGTTTGCTTGTTAAACAGCGGTACAATAAGCGTTGAGTAAAACATGTTCATAAATACTGAGAATACTGCAACCAGAGCCCAAGCATACAACCAGAAGTTTTTTCCTGTTTGCTGATAAAACCAAATAATTAGCGATAATATCAATCCGCCAATAACAATTGTCATTAGTAAACCTTTCATTTTATCTAGCCAAAATAGTTTTTTCGTGGTTTTATTGAATCCAAACTCTTCTTCTATAACAAATGTTTTATAATACCCAAATGGTGTCGTTAAAACATCACTTGCCAACATAATAATTCCAAAAAAAAGTAACGATATAACAATACTATTACTACTCAAACTTCTTGCTAAATCATCAACATATTTGAATCCTTCTAAAAAGAAAAATACTAATGTCAATGTAATTGAAAATAAAGAAGTTAAACTACTAAACTTAAAGTTTTTCTTTTTATATTTTTGCGATTTTATATACTCTTCATTCTCATATACATCTGCAACTTCCGAAGGCAGGATATCATCAAAATGTTTGGCGTTTAAATCATCAATAATTTTATCAATTATAAAACTGATAATTATGATTGAAATAATGATGTAAAATAGTGTTATTGCTGTCATCTCTTTGTTTTAAATATTCGTCTAGCATATTTATATTTGCCTTTCCAATACACATTATCTAATCTTGATTTTATAATTCCCTTAGACGTAGAACTATGCATAAACAGTCCGTGACCAACATAAATTCCCATATGCATATACTTGCGCGATGGCCTAAAGAAAACTAAATCTCCTGGTTTTAACTTCGATTTACTTATTTTTTCTCCTTGCTTAGACATTAAAGTCGTTGTTCTTGGTAAATCTATATTGAATGCATTGAAATATACAGCGTTTACAAATCCTGAACAATCAAAACCTCTTTTAGTAGTTCCACCATATTTATAAGGAATTCCTTTATATTTTTGATATTCAATTTCTAATTTTTCTTGAATTGTGATAATTCTTTTTGCTTTTTTTGAAGAGCCACAACTAGACATCAAGAATAGAAGTATCAATACAGATGCAATTTTAATAGTTATCCTCATTTAAAATCGCGTTGTCTTTTTGCTTCGTAAATCAATATTCCAGCAGAAACAGATAAATTCATTGAGTCTATGACTCCTTGCATTGGAATTATAATGTTTTTGGTAGAATTATTTAGCCATTCATCAGAAAGCCCAGTTGCTTCAGTTCCCACAACTAGTGCGGTAGAATTTTTGAAGTTTTGTTTCGTATAGTTTTCTGAAGTTTCTAATAAAGCAGCACAGTATATCTGAATATTTTTTGATTGTAAAAATTTGATTATTTCAGTTGTAGTTCCTGTTGCTACTTGATTTGTAAACACGCAACCAACACTTGATCTAATTATATTAGGATTATATAGGTCTGTCTTTGGATTGGCAATAATTACAGCGTCTATATTTGCTGCATCTGCAGTTCTTAATAATGCACCAATATTCCCCGGTTTCTCGGGTGCTTCAGCAACTAAAACAAGTGGGGTAGGTGACTTGAAATGTATTTCATCTAAAGATAGCTCCTTTGATTTAGCAACAGCAATCACTCCCTCTGTACTCGATCTGTACGCTAATTTCTGATACACTTCCGATGAAACTTCAATGCATTCAGTTGATTCAGAAAGCGATAAACTTTCTATTTCTGTAATAGAAATGATTCCACTATCAAATAGTACCGTTTCAACTTCATAATCTCCAGAAATTGCCAAGGTGATTTCTCGTTTTCCTTCAATTAAAAAACGTCCAGTTTTTTTACGAACTCTAGATTTTTCCTTCAATTGGAAAAGTTCTTTTACAAACGAATTATGGATACTTGAAATCTGTTTAAACATGTGTCAAAAATACATAAAAAAAAGCCGTCAAATTTGACGGCTTTAAATGTTTTAGATAGAAACTAATTATTGATTTTTATATTTATTAGAATAGCGCTTCCAAAGTTTCGTTTGGTGTGATTCTAAACTTATTTTTCTTCCCTGAATAAAAGCATCCGTTAGAATGTTAGTACGCATGTCTAAAGCATCACCTTCAGAAATAAATAGTGTGGCATCTTTTCCAACTTCTAATGAACCCACTTTATCATCTATTCCAAGAATTTTAGCGGTATTAGAAGTTATTAATTTCAATGCTTCTTCCTTGTCAATACCATATGCAGCATATGTTCCTGCATAAAACGGTAGGTTTCTAGAATTCATTCTTTCCATTTGCCCTTCAATTCCTATTCCTACAACAACTCCTTTATCAATTAGGTTTTTTGCTGTTTTATAAGGTAAGTGTATATCCTCATCACCACTAGAAGGTAAACGATGTGAACGATCAATTAAAACAGGAATGTTTTTAGCAACCAATAAATCTGCTACCTTATCTGCATCTTTTCCATGAACGATTACAATTTTCTCAATACCTACTTCTTCACAAAATGCAATGATATCGGTAATTTCTTGTTCTCCGCCGCCATGAGCATAGAATGTTTGACTGCCATCAAATAAACCAGACAGAGATTCTAAAGGTAAGTTTTTAGGAACTCTCTTTCCTTTTAAATATGATTTAGCATCGTTCATCATTGTTCTTACTTTATCAACTGTCTTTTTATAGTTTTTGTTTGATTTAGGACCTTTATCTTCTCCAGTCCACCATCTTCCAAAAGATGTTCTTGACGGCCAGTTTATATGAATTCCATCGTCAACTCTAATTGCTGCATCTTCCCAATTCCAAGCATCAAACTGTACAATAGATGACGTTCCTGAAATTGTTCCTCCTCTTGGAGTTACTTGCGCCATTAAAACTCCGTTTGGTCTTAATGATTCTGTAACTTTAGACTCGGCATTGTAAGCAATTATAGTACGAATATGTGGGAGCATCGTTCCTGTTTCTTGTTTATCATTTGTTGCTCTAACAGCATCAACTTCGACTAAACCGGAAGTTGAATTTGCAGCGATAAAACCAGGATAGATATGTTTTCCTTTAGCATTGATAATTGTACCAATACGCCCAATCTTCATTTCTGCTTTACCTACGAAGGTGATTTTACCCTTACTAAACATTAGCAATGAATTTTCAATCACTTCACCAGTACCAAGATGCGCTGTAGCACCTTCTATCGTGTAATCTGTAGTTTGAGGCGGAGCAGGAGTTTGCTGTGCAAATAGACCAACGCTTACGAGCATTAGCAATAAACTTATATTTTTTATCATTCTTCTCATAATACTATCTATTTTCTAATGAATCACAGTGGAAATAAACTTTCTCTTTTTTCTTCGGAGCAACTGTTTTCATTCCTTTATTTTTTTCTTGTAACATCATGTTGATTAACTCATTTCGTTCTGTATGAATTTCATTAATCATTTGAGCATTCGTTTCCTTATCGAAATATGTGACTCCTTCAATCATTGTTCTTTCTGCTTTTGCATAAACAGATAGAGGATGATCACTCCAAAGAACGATATCAGCATCTTTACCAACTTTTATACTTCCTACTTTGTCATCGATATGCAATAATTTTGCAGGATTCAAAGTAACAAACTTTAATGCTTCTTCTTCTGATATACCACCATATTTAACTGCTTTTGCAGCCTCTTGGTTTAATCTTCTACTCATTTCTGCATCATCTGAATTGAAAGCAACTGTAATCCCTTGATTGTGCATAATTGCACCATTATAAGGTATCGCATCGTTTACTTCATATTTATATGCCCACCAATCTGAGAAAGTAGAACCTCCAACACCATGTTCTTTCATTTTATCAGCAACTTTATAGCCTTCTAAAATATGTGTGAATGTGTTGATTCTAAAATCAAATC
Source organism: uncultured Lutibacter sp. (assembly GCA_963933045.1). GTDB lineage: Bacteria > Bacteroidota > Bacteroidia > Flavobacteriales > Flavobacteriaceae > Urechidicola. The sequence continues at coordinate 5,399 of CAWVTS010000031.1, read as the reverse complement.
TTTCTGCAACCTTCATCAACATATTAATTTCAGACTGTACATAGGAGTGACAGGTGATAAAACGTTCTTTATTTAAAATTTCAGCCAAAACTTCCATTTCAATATCCTTTCTATAAGACTTGCCACTTTTCTTTACAGCATCATATTCTTTTGCTCTCTGGAAGTAATCCATATAAACTTGTTCAACTCCCATTCGTGTTTGTGGAAAACGAACATTGTTATTAGCTCCCCAATTACTCTGCTTTACATTTTCACCTAAAGCAAACTTGATGAATTTAGGTCTGTTTTTATATAGCAATTCATCCGCAGATTCGCCCCATTTTAATTTTATCAAAGCAGATCTTCCACCAATTGGATTGGCAGAACCATGCAAGACTTGAATAGTAGTAACACCACCAGCAAGATTTCTGTAAATTCCAACATCGTCAGCGTCTATAACATCTTCTATGGTTACTTCTGCAGTAGAATTATGACCCGCTTCGTTTACAGATGTTGTTGCAATATGCGAATGCTCATCAATAATACCTGCGGTAATATGTTTATCTGTTGCATCCACGACTTTAGCTCCAGAAGATCTTAAGTTCGTTCCTATTTTTGATATTTTTCCGTTTTTAACCAATACATCAGTGTTCTTTAAAATTCCATCTGATTCATTGGTCCAAACAGTCGCATTTTTAAACAATATAGTTTCTTGCTTAGGCATTGTTTTAAAGCCATAAGCGACATTAGGATAAGTAAGAGGCATCACAACTGGTGATTTATCTTCTTCTTCTTTATCATCCTTTTTAGATCCTTTTTCATCAGCAGACTCTTCTTTATTCTCGTCTTTATCTTTCTTGATAGCCGACCAAGTAATTGAATTTCCATTTGTTAAGACTCCAGAACCATTAAAATTCTTTGAATTGGTTATTGCTGATGATAAACGAACAAATTCAGTTTTCTTTTCTTTTAACGGCGTGTAGAATAAATTAATCCAACCATTAGATTGAGATATGTTTGATGCTACTTTAGCAGAGTCTAACTTCATTTCTGACTTTAATTTCCCTATTTCACCAGCTACTTTTAAATCATATGATATCCCTGCAACTTTTAAAGTGTAATCTCCACGAATATCTTTAATATTCATATCTATTATTGTGTTCTTGTTTCCTTGAACCCAATTTTCAAAAACCTTTGTTTTCTTCTCAAAAATTTCTCCTGACGTAATTAAGAAGTTAGCATAACTACCATTGTTTAATGTTCCTATTTCAGAACTCTTCCCTAATAACTTTGCTGGAATTGTAGTCAAAGCTTCCAATGCTTTGTTTTTGTCGAATCCATATTTGATTGCTTTCATCAAATTACCTTTAAAATCTTTAGCAGATTTTAAATCGGCAGTAGTTAAAGCAAATGTTACTCCTTTTTTACTTAGTATTACTGGATTTGTAGGAGATTGGTTCCAAGAACGCATGTCATCCAATTCTACTTGTGATGCCATATGTGGATCACTTACATCAAATGGTTTTTGAAATTTTATAGGAATAATATAACTTGCATTCGTATTTACCACCTCATTTAAGCCGTTATACTCATTTCCTCCACCTTTAATGATATACTTTAAGCCAAACTCTTTTGCAATTTTACTTGCTCTTAAATCGTTGTCTAAACTATTTGCTTCAAAGATAATTGGTAAACTCTTAGAACTATTTAAAGCTTCTAAAGCCAAATCCTTTGTTTTAGAATTTCCTCCTGCATACCAACTAGCATCATGATATACTTGACGTAATAAAGCCATAGACCCCATACTAGATGTTGGATATGCTTGACGAGAAGCAACAGACTTCTTTAAAGACATGTGCTGTGTTGCATCTGTATCGATAATTCGAATTTCATTTCCTTCTGCTGTATTCAAAGCAACTATAAGGCCTGTTCCACGCATAATTCCGTCTTGTTGATGTGTTCCAACAACTCCAAATCCTGCATCAATCAATTCTTTTGCTTTTTTTGTATCAAATTTAAAATCTTTGAATCCTCTTTGATCAGGCATTATATGATCATTCCAATAATATCCTTCTCTAGAAGCGTCATATTGAGGTCTTCTACTAGTACTTGAATTCTTTTTTGTTTTTTCAATTCCAAAATTGGTATACATATCTATAAAAGATGAGTAGATGTGTTTTCCATTCAAGTCTATTGTGATTGTATTTTTTGGAATGCGAATGTTTTTTCCTGAACTTATTACTTTTTGGTTCTGAATTAATAAGGTTCCATTTTCGATTGTAAGGGTTGGGCTTACATGAATTATTGCATTGGTGAATGCAGTAAATTGTTCATTGGAAGTTTTAACTCCTTCATTTACAGGAAAATATTCCTGAGCGTGCAACTGATTGATCGAAATAAAAATCAAACAGTAGAGCAGTCGTTTTTTCATAAATTTTTTGTTTAAATTATAGATAGGCTATAAAATTAACAAAGCCTTTTCGATATATTAATTATATCGCAAAAAATTAACATTAATTTAAGAAATAGAGTTCGTTTGGATTTTCTTTATTATAATTAATCAACATTCCTACCATTAAACTATAACTCTTGATTCCTGCAGTTTGTTTATTTGCTTTTAAAAACAGATCAAATATTTTTTTAGAATACGGTTCAATAGAGTTTTGATAGCCTTGCCAAAACTCTTGAGACTCCTTCATGTTTTTAAGAATCCCTTTATTCACTTTCTGTATTGCAATTTTATACTTCTCTTTATCGTGCCTATATAAATCATTCAATGCATATCGCAATCCCATATAATAGCCAGAATACTGAAAATAAATATTCTCATTATTTATTGATGACATGAAGCCAATAAAATTAGCTTCATTTTCCGCAGCATATCCTAGTTGATGTGCAACTTCATGACAACTTATTGAAGCATAAGAAACAGAAGGATTTAAACTATTTACTTGAGCTTCACCAGTAAAAGGATTTAAATATCCAGAAGTTCCCAAATAAGTCATTGGTAAACTAATCATTGAATGCTTTAGTGATTGCCCTTGATACATAAACTGAGGGTGCTTTTTACTTAATTTATTGTATCCATCTTGAACCTTATTATATATTTCTTTTTTTGAAAAAGGAAGTGCCACTTTTACAGTATCATTATCAGTAATCTCAATTTGTGTTTTGTTTATTTTATCAATTAATAAATATGTGAATTTTTCTAAATCATCAGTAGAATAATTTAATTCTCTTATATCTAGAGTTTTATATAAAGGACGACGTAAATAGTTGATTCCCCAAAAAAAATGAAAACAAAAATATATAATTGAAAGAAGCCCAGTTATTTTAACAATTTCTACTCTTTTTTTTCTGAATGATTGCATGATAAAACGAAGTATCAATACAGACAATACTATATATATAATATCGCCAAATGAAAATGAAATCCAACCAAATAAAAATCTGAAAAAACGAGAAATATATGGGTATATACCTGTAGAATAATAGTTCTCTACAAAGTCAGGTGATTTTGAAATTAATTGAATTACAAGCCATTGGACTACTAATAAAACACTTAAAATTCGATATTTTTTCGTATTATTCATCAGTCAAAAATAAGAAATAAAACAAGATGCTTTTCGTTTCATAGTTATTAACATTATAGACACTTATTAACAAAAGATGTGTACAAATATATTTTTATAAAACCACCACATTTTAAGTCTTTAAATTTACTTTTGTTTTCATGGAGAACACACAGCCACTAAAGTCGAGAAATACAAAAAGAAATACGGTGATTAACCTTGAAAAAGGAAAGTTACCTCCACAAGCCGTTGATTTAGAGACTGCTGTATTAGGCGCAATGATGATTGATAAAAAAGGGGTAGATGACGTCATTGATATTTTAAATCCAGATACTTTTTATGTACCTGCACATCAAGAAATTTACCGTGCCATTTATACATTATTCCAAAACTCTGAGCCAATTGATTTACGTACTGTTTCTAATCAGTTACGAAAAAACGGAAAGTTAGAATTTGTTGGAGGAGATTTTTATTTAATTGGCTTAACACAAAAAGTTGCTTCTACAGCGCATATAGAATTTCATTCAAGAATTATACTTCAAAAATTCATTCAGCGAAAATTAATTACTATTTCATCAGAAATTATTCAAGAAGCTTATGACGAAACAGTTGATGTTTTTGATCTATTAGATGCTGCTGAAAGTAAATTTTTTGAGGTCACTCAAGGGAACTTGAAAAAAGGTTCTGAAGATGCAGCGAGTTTAGTAAAAACAGCGATTCAAAAAGTTGAAGAAATCTCCAAAAAAGAAGGGATGAGTGGTGTCGCGTCTGGATTTACAAAATTGGATGCTTTAACTTCTGGTTGGCAGCCTTCAGATTTAATTATAATCGCTGCGCGTCCAGGTATGGGTAAAACAGCCTTTGTAATTTCTATGGCCAAAAACATGGCTATTCAATTCAACCATGCTGTTGCAGTATTTTCTTTAGAGATGTCATCAGTTCAATTAATTACACGTATGATCTCTAGTGAAACTGGAATTTCATCAAGTAAATTAAGAACTGGAAATTTACAAGCACACGAATGGGAGCAATTAAATGTAAAAGTTAAAAACTTAACAAAGGCACCTATTTTTATTGATGACACACCTTCTCTTTCAATTTTTGATTTAAGAGCAAAAGCAAGACGTTTAGTATCTCAGCATGATGTAAAAATCATTATTATCGATTATTTACAATTGATGACTGCTGGATCGAGTAAAAATAGTGGCAATCGTGAGCAAGAAATATCGATGATATCGAGAAATTTAAAAGCCCTTGCTAAGGAATTAGCAGTTCCTGTAATTGCACTTTCACAATTATCGCGTGCTGTTGAAACCCGTGGAGGATCTAAAAGACCTTTACTTTCAGATTTACGTGAATCTGGAGCGATTGAGCAAGATGCCGATATTGTATCTTTTATTTTCCGTCCAGAATATTACGGAATGACAGAATGGGATGATGATGAGCGTACGCCTTGTGAAGGTCAAGGAGAATTTATTATGGCAAAACACAGAAATGGTGGTTTGGATAATATTCGTTTGAAATTTACAGGTCATTTAGCACAATTCTCAGATTTAGATGAAGGGTTTGGAAATGAATTCCAATCTAAAATGAATAATGAATTACCTGCAAGTGCTCAAAATGTGAATCCTGATGATGCTTTTGGAGGAATTGATGATGGCGTTCCATTTTAAAGTCTAATTTATTACTTATTGAAAAACATACTACAAATAAAACAGCAACTAAGAAGCAGTATTTTACTGCTTATGTTGTTTTTTGTTACACATTCTATTTTCGCATCATTCGTTTATATTCCCATGAATGACAACAATCAGGAAAATCATTTAAAGGCCTATGGCATTACGTATT
>CAWVTS010000030.1:0-17562 GCA_963933045.1 uncultured Lutibacter sp. | reverse complement strand
GTTTTACTCAATACTTTTTAGTAATTTTAACGTCTTGTTTAAAAAAATAAAATATCAATAAAATTATGGCCGCAGATAAAGAAAAAGAAGCGAAATTAAAGGCATTACAACTTACTTTAGATAAGTTAGATAAAACGTATGGTAAGGGATCGGTAATGAAAATGGGTGATGTTGTACATCAAGATATTGAATCAATTTCATCGGGTTCTTTAGGTTTAGATTTAGCTTTAGGTGTTGGTGGATATCCAAGAGGAAGAGTTATTGAAATTTATGGTCCTGAATCATCTGGAAAAACGACGTTAACACTTCATGCTATTGCAGAAGCGCAAAAAGCAGGTGGAATTGCCGCTTTTATCGATGCAGAACATGCTTTTGATCGTTTTTATGCTGCTAATTTAGGGGTAGATATAGATAATTTGATTATTTCTCAACCAGATTATGGTGAGCAAGCATTAGAAATTACGGAAAATTTAATTCGTTCTGGTGCTATTGATTTGGTGGTTATTGATTCTGTTGCAGCGCTAACTCCAAAAAGTGAGATTGAAGGTGAAATGGGAGATTCTAAAATGGGATTACATGCTCGTTTAATGTCACAAGCTTTAAGAAAGTTAACAGGAACTATAAGTAAGACTAATTGTACAGTAATATTTATCAACCAATTGCGTGAAAAAATTGGTGTAATGTTCGGAAACCCTGAAACAACTACAGGTGGAAATGCATTAAAATTTTATGCTTCTGTTCGTTTAGATATTAGAAGAAGAACTCAAATTAAAGATGGTGATCAAGTGCTTGGAAATAGTACAAAAGTGAAAGTTGTAAAAAACAAAGTAGCACCACCATTTCAAATTGCAGAATTTGATATTATGTATGGTCAAGGAATTTCTAAAGTTGGAGAAATTTTAGATTTAGGAGTAGACTTAGGAATTGTTAAAAAGAGCGGATCATGGTTTAGTTATGGAGAAACAAAATTAGGTCAAGGAAGAGATGCTGTAAAAGCATTGATTAAAGACAATCCAGATCTTGCAGAAGAACTTGAAGTTAAAATTAAAGCAGCAATTGCTGAAAAATAAAATAAAATAAAAAATCCCGAATTAAACTTCGGGATTTTTTTGTCCTAATATTTATTTATCTATAGGTAAAAAAGAATAGTATAAAGATTCCAACATCGAGTCTTTAAAATCTAAAATGTGTGGATATTTAGAGTAGCTAAACTCCTGTTGAGCCAAAACCTCCTGAACCCCTTTCTGTTTCACTTAATATCTCCACTTCTTGCCATTCTGCTCTTTCGTGTTTTGCAATAACCAATTGTGCGACTCGCTCACCATCATTGATAGTGAAATCTTCATTTGAAATGTTTACTAAAATCACACCAATTTCACCTCTATAATCTGCATCTACTGTTCCTGGAGCGTTTAATACTGTAATTCCTTTTTTTGCTGCAAGACCACTTCGTGGGCGAACTTGTGCTTCAGTTCCAATTGGAAGTGCAATGAATAACCCTGTTTTTACAATCGTTCTTTCAAGCGGTTTTAAAGTGATAGATGTATCAATATTTGCACGTAGATCCATTCCGGCTGAGCCTTGAGTTTCGTAACTAGGAATTTCATGTTTGGATTTATTTATGATTTGTATGTTCATTTTTTAAGTAGATTTTTTTTAATTAAAAAAGCATAAATTGCAACTGCAAAGTAAAAGAAATTTAACCCCAAAAACTAACCACATGTTTAAAAAATTACGCCTCTTAAGCCTTATAGTTATATCTATAGCCGTATTTTCATTTATTTTTTATAATATAAATCAAACAGATGAAATAACTGAATTAAAACAAAAACACAAAACGTTTTTAAATAACAGTCCCTTTAAGGAAACAAAAAAATTAACAAAACAAGAAAGAAAAGATCTTGGAATTCCTGCTAATAAATATTATGAAAGGCAATGGGAATTAACAATGAATCCTAATACTGGATTGCCTGAGCCGCAAAATGTAAATTCATTGCAAAAAAAAATGCAAAATGATAATACTTTATTTCGCTCTCCAGGTGACGGAACTGATAATCTTTGGATAGAAAGAGGCCCCAACAATGTTGGAGGAAGAACGAGAGTATTATTTTTTGATCCAACTGACGGTACAAATAATAGAGTTTTTGCTGGTGGGGCAAGTGGTGGTTTATGGAAAACAGATAATATTTCTACTAATGGAGGTTGGTCTTTAGTTACTGGTTTACCTACTAACCTTTCAATAACTTGCTTTGCTATTGATCCAAATGATAATACGAATAGCACTTGGTATTTAGGATCTGGAGAGCAATCAACTTATGGTGCAGCAGTAGGTAGGGGAGTTTATAAAACTACAAATGCTGGAACTACGTGGACACAAGTTTTAGACGTGTATGATTTTTATACAGATACTTCAAACGTTTTTGGAGGAGTACATTTTATTAATGATATAGTTGCTTGGGATAATAATGGTTCTACAGAAGTTTATGTTGGTGTTTCTGCAGGATTTGATGGCAGTACTAGCCCAATAAATTTTTTAGGTTCATTTGAGAGAGGTCTTTTTCAATCTACAAATGGAGGGGCTACATGGGTCAAAGACACGAATGTAGTCGATGTGTCTGTAAATGATTTTGAAGTTGATGCAAACGGAAATCTTTGGTTAGCAACTACTAATTCTTATGGGTTTGGTGATAATGGAGGTGCTATTTATAGAAGAAACACTGGTGGAGCAACGACATTTAGTTTGATTACAACAATTGCAAACGTGTTTAGAACAGAAATTGAAGCCTCAGCAACCGACCCTTTAAAACTTTATGTGTTGGCCGATGGAACTAACCCAGAAATGTATGTTACTACGGATGCGTTTGCTTCTCTAACAAGCATAACTTTACCTAATGATCCTGACGGTTCTGTCAGCTCTACTGATTTTACTAGAGGACAAGCATTTTATGATTTAGTATTAGAAGCAGATCCAAATGATGATGATATTGTATATATTGGTGGAATAAATGTTCATAGTTCCATAGATGGCGGAACAAATTGGAATACGATTTCACATTGGTCAACTTATTATTCAACGGCGGGATCTCCAGTACATGCAGATCAACACGCTTTAACATTTCACCCTACAAATTCAAACTTAGGAGTTTTAGGACATGATGGAGGAATATCATATGTAAGTGATTTTTCAGCAACAGGTAACAATTTAACAGTTATGACTGATGTTGATGACACCTATAATGTTGTACAATTTTATTCTGGAGATATAGCCCCTGGAAGTTTTAACGCTGGTGATTATATGGTTGCTGGAGCACAAGACAACGGTACTCAATTAATTGAAAATGGTAATCCTGTAGGGCCAGATGCAGCAGATAGAATTAAAGGCGGTGATGGAGCTTATAGTTTTTATGACCAAGTTGCAACGGATTATGTATTAGGAAATTATGTATACAATAATAGTATTCAATTATTTGATTATTCTGAAGGCGCTTGGAGGACTGTTAATAGTGATTCGAATGACGATGGAGATTTTATTAACCCTTCAGGATTGGATTCTAATCTAGATATTTTATATACCAACGGCTCAAATGGTGCAGATCGAATTTATAGATATTCAGGGCTTACATCTATTCCCGCTGCAGGTACAGCTACAAAAACAACATTAACGGACGCTCTATTAACAGGAGCGCCAACAGCTTTTACAATATCTACATATACACTCGCAACCACAACAATGTTGGTTGGAACGGATGATAGTAAATTATTATTAATTACAAATGCCGACGGTACACCAAATTGGTCAGATATTACTGGAGGTAGTTTTGTAGGGAGTATTTCTGATGTTGAATTTGGAGCTTCTGAACAAAATATATTTGTAACAATGCATAACTATGGAGTTACTAGCATATGGTACACAAGCAATCAAGGATCTACTTGGAATTCTTTAGAAGGAAATTTACCTGATATACCTGTAAAATGTATTTTACAAAGCCCATTACTTTCTAATGAACTTATTATTGGAACATCATTAGGAGTTTGGAGAACGGATGGTTTTGATTATTTAAACGCAAACCCTTCAGCTCCAACTTGGACACAATCTAATAACGGTATGTCTGACGTTCCAGTTTTAGATTTAGATTTAAGAATTTCTGATAATACGGTATTAGCAACAACATTTGGAAGAGGATTGTTTACAGGTAAATTTGATGCGCTAGTATTAGAAGTAGAAGATTTTGAAAACAAATACGGATTGAAAGTGTATCCAACCGTTACAGAAGACAGAATAAATATTCAAACAGTTAGAAACATGGAAAATGTTTCTTTACAAATTTATGATATTAACGGTAGAGAGCATTATACAAAAGAATTGAACTTAGAGAGTGGAAATAACACTGAAATTGATATTAATGACTTTAGTTCTGGAGTTTATTTTATGAAATTTAAAATAAATGAATCTTCTGAAACAATAAAGATTATTAAAAAATAAAAGCAAATATTTATTTTATATATAAACCTGGAATAATTTTCATTTCAGGTTTATTTTTTTAAAGACGTTAAGTATTTCGTCTTTTTCATTCCAATAAATGATTCCAGCAAAAAGGAATATCAATAATGTTGAAACCCATAAATTTCCTCTAAAAAGGAGGAAAGAAAGTGCACAAATAACAATTGAAGAAATTAGATAAATACTCATTTTCTGTAAATTGTATTTTACTGGATAATGTTTTTTTCCAATATAATATGAAATAACGGCCATAGATCCATAGGCTATTAAGGTTGCACAAGCAGCGACCATTATTCCATATTTTTCAAGCAAAATAAGGTTTAAGCCAATTGTAATTAATGCTCCAAAAATAGAGAAGTACATTCCATATCTCGTTTTATCTGTTAGCTTATACCAGATCGCAAGATTGTGATAAATACCTAAGAATAAATTCGCCAATAATACGATTGGAACTATTTTTAACGCACCCCAATATTCAGGGTTTATTAAATGTTTTAAGATGTCTATATAACCTACAATTCCAATTAAAACTAAAGTCCCTACAATCACAAAATAGTTCATGATATTAGCATAGGTTTCTTTAGCATTCTTTTTATCAGCATGATTAAAAAAGAAAGGCTCTGCACCCAATTTAAATGCCATAATATATAAGTTCATAAAAATCGCCAATTTATAACACGCAGCATAAATTCCCATTTCCGTATCTCCAATCATATTTTTAATGAGATACTTATCTAAACTTTCGGTAATCACATATGCAACTCCAGCAACAGCAATTGGCCAACTATACGTCAACATTTTTTTAAGTAAACTGAAATTAAAGTTGAATTTAAACTTCAATAAAAAAGGGACTAATAGGATAAATGAAATAGCACTTCCAAGCACATTTGCAATAAAGATGTAATTGACTATAGGTGTTTTATGATAGTTATTTGAAATGAATTCTGGTAGGTTTTTACCTTCATTTAAATATTGAGGAATGTATTTTAAGCCCAATAATGTTATGGTCACAATCACCGCAACATTAATAAGTTTTATGAGAGCGTATCTAATAGGTCTGTTTGATGCTCTTAAGTAAGCAAAAGGAATCATTGCTATTGTATCAAGCGCTATAATCCCAATAAATAACTTCAGTCGTAAAGGGTTTGTTTCAAAATCAAATAATTGAAGAAAAGAATTAAAAAAGAAAAGCAGTACTGCAATAAATACAGCAACTGTAATAAGCATGCTAATAAATGCAGTTGAGACAAGAGTATCTTTTTGTTTTTCTTTGTTATAAAATCTAAAAAAGGCGGTTTCCATCCCAAAAGTAAGTAATATAGAAAACAACATTGCCCAAATATAAAAGTAGGTGTTTTCAGAAAAACTATCTGGCGGAAGCGCATCAGTATGAACGCGTACTAATAGAAAATTAATAACACGAGGTAAAACGGCTGCCAATCCATAAATAACAGTGTCTTTAAAAAAACGTTTAAGTATGCTCAAGTAAATAAATTAAGTAATTACAAATATATGAAATAGCATCTATATTTATTAAAAAACAGTATTTTTGAAATATAAAATATGTAAAGAATGAGTATTAAACCTAAAATAGCGGTTTTTGGAAGCGGAAGTTGGGCCACAGCCATTGTGAAAATGTTGTGTGAAAATTTGGAAACTGTTGGTTGGTATATGCGAAGTGAATATACTGCAGAGCATTTACGAAGAAATAATAATAACCCTAGTTACCTGAGTTCGGTTGAGTTTCATTTAGATCAATTAAATATATCAAATGATATAAATGAAATGATTGAATATGCAGACTATTTAATTTTTGCAATTCCATCTGCTTTTGTCCAAGGAGAATTAGATAAAATTAAAACCCCTTTGGATGGGAAAATTATTTTCTCGGCTATTAAAGGAATTGTTCCAAAAACAGGATTGATTGTTGGCGAGCACTTTCACGATATCATGAATATACCATTTGAAAATATTGGTGTTATTACTGGTCCTTGTCATGCGGAAGAGGTTGCCTTAGAACGATTGTCATATTTGACGATTGCTTGTCAAGATGAAGAAAAAGCGTCTTTAATGGGAGAATGTTTATCTAGTAGATATATAAAAACAAAAACTTCTGACGATATTATTGGAACAGAATACGCTGCGATGCTTAAAAATATTTATGCTATTGCTGCTGGTATAGCACATGGTTTAGGTTATGGTGATAATTTCCAATCGGTTTTAATGTCCAACGCAATTAGAGAAATGAAGCGCTATATTAAAAAAGTGCATAAAATGAAACGCAACATTAATAATTCAGCATATTTAGGAGATTTACTAGTTACAGGATATTCTACGTTTAGTAGAAATAGAATGTTTGGAAACATGATTGGAAAAGGATACACTGTAAAATCTGCAATGTTAGAAATGAGTATGGTTGCAGAAGGATATTACGCTACTAAAAGCGCCTATGAAATCAATCAAGAGAATGGTGCAACAACACCAATTATTGATGCTGTCTATAACGTATTGTACGAAGGAAGAAATGCCAAAATTGAATTTAATAAACTAACAGACTTGATAGACTAACTTAACTTATGGAATACGGATTTTTATCAATTTTACCACCAATAATTGCAATCATATTAGCGCTTAGAACAAAGCAAGTTTATATTGCTTTGCTATTTGGAATTTGGTTTTCGTGGATAATCATGAATGACTGGAATTTTATTGATGGAACTTTCGCAGCCATAGAGGCCATAATTAATGTTTTTAAATCTGCAGGAAATACGCGTACCATAATATTTAGCGCGCTTGTTGGCTCATTATTGCTTTTTATTCAATATTCAAGAGGTGTAGAAGGGTTTGTAAATAAGATAAATAAACTAATTATTTACTTTGAAAACAAACAAGCAGGTTATAGTAGAGTCGTGATTCAATTGTTAGCTGCAATTACAGGAATTGCTCTTTTTGTTGAAACAACTATTAGTTCTTTGACGGTAGGAACCTTATACAGACCTATTTTTGACCGATTAAAAATACCAAGAGAAAAATTAGCTTATATAGCGGACTCTAGTTCAGCACCAACCTCTATATTAATACCTTTCAATGCTTGGGGAGCATTTATTATGGGATTATTATTGACTCAAGGAGTTGAAAAGCCATTTTCGGTAATGATAGCCTCAATAAAATATAATTTTTATCCAATTATTGCGCTGTTGATGGTCTTTATAGTCATCATTTTTAAGAAAGATATTGGTCCAATGGCGAAGGCTGAAAAAAGGACAAAAGAGACAGGAAAACTATTAAATGAAGGCTCAAAACCAATGGTTTCTGATGAAGTTACTTCTTTTCCTCCAAAAGAAGGAATTCATGCGAAAGCATATAACATGATAATCCCTTTACTAACTATGATTGTTATGATGCCAGTTTATTTGGCATTTACAGGATGGAATGAAGTTGAAAGTTTCACTTCATTTGGAAATCATTTATCACAAGCGATAGGAAGTGGTTCTGGTTCATCTTCTGTTTTATATGCAGTGAGTACAGCAATTTTAGTGGCTGTTGTGATGTATAGAGTTCAGGGGATAGTAAAGAGTAAAGAAGCGATTGACATTACTTTAAAAGGGATTAGCGAGTTAATGCCTTTAGCACTATTAATGGTGCTGGCTTTTGCGATAGGAGACGCTTGTAAAGCATTAGAAACAGGACAATATGTAGCAAATGTGACGAAAGATTTTTTAACACCCGAATTATTACCAGCAGTTGTGTTTATTATTAGTTCTTTTATAGCGTTTTCTACAGGGACTTCTTGGGGAACCTTTGCAATAATGTTAGCAATTTCAATTCCGATGGCAAATATTCATGGTACCGACATTACATTAATTGTTGCTGCTACACTTGGAGGTGGAGTCTTCGGTGATCATTGCTCACCCATTTCAGATACTTCTATAATTTCATCTATGGCATCTGCAAGTGATCATATTGACCATGTAAAAACACAATTACCATATGCCTTAATAGGCGGAGTAATTACTATAACAATGTATTTAGTTTTAGGATTTACGCAGTAAATGAAGTGTTATTTTATAACAATTCCCTTTTTATTTAATTCAGAAACTAATCTTAAAGCGCCATCTTTTATGCTGTTTTTAGCAAATAAGAATGTCCTATCAAGTAATTGATTATCAGCAAAAAAGGAGACTTTAAATTCGTTGTTGAGTTTAAAAAGTTCAGGCTGAATCAATTCAACTTTAGCAAAAGAATTTGCAGGTAAGTTTTCGATTTTATGACGCATTGTAGAAGTTGCGTCTGAATCATCAAAACCCCTTGAAACGATTAAAACCATTTCTAAATCTATTGGTTTATTATTGATGATATATACGTTCCAATCATCCGTTCTAAAATCAGAATTGTATTCTTTTACAATAGCCATTAATACGCCTGTAACTTCGGGTATTTGAATGTCTTTTTTCACGATTTATAAAACAGATTTAAATTGCTCTAAAAAGCGGATATCGTTCTCATAAAACATTCTTATATCTGGAATTTGATATAATAACATTGCAATACGTTCAATACCCATTCCAAAAGCATAACCCGTGTATTTTTCTGAATCAATATTAGCATTTTTCAACACATTAGGATCTACCATCCCACATCCCATAATTTCTAGCCAACCCGTTCCTTTGGTTATCTTATGGTCAATTTCAGTCTCTAATCCCCAATAAATATCCACTTCAGCACTTGGCTCTGTAAATGGAAAATAGGATGGGCGTAAACGAATTTTTGATTTTCCAAACATCTCTTTTGTAAAATATAAAAGAGTTTGTTTTAAATCGGCAAACGAAACATCAGTATCGATATATAAACCCTCTACTTGATGGAAAATACAATGAGAACGTGAAGAAATATCTTCATTTCTGAACACTCTTCCAGGAGATATAGTTCTGATAGGAGGTTGATTTTCTTCCATATATCGAACCTGTACAGAAGATGTATGAGTTCTCAATAAAAGGTCGGGGTTTTGCTCAATAAAGAACGTGTCTTGCATATCTCTTGCAGGATGATATTCAGGTAAATTTAATGCGGTAAAATTATGCCAATCATCTTCGATTTCTGGACCTTCAGAAACAGTAAAACCAATTTTTGAAAAGACCTCAATAATTCTATTTCTCACAATTGAAATTGGATGCCTTGAACCTAATTCAATTGCTTCTGATGGACGTGTTAAATCGCCATAAATACTTTTTGTTTCAGCCTGGCCCTCTAAAGATTCATTTAACTCCTGAACTTTATCTGAAGCAGCATTACGCAAACTATTTAATGCCTGCCCTAAATCTTTTTTTAAAGATGTATCAACAGTTTTGAACTCATTAAAAAGATCTTTTAATAAACCTTTGCTTCCCAAATACTTAATTCTAAATACTTCAATCTCTTCTTTTGAAGTGGTTTTAAAATTGTGTACATCACCAATCAGTTCTTTTACTTTATCTAACATCTTATTTTTCCTCAATAATTAGGTTGCAAATTTATGGTTTTTTAATGAAAATAAGCGTAGGTTTCACTAAGAGTTGGTTGCTAGAATAATCAATCTTTCGAAAACGTTGTAGTAAAAGGTGTATTTGAGCAAAAAAAAGGTCAATTTAAATTTAACAATTAGGAATTTAATTATATTTGCACGGTAATTTGAAAATTATATAAAAAAACACACTAAAAATTATGAAAAAAGTGATTTCAGACTTTATGGATTACGTAAATCAACGTAATGCAAACGAACCAGAATTTTTACAAGCTGTTCATGAAGTAGCAGAAACAGTAATTCCATTTATTCAAGACAACCCTAAATATCAAGGGAAAAAATTACTAGAGAGAATGGTAGAACCAGAACGGACACTTATGTTTAGAGTTCCCTGGGTTGATGATAGTGGGGAAACACAAGTAAATAGAGGTTATAGAGTTGAATTTAATTCAGCAATTGGACCTTACAAAGGAGGTTTGCGTTTTCATCCTTCTGTAAATTTATCAATTTTAAAATTCTTAGGATTCGAACAAGTATTTAAAAACTCACTTACTACTTTACCACTGGGTGGAGGAAAAGGAGGGTCAGACTTTAATCCTAAAGGAAAATCTGATAGAGAAGTAATGGCGTTCTGTCAAGCTTTCATGTCTGAGTTATTCCGTCATATTGGTGCAAATACAGATGTTCCTGCAGGAGATATTGGTGTTGGAGGAAGAGAAATTGGATTTATGTTCGGTCAATATAAAAAATTACGTAACGAATTTGTTGGTGTTTTAACAGGAAAAGGTGCTTCTTGGGGAGGTTCTTTAATTAGACCAGAAGCAACAGGTTACGGAAATGTATATTTTGCCCAAAACATGTTAAATGCAAAAGAAGATTCTTTTGAAGGAAAAACGGTTGTAGTTTCTGGTTCTGGAAACGTTGCACAATATGCTACAGAAAAAGCGACTGAATTAGGAGCAAAAGTAGTTACAATGTCAGATTCTTCGGGATATATTTATGATGCAGATGGAATTGATACTGAGAAATTAGCATACGTTATGGAAATTAAAAATGTCCGTCGTGGAAGAATTGGTGTGTATGTTGAGAAATACCCTAAGGCAAAATTTTTCGCAAGTGAAAGGCCTTGGTCTGTAAAAGCAGATATCGCTTTACCTTGTGCTACTCAAAATGAGTTAAACGGAGATGAAGCAAAAACATTAATTGAAAACGGATGTATCTGTGTTTCTGAAGGAGCAAACATGCCTTCTACTCCAGAGGCTATTGAAGTATTCCAAGCAGCTAAAATTTTATTCGCTCCAGGAAAAGCATCTAATGCTGGTGGAGTTGCAACTTCTGGTTTAGAAATGAGTCAAAACTCTTTACGTTACAACTGGACAAGAGAAGAGGTAGATGGAAAATTAAACCAAATCATGAACGATATTCACGCTTCTTGTGTTGAGTATGGTACTGATTCTAACGGTTATGTAGATTACGTTAAAGGAGCAAATATTGCAGGTTTCGTAAAGGTTGCCGATGCAATGTTAGATCAAGGAGTCGTTTAAGAATAATATTTTATAAATAAATTTAAAAAGTGCATCAATTGATGCGCTTTTTTTTATTTGTATTTTTGAGTGTGGAATTAATTGTTGCAAATAGAAAAATAATTCATGTAGATATGGATGCATTTTATGCATCTGTGGAGCAATTAGATGATCCAAAATTAGTTGGAAAACCAGTTGCCGTTGGTGGAAGTGGAGATCGAGGAGTTGTTTCTGCAGCAAGTTATGAAGCGCGAAAATTTGGTGTTCGTTCTGCAATGAGCGGAGTTATTGCGCGAAAAAACTGTCCTAACTTGATTTTTGTTTCCCCAAGATTTAGTCGATATAAAGAAATTTCTAAACAGATTCGTGCTATTTTTTATGAGTATACGGATTTGGTTGAGCCACTTTCTTTAGATGAAGCATATCTTGATGTTACGCTAAATAAAAAGGGAAACCCTTCTGCAACATTGATAGCTGAAGAGATTAGACAAAAAATATATGATCAATTAGGTTTAAGAGCATCCGCAGGGATATCTTATAATAAATTTATTGCAAAAGTTGCTTCAGACATCAATAAACCAAATGGACAAAAAACAATTTTACCCGAAGAAGCCATTGAGTTTTTAGAACAATTAGATATTAAAAAGTTTTATGGGGTTGGTAAAGTAACTGCCACCAAAATGTATAACCTTGGGATTTTTTACGGCAAAGATTTAAAAGAAAAACCACAAGAGTTTTTAATAAAAAATTTCGGAAAATCTGGAGGGCACTATTATAATATTGTACGCGGAATCCATAATGGAAAAGTAAATCCAAACCATATTCCGAAATCAGTTGCAGCAGAACATACGTTTTCAACAAACCTAACTTCAGAAGTCTTTATGATGGAGCGTTTGGAAACAATTGCTGATGAATTAGAGCAACGATTAAAAAAATCAAAATTAGCAGGAAAAACAGTAACTTTAAAAATTAAATACAGCGACTTTACACAACAAACAAGAGGTAAAACACTACCATACTTTGTTAAAGAAAGAGAGTTGCTTTTAGAAACAGTTAGAGAGTTATTATATCAAGAAAGAATGAAGAACTCTGTACGCCTTTTAGGAATTTCTGTAACTAATTTAAATCTAAATACGAAGAAAAAAGAAAAGGTTATAGATGTGCAATTAAAACTAGAATTTTAATGATAACAATTAAAAGAACAGATTCTAATAATATAGATTTCATCAAACTTGTTAAAGCTCTTGATGCTTTTTTAAAAGTTTCAGATGGTGATGATCACGATTTTTATAATCAATACAATAATATTGATGTTATAAATCATGTTGTTATGGCTCATAAAGACAGTATACCTTTAGGCTGTGGAGCAATAAAAAAACACAATGATGGATCTTTTGAAATAAAGAGAATGTATGTTAATCTAGAGAATAGAAGCTTAGGAGTCGCAACAAAAATATTATCGGAATTGGAAATTTGGAGCAAAGAATTGGGTTATAAAAAATGTGTTTTAGAAACTGGAATTGTGTTGAAAAGTGCAATAAAATTATATCAATCAAACGGATATCAATCAATCCCAAATTACGGACAATATAAACATGCAAAAAAAAGCATTTGTTTTGAAAAACACTTATAAGATATAATATGAATTTTAGTTATTGGGAGTTAAAAAGTTGGTTTTCTAATGTTGATTTTACAATCATTGGAAGCGGAATAGTTGGACTGAATACAGCAATCTATTTACAAGAAAAACACCCTAAAACTAATATTCTTGTGCTGGAAAAAGGCTTATTGCCAAACGGCGCAAGTACTAAAAATGCTGGATTTGCTTGTTTTGGAAGCCTTTCTGAAATCATTGATGATTTAGAAACACACTCCGAACAAGAAGTGTATGACTTAGTTGAAAAACGTTGGGAGGGGTTGAGGTTGTTAAGAGAGAATTTAGGAGATACTAATATAGGTTTTAGACAATACGGAGGATATGAATTATTTTCTAAGCAGGATGATTTGTTTGACAAATGTGTTTCCGAGAAAGAAAAAGTTAATCAACTTTTAAAACCTATTTTTAAGCAAAACATTTTTTCTATCTGTGAGAATAAATACGACTTTAAAAAAGTAAAAGACAACTACTTTTTTAACCAATATGAAGGTCAGGTTGACACAGGAAAAATGATGAAATCACTAATGCTTCTCGCTCAAAAAAAAGGAATAAAAATCTTAAATAATGTGGAGGTTACTAAAATTTCTGATGATAGAGAAGTAGAGATAAACACTAATTTTTCATTCAAGTCTCATAAAATTTTAATCGCTACGAATGGTTTTGAAAATCAATTTTTAAAAGAGGACTTGCAGCCTGCACGAGCGCAAGTTTTAATTACAAAACCTATCGAAAACCTTCAGATTAAAGGAACATTTCATTTAGAAAAAGGATATTATTATTTTAGAAATATTGACGACAGAATTTTATTTGGAGGTGGAAGAAACCTTGATTTTACAACAGAAGAAACGAGTGAATTTGGGTTGACAACGTTGGTTCAAAATAAATTAGAAGAAATTTTAAAAACCATAATTTTACCAAATAAAGAAGTTGAAATAGAACATCGATGGAGTGGAATTATGGGAGTAGGAAATCAAAAGAAAGCAATTGTAAAACAAGTTTCTGAGAATGTCTATTGTGGAGTTCGATTAGGTGGAATGGGAATTGCAATTGGAAGTGTCATAGGAAAAGAACTAGCTGAATTAGTGTAAAATGAAAAACAATCAACTTAAAGAAGCCTTATATAATCAATGCAAAGAGTTTGTTAATTCTAAGCTAGCAACTATTGAAAAAACAATCAAATCTAATCAGGAAGGTTTAGCATCAGAAACCAAAAGCTCAGCTGGAGACAAACATGAAACTGGTAGAGCAATGTTGCAACTTGAAATGGAAAAAGCAGGGCAACAACTCTACGGAGTTACAGAAATGAAATTGGTATTGGAAAGAATAAATATTCAAGAAGTTTCAAGTGTTTGTAAAATGGGGAGTATTGTTAAAACGAATACGATAAATTATTTTCTTGCTATTAGCGCAGGTAAAATAGTTGTGGAAAACGAAATATTTTATGCTGTTTCTGCCAAATCTCCTATCGGTCAATTATTGCTTGGAAAGAAAAAAAATGATACACTTCAATTTAACGGGAATGAATATAATATTGATATTGTTTTGTAAACTATTTTTTTATTAGTGGTAACATTTTTTGTTTACTGTCGTCAAATTATTAATAACTTGAAATGCTCAAGAAAACTAAAATCATTAAATAAAGACTGTTACTCATGAAAAAAATCATCACATTTTTGTTATTTATATCTATAGGATATATCACAAACGCACAAGAAAACAAAATTTCTACAGAAGTTAAAGATCATATAAAACAACGAGTTGATGAAGGTATCAATACAGGAATTGTAGTTGCGTTAATTGAGGGAGAAAAGGTTGAATATTATAGTTATGGAATAGCAGATTTAAAAACTGGAGCAAACGTAGATAAAAATTCTATTTTTGAAATAGGTTCCATTTCAAAGACTTTTACCGGAATTATTGTTGCTGATGAAGTTGTAAAAGGAAAAATGAAACTATCAGACCCAATTTCTAAATACCTTTCAGAATACACGAAAGTTCCTACAAGAAATGATAAAGAGATTACAATAAAAGATGTTGCAACACACTCTTCTAGTTTAGCTCGTATGCCAGATAATTTTACACCTGCAAACCCTAATAATCCATATGCAGATTACACAATTGAGATGGCTTATGATTTTATTTCTGGCTATGAATTGACACGAGATATTGGTGAAAAATATGAGTACTCTAATTTAGCATTAGGGATGTTAGGACATATTTTGGAATTGCAATACAAGAAAGATTATGAGTCGATTATGGTAGATAGAATTGCGAATACTTTGGGTATGGACAATACGAGAGTTATGTTTACACCAAATATGATAAAACATTTAGCCAAAGGTCATGATAATGGAGAAGAAGTTGAGAATTGGGATTTACCAGCTTTAGTTGGTGCTGGCGGAATTCGTTCTTCAGCAGTAGATATGGTTAAATATATCCAAGCGAATATGGGAGTTATTAAATCGCCACTTTATGAAGCAATGCAATTGAGTCATAAAACAGCATACGAAAATGAAGATCAAAAATTTAAAATTGGTTTGACTTGGCATTTTGATAATGATGGTGCTATTGTGCAACATGGTGGAGCAACAGGAGGCTATAGAGCTTTTGCAGGATTTGTTAAGGGGACTCAAAAAGGAGTAGTAGTTTTATCAAACTCTACTGAAGGAATTGGAGCAATTGGAAGAAAGTTACTAGATGAAACATTTGACTTAAAAATGCCAAAAATATCTATTGCCGCTGATTTAGAAAGTGAAATTACTAAGAACGGAATAGAAAAAGGAATTGAGTTTTATAAAAAGGCAAAAATTGAAAAGGCTGATAAATATGAATTTGATGAAGGAGAACTAAATAATATTGGATATGCTTATTTAGGCAAGAAAGACATGGAAGCAGCATTAACCATTTTTAAATTAAATGTAGAAACATATCCTAAAGCATCAAACCCTTATGATTCACTAGGAGAAATTTTATTAATGAAAGGAGATACTGTGAATGCTATTGCAAATTATAAAAAATCTGTAGAACTAAATCCAGCAAATGAAAATGGAATAATAGTACTTGAAAACTTAGGAATAGCTAAAGAAGATTTGGTAAAAGAAGTTAGTGTTTCTGTAGAAATATTAAGCACTTACAATGGTAAATATGAGTTAGGTCCAGGCTTTTTTATTACAGTCACTACCAAAGGGCAACAACTATTTGCTCTACCAACAGGTCAAGGTCAAGCGGAACTATTTCCGAAATCTGATACGGAGTTTTATCTAAAAGTTGTTGCTGCAAGTGTTACTTTTAAAGTTGATGATAGTGGAAAAGTTGAAAGCCTAACCTTACTTCAAGGAGGACGTGAAATGGTAGGAAAAAAAGTAGAATAATTGCATCTGTTTGTGTGATTTTCAACGTGTAAGATATTTGTACTTTTGCCGACAAACAAGAGTATTCAAAAGATAAAATATGACAGAACAAATGACCAAAGAAACTTTTCTAGAAAAAGTATTCAATTTTAGTGAAAACAAAGAGTGGAAGTTTGAAGGAGACGTTCCTTGTATTATAGATTTTTACGCAGATTGGTGTGGACCTTGTAAAGCGATTGCACCAGTTTTAGAAGTATTGAGCCAAGAATATGCAGGGAAAATAAATATCTACAAAGTAGATACTGAAGTAGAACAAGAATTGTCTGCAGCATTTGCAATTAGAAGTATTCCTTCAATGTTATTTTGCCCAAAAGAAGGCGAACCCCAAATGGCACAAGGAGCCCTTCCAAAACAAGAATTGGAACGTATCATTAAAGATGTATTGGCAGTAGAAAAATAAAGTGCCATTTAAACAACTAAAAAGACCTTCGAATTTCGAAGGTCTTTTTAGTTGTTACGCTTATCGTGTTTGTATAAGATTAGTTGCGCGTTTCAAGCACTAAAGTTAGCAAATAAAATACAGATTTAAAGTCTGCGAGAACTTTCGTAAATAATCCAAAACTAGGAATTAATTTTATACGATGTTGTAGAACGTTTTATTTAAATTTAAAACATAATCAGAGTCTTGATTGGATAGCATTTTCTACATGTTTTACAGGTTATATTTTTGATTTTTTCAAAACACTTCCTTTAACCAAATATTTATTTAATAGAATTGAAGAGAAGAGTATACGTTAATATAAATTATTATTATTTACTACTGAAACGATCTAAGTCATCTATAAAATAAACTTCAAAAGTATAAATCGTTGGGAGAGTTAGACCTTTCATAGACGCTTTCATACTTCCAACATATTCACTTTTTGATTCTCCTAATGATTTACACTTAATAATATTCATGTCGTCAATGAAATAGTTCATATTTGGCTTTGCTTCCAGAATATTGTTTAAATGGATGTAATTCGCTTATG
>CAWVTS010000029.1:0-17814 GCA_963933045.1 uncultured Lutibacter sp. | reverse complement strand
AACAAATTTATTTATAAGTTTAAAATTTACTGACCTAGAAATATTTCGGCATTAATGACAATATTTAGATATGGTTCTGTTTTAATAAACTATATCGGTCGAAAGCGAAGATAGCATTTTGAAATTAAAAAGTCAAGTTGTTTTAAAACTCAGAATGTGAGCAGTTCTATCTTTTGTATCCGTAGATAGTGAAGGCTTCGTTTTCATAGTGGTATTCAATATTGTGCTTGTCAAGTCCTTTTTTTAGAACTTCTGTATAATCAGTTAACTTTTGTTCAATTAAACTTGCTGATTTTTCAATTTCAAATGGTTTAATTTGCATCCATTCTATTAATTCAAATCCATCTCTTTCTACTTCTTCCCACCAAACTTGCGAGAAAGTATTGTTATTGCCTGCATCAAAAATTAATTTAATATTCACCAAAGGTTTATAGCCTTCGATAGATGTAAATTCATCTACCAATTCTTTTCATTTTGTGTTATTCATACACGATGAAAGTTGATTCTCAGAAATATATTTTAAAGTTCTAGTATCCATTTTCTAATTCTTAAAAGCAAACTCCACAATATTTGCTCCCATTTTTAATGCCTTAAGTCTTATTTCTTTCGAATTATTATGTACAATAGTATCTTCCCAGCCATCGCTTAAATCGGTTTCAAAATCATAAAAACAGACTAATTTTCCTTCATGAAAAAGACCAAACCCTTGAGCAGGTTTATTGTCATGTTCATGAATTTTAGGTACACCTTTATCAAAATTATAGGTTTGATGATAGATGGGATGATTGTATGGAATTTCTTGAAAATCTAGTTTTGGAAATACTTTTTTCAATTCTCTCCTTATGTATTCATCCATTCCATAATTATCTGAAATATGCAGAAAGCCACCAGAAGTCAAGTAATTTCTTAAATTTTCAGTAGCATTATCGTCAAAGAAAACATTTCCATGACCTGTCATAAAGACGATTGGGAAATTAAAAATTTCTACGCTAGATGCTTCGACAGTCTTTGGTTTAGACTCAATTTTTGTATGGATGTTTTGATTACAATATGCTATTAAATTTGGTAAAGCAGTAGGATTTGCATACCAATCGCCTCCGCCATCATATTTGAGTATAGCAATTTCTTGCGAATAACTAAATGCAAAAGCAAGTAACAAAGTAAATGTTGTGAAAATATGTTTCATTTTATTCATTAAAAAACGCGATACTTTGAGTTGCAACAACACCAGCAGTTTCAGTTCTTAAACGACTTTCGCCTAATGAAACCGGAATGAATTTATGTAATAAAGCAGTTTCAATTTCTTTAGTAGAAAAATCACCTTCAGGACCTATAAGTAACGTAATTCTTTGCTTTGGTTTTAACTCATTTTTCAATAATTTTTTATCTGTCTCTTCACAATGCGCAATAAAAAGTTCGCCATCAAAATCTTGTTGAATGAAATCTGAAAAGGAAGTCGCTCTATTTAATTTTGGTAATTGAAATTTTAAAGATTGTTTCATTGCCGAGACAATTACTTTCTCTAATCTGTCTTCTTTAACAACCTTTCTTTCAGAATGTTTACAAATAATTGGAGTAATTTCATCAATGCCAATTTCAGTTGCTTTTTCTAAAAACCATTCCAATCTATCATTATTTTTAGTTGGAGCAATTACTATATGTAAATAATAATCCCATGGTTTCTTTTTTTCTTCAACTTTGATAATTTGAACACTACATTTTTTATCGTTTGCAAATAAAACTTCTGCTGTAAAAAGCATACCATTTCCATTCGTAATATAAAGTGTATCTCCTTCTTTTTTACGTAAAACTTTTACAATATGTCGACTTTCAATTTTATCAAAAGTAAATTGAGTTGCGTCTATAGGTATTGATGGATTGTAAAATAACTGCATAAACTAAATATCTAATCTATAGGTTCTTCTTCTTTTGTGAGTCACTGGTTGCATATCTTTCCAGAGTTGTTTAATGGCAACATTTTCTTCTAGTTCAGGTGTTCTTCTCAAAATTTTAATTCCGATTTTTGAATATGTGTTGTAAAACGATTCGAAAATCATAGAAACAACTCCTTTTTTTTGATAATCTGGATGTACACCAATTAAATAGAAAATAGCTTCGTCTGGTTTCTTCTTTGCTTTTAATAAATGAAATATTCCAAAAGGGAATAATTTACCATTTGCTTTTTGTAATGCTTTTGAAAATGAAGGCATAGTAACTGCAAATGCAACTAAATTATCATTTGTATCAGTAATATATTCAATAAATTCAGGGTTTATAAAACTAATATATTTCTTTTTAAAATACGCTTTTTGCTCTTCAGAAATAGGAGTGAAGGATGCTAATTTTGAATAAGATGAATTGAACAAATCAAACATTTTGTCTACATATGGCAGAATCTGTTCGGTTTTAGTAAAATTCATAGTTCTCAAATTATATCTCTTTGCAACAAGTTTTGATAATCTTGAGAAGTTATCAGGATTCAAATTTTTAAAAAGCATATAATTTTCTAGCCATTCTTTGGCTTTCGTAAAACCTAATTCTTCTAAATGGTCTTTGTAATACGGATGGTTATACCAAGTAATCATGGTTCCTAGATGATCAAAGCCTTCAATTAGAACTCCAACTTTATCAAGATTGCTAAATCCCACAGGACCTTCTATAAAATCAAGATTGTACTGCTTTCCAATTTCTTTTACTTTGTCAATAAGCACTTTAGTTACTTCGATATCATCAATCATATCAAACCATCCAAAACGCATTTTTTTTATTTTTTGCTCATTTATTTCAGTCCAATTAACAATTGCTGCGACTCGACCAACAATTTTATTGTTTTGATACGCCAAGAAATAGTGTGCTTTAGCATGTTTAAAAACTGGATTTTTAGTTGTATCAAAACTTTCAACTTCATCCTTTATAATAGGAGGAACCCAATAGTTGTTGTTTTTGTATAGTGAAAAAGGAAATTTGACAAAATCAATCATTTCCTTTTTTGTAGTTGCTTCTTTAAGGGTAATCATTTTAAGGTCTTTTCTTTTTAAATAATCTTGAGAAAAATCCTTTCTTTTTTCTCTTTTTCTTTTTTACTTTATTGCCCTCTTCATCTGTTTCTATCATTTTATCTTCATGTCTATCAAACCTCCAAGAAGCACCAATACCTGAAATAAATGCAGATTCATCACTATTAGTATTTATTCTTATAGACGCATCAAATTGTAAATCTTTTGTGAAAAGGTATGCAACACCTGTTCCTAGCTGAAAATCATTTTTGTATTTATAAAAATCTCCTTCATTTTCAGCAAAAATTGACCAATTCTGATTCATTGCATAAGTTAAAGTAACAATATATGAATAGAACCTATTAGCCGTACCAATTTTATCTGCTACTAAGTTTGTAATTAATACCAAACGGTCACTAAAATCATTTTGAAGTAATATAGCACCTTTTGGGCTTAATTTTTCTTCTTTATAATCCTTTCCAAGAAAGTTTGTATTTACACCTGCGTAAACACCAACCGATGGAATTAAACGTTTTTTATCAAATGCAGTTCTTTTTTTCCAACTTCTTATTTCTTTAGAATTGTCTGCAAACTCTTGTTGAAAAATCAAATACTTAGCTCCAATTGTAAGTTCACTTATTCCGTTAATATTTCTTGATGAACTTAAAATATTATTGAATTCAAGTTTGTTTTTTTGATATGTTATTTTTGCATTAAACTCCAATTTTTCTAAAAACTTTCCATAACGCAGAAATACTGTTGCGCCCAAAGGATTAGTTTTAGCAAAAGTTTCTGTTGAATTACCTTTTCCAAAGAAAACACCACCTTCAACTTGAATTACATCAGTTCCAACTCCATAAGGACTTTCAGAAAAGCCAGGTCTTTTAGAATTGATGATTTCTGTATATTGTGCATTAACAAGTTGATAACTAGTAATTAGTATAAAAATCAGCAATTTTTTTTTCATAATGTCTTTTAGTTAATGTCAAAACTACATAATTTTTTGGTTTGCAAAAATTATATATGTAGTTTCCCTCTGACAGGTTATTAAATAGTTATTGACAGAAGAATTATAAGATTTTAACTAAGTAAACGTTTTAAGTTGGTATCAAATTGTTATTTTTGAATTAAATTTTTAAAAGAGTTATGCAGGAAGCATCAGTACAAGGTTTTATAAGGACTTTATTAATCATCTTTTTGATTTATTATGGATTAAAATTGATTGGAAAAATTGTATTTCCAATGGTTTTTAAACGATTTGTAGGGAAGTTTGAAGAGAGAGTGAAAAATCAACAACAAAGGCAGAATCCTAGCGAGAGGTCAAACCAGAAAGTTGGAGAAACGATCATTGATAAAAAAGCAGGTGCTACCAAAGAATCAAATAATTCAGTTGGAGAATATGTAGATTATGAAGATATTGAATAAAAGAAACTAGTTGTAGATATTATGAAGTTAAAAAAAACAATACCATATATAGTTGCAATTGTCATTTTTATTATTGCCTCATTAACCTATTTCTCACCTGTTTTAAAAAATCAGAAAATACAACAAGGTGACATCACACAATTTATTGGTTCATCAAAAGAAATAGTAGATCATAGAGCAGAATTTGAAGAAGAGTCGTATTGGACAAACTCATCTTTTAGCGGAATGCCTGCTTATGTTATAAGCGCATATTATCCTCATAATTATATAAAAAAGTTAGATAACCTAATACGGTTTTTGCCTAGACCTGCAGATTATTTATTTTTATATTTCCTTGGGTTCTTTATTCTATTGATGACTTTGAAGGTCAATTGGAAATTAGCAGTTATTGGTGCTTTAGGCTTTGGATTCTCTACATATATGATGAGTCTTTTTGGAGCAGGACATAATGCAAAGGCGCATGCAATTGCATATATGCCAGTTGTAATGGCTGGAATCATATTAGTTTTTCAAAGAAAATATTTACTTGGTTTTGTAGTGACATCATTAGCAATGTCACTTGAATTGATGGCGAATCATATTCAAATGACGTATTACCTGTTTTTTATGGTGCTTATTTATGGTGTCGTGCAATTAATCCAATCCATAAAAGAAAAAGAGATTCCACACTTTGCTAAAAGTATTGGGATACTCATAGGTGCCGTGATACTTGCTATTGGAACAAATGCAACAAACTTGTTGGCAACACAAGAATACGCAAAGTATAGTACTAGAAGTAAAAGCGAATTGACAATTACACCAGAAGGAGCGCCAAAGATTGTGACTTCAGGATTATCAAAAGAATATATAACTGAATATAGTTATGGTAAGTGGGAAACATTTAGTTTGTTTATCCCTCGTTTTGTTGGTGGTACTAGATATGAAGAAGTAAAAGATAGCCAATTACGCGCTTTCTTACAAGATGCCGTAAATGAAGGCTTGAATCCGGATGATGCAAATTATCTAATGCAAATTACGTCGATGTATTGGGGGGAAATGCCAATTGTGGCTGCACCATATTATATTGGAGCAATTTTTATATTCCTGTTTGTATTGGCCTTGTTTTTAGTGGATGGTAAATGGAAAAAATGGTTGGTTGCTGCTACGGTATTTTCG
Organism: uncultured Lutibacter sp.; assembly: GCA_963933045.1. Classification (GTDB taxonomy): domain Bacteria; phylum Bacteroidota; class Bacteroidia; order Flavobacteriales; family Flavobacteriaceae; genus Urechidicola. The sequence goes on along the minus strand of CAWVTS010000029.1, from coordinate 12,238 downwards.
ATCCTATTAAGTTGGGGAAAACATTTCTCTGTACTCACAAATTTCTTTATAGATTATGTACCACTATACACAAAATTTAGAGCAGTTTCTTCTATTCAAATAATAGCAGAGATTTGTATACCGCTTTTAGGTTTGCTAGGATTAAATACGTTGATTTCTGATAAAATAACAGTTGAAAGAAAGTTAAATGGATTGAAGTGGGCAACAATTATCGTTGGTGGTTTCGCATTGTTGTTTGTTATAGGAGGTCAAGAACTATTTTCTTTTGAAACTCCGGTTGATGTTCAAATAGATGAGCAGGTAAGTGGTTATTTAGATGCTGTTACTTTAGATAGATATACATTGTTTTATAGCGACAGTTTAAGAACTTTATTATTGGTTTTAGGTATTGCAGGAGTTCTTTGGTTGTATTTGAAGCAGAAAATCAATAAAGATATTTTATTGGTTGGTTTTTTAGGATTGTTATTGTTTGATATGGTTGGTGTTGATAAAAGATATGTAAATAATGATAATTTCACTTCGGCCAGAAAAGTTAATAAGCCATTCAAAAAATCTATAATTGATCAAGAAATTTTAAAAGACAAAGAACATTATCGAGTGGCTGATTTCACTAAAAATTTATTAGCAGATGGAGCTACACCATACTATCATAATTCTTTAGGTGGTTATAGTGCAGTTAAAATGGGACGTTATCAAGAACTATATGATTTTCATGTTGCAAAGAGAAACCCTGAAGTATTGAACATGCTAAATACGAAGTATGTGATTGTTCCAGATGAAAAAGGTGCACCAACATTAGCAGTTAATTCTAACGCTAATGGAAATGCTTGGTTTGTAAACGAACTGAAGTTTGTCGTGAGTGCTGATGAAGAAATAAAAGCATTAGACTCTTTAAATACCAAAACAATAGTAGTTTTAAGTTCAAGATATACATCTGATTATAAGAATGATTATCCAAAAGATTCATTGGCTCAAATTAGTTTAACTGATTATAAGGCGAATGCGATTTCATATCAGAGCAATTCAAAAAGCGAACAATTTGCAGTCTTTTCTGAGATGTATTATAAAGATGGTTGGAATTCGTATATAGATGGGAAATTAACAAAACATTTTAGAGTCAATTACGTATTGAGAGGAATGGAAATTCCAGCAGGAAATCATACAATTGAATTTAAATTTGAGCCAAAAGTTATTAAAACCGGAAGTACTATTGCGTTGGCTTCTTACGCTTTATTGTTCTTGATTCCTATTGGATGGTTTTTATTTAAAAGAAAGAAAAAAAAATATGAGTCAACACGATAGAAGGTATAAACTAACTTTAGAATTTTTACAAGAAGTTTTACCTGCTCCAGCAACTATCCTAGATTTAGGAACTAGAAATGTTTTTAGTGAAATGATGGAGCAGAATGGATATACAGTTTACAATACTGAAGGTGAAGATTTAGATTTGTTGCCAGAGACTGTTAAAAAATATAATGTAGATGCAGTGACAGCATTTGAAATTTTTGAGCATTTGATTGCTCCATTTAATGTGTTGCGCTCAATTAATTCAACAAAGTTAATAGCAACTATTCCCTTAAATTTATGGTTTGCAAAAGCATACAGAAGTAAAACAGTGAAATGGGATAGGCATTATCACGAATTTGAAGATTGGCAATTTGATTGGCTATTAGAAAAAGCTGACTGGAATATAAAAGATACTAGAAAATGGACAAGTCCTACTAAAAAGATTGGATTTAGGCCTTTTTTAAGAAATTTCATTCCAAGATATTATGCTGTTTACGCAGAAAAACAAAAGTAGTTTATGAACCGAACATGTTATAAGCCTTTTCGCCAAAGGGAATGATTAATAGCGAACACATGTAACAGTAAAAAAAACAATAGATATAAACACATGAAAATCGGAATGATTTTAGATTATACGTTTCCGCCAGATCCACGAGTGGAGAACGAAGCGATTGCTCTAATTAACAAAGGTCATAAAGTATTTCTATTTTCTTTAAAATATACTGCTGAACCAGATTTTGAAGATATAAATGGGATAAAAGTTTGTAGATATAAAACAAATAAATTGGAATATAAGTTATCTGCTTTAGCATATACATTTCCCTTTTATACTAAGTTGATGCAACCAAGAATAGTTCATTTTTTAGAAAACAATGCTATTGATGTAATTCATATTCATGATATGCGAATTGCAGATGCTGTGTTTAAGGCTAATAAAATTTTAAACTTACCAACCGTTTTAGATTTGCACGATAATATGCCAGAGATAATGAAGTTTTATCCGCACATGCAAAAATTTCCTGGTAAGCAATTAATTTCCCCTAAAAAATGGAAGATTAAAGAAGAAGAGTTTATTGGAAAGGCTACAAATATAATTACAGTTTCACAAGAATTTATTGATGAAGTAGTTGGCAGAACTAAAATATCAACAGATAAAATTCATTTAGTTCCCAATACTGTTTTGCCATCTTTTTATGAAAATGCTGTTATAGATAATAATATTATAGATAGATATAAAGAAAGTTTTGTGCTTTTATATTTAGGAGATACAGGAATTAGAAGAGGGTTATTAACAGCCATTGAATCGCTTATCCTTTTAGAGGATAATATACCAAATGTTAAATTAGTTATAGTTGGTAAAAATTCTACGGATGTAGTTTTAAAGCAAAAAGTTAAAGAGTTAGGATTAGAAAAGTATGTTGATTTTGAAGGTTGGCAAAATGTATCTTTATTTCCTTCGTATATTGTTGCTTCTAATATCTGTATTTCTCCACTCAATAGAAATATTCAGCATGATGTAGCATATGCAAATAAGTTATTTCAATATATGAGTTTTGGTAAACCATTACTTGTAAGTGATGCAATTGCACAGAAAAGATTGATTGAACGTGTTCATTCAGGATTGGTTCACCAAGAGCAAGATTCAAAAGATTTTTCAGAGAATATTTTAAGATTATATACTGATGAAAATCTTCAAAAAGAACTAGGAGCAAACGGAGAAAAATTTATTAAAGAAGAGTTTAATTGGAATAAAACGGCTGAAGTATTATTAAATTTATACGATAATTTAAAAAATTGAAAGTTTTAATCATCACATATTATTGGCCTCCTGCAGGTGGAAGTGGCGTGCAGCGTTGGTTAAAATTCGCAAAGTATTTACAAGATTTTGATATTGAACCAATTGTTTATACTGTTGATAATCCAAACTATGATGTTGTTGATACTTCATTGGAGAATGAAATTCCAGATAGTATTACTGTTCTAAAACAGCCTATTTTTGAACCAAATAATTTTATAAAAAAGAAGAAGGTTGCAACTGCAAATGTGAGTTCCAATCCATCATTTATACAGAAGTCTTTACAATATATACGAGGAAATTATTTTATTCCTGATGCGAGAAAATTCTGGGTAAAACCGTCGGTAAAATATTTAACTTCTTATTTAAAAAGTAATCCTGTAGATGTTGTCATTACAACAGGTCCACCTCACAGTATGCATTTAATTGGGATGCGTTTAAAGCAAAAGTTGGGTGTGAAATGGTTGGCAGATTTTAGAGATCCAATGTCAAATTTGTTTTATAATAAGGATCTTTTATTGACGACTAAGTCAAAAATAAAATTAAATCAATTAGAGAAAGAAATTTTATCGAAAGCAGATGTTGTTGTTACGGTCAGTAACCACCTTCAAAAAGAATTTCAGAAATATAGAACTAAAGTTGAAGTCATCACCAACGGATATGACAACGAAGTTTTGATAGAACAAACATATTCTTTAGATAAAAAGTTTACGCTATCACATATTGGCCTGTTACCAACTCAAAGCAATCCAATTGTACTTTGGCAAGTATTAAAAGAGATTTTGAGTGAAAACAAAGAGTTCGCACAAGATTTGCAATTAAATTTTATTGGAAATAGTTCAAAACAAATAATTGACAGTTTGAAAGATTTTGATTTATTGAATCATGCTTCAATAATTGATTATGTTGCGCATTCAGAAGCGATACGACTGCAAAAGAAATCACAAGTATTGTTATTATTGATTCCCCAAGTAAAAGGTTCAGAAGGGATCATAACAGGAAAAGTATTTGAGTATATAACTTCCAATAGGCCAATCTTGGCGTTAGTGCCAAAAGGAAGTGATTTAATTGAAATTATTGAAGGAACAAATACAGGAAGCGTTCTAGAATTTAATGATAAGATTAAATTAAAAACAACTATTTTAGAACTTTATAAAAAATATAAAGAAGGTGATTTGAGTGTTGATGCAATAAATATTGAGCAATATCACAGAAAAAATTTAACTAAAAAGTTAGCCCAAATTTTAACTAAACTCTAATGGGAATTGTATTAAATCAATCTATTAAAAACACATTAACCCTAATTTTAGGGTTTTCGATTGGCGGTGTAAATGCACTTTTCTTATATACGCGGTTTTTAGAAGTTGATTATTATGGACTTATTATTTTTCTTTTATCTACAGCAAATATATTATTACCTCTTGTCGCGTTTGGGATGCAACATTCTGTTGTGAAATATTTTTCATCTTATAAAGATAAGATTCAGAAAGATAGTTTATTAACATGGTCTTTGGTTTTTCCATTATTTATAGTTGTTCCAATTGCAGTTATTGGAATATTTACTTATGGTACTATTTCTGATTGGGTTTCAGAAAGAAATCCTCTTTTAAAAAGTTATACCCATTTAATATTCTGGTCCGCTATATTTATGGCATACTTTGAAATTTTTTATGCTTGGACCAAAGTGCAATTAGATTCAGTTTTCGGAAATTTTGTTAGAGAAATATTTGCTCGTCTATGTGCTTCCGTTTTGCTTTTTGCAGTTTTTTTTAAATGGATATCTCCAGAGCAGTTTATTTATGGAATTACCATTGCATATTTTCTAAGAATGCTAATAATGATGCTCTATGCATTAAAGTTATATACTCCAAAATTCACCTTAAAACAGCCACAGAATTTTAAAGAGATTTCTAGATATTCCCTCTATTTAATTTTGGCTGGTTCTGCAGGAACTATATTATTAGAAATAGATAAGTTTATGATTCCGCAAATAGAAATGATTGCTGAAGTTGCTTATTATTCTGTTGGTGTCTATATCGCTTCTGTAGTTGCTATTCCAAGTAGAGCGATGCAGCAAATTACAAATCCAATAACTGCAAAATATTTAAATGAAAATAATTTACCTGAAGTTGAGAAGTTATATAAGCAAAGTTCAATAAATCTATTAGTTGTAGGTGGATTACTATTTCTATTAATCAATTTAAACATTGTAGATATGTATAAGATTATTGACAGACCTGAATATGCTGTTGGTGTTTTAATCGTATTAATGATTTCTTTTTCAGAGTTGTATAAACTTGCTTTAGGGATAAATGGCGCAATTTTGACTAATTCAAAATATTACAAAATGTTTTTTTATTTTTCTATAGGTATGGCAACAAGTGTTATTCTGTTGAATAAAATTTTAATCGAAAAAATAGGAATTGATGGAGCAGCATTAGCAACGTTATTAACTATTATTTTGTTTAATACAATTAAAATAGGATATATAAAGAAAAAGTTCAATATGCAGCCTTTTTCATCTAAAACGCTATTGGTTTTAGTTGCAATTCTCTTGTTATATTTAGGTTTTTACTTTGTGAGTGTTTCAGACAACCCATTTATTAATATCATTTTAAAGAGTGTCTTACTGATATTAATTTATTTATTTTTTGTGATAAAATCAAAAGTGTCAAAAGATATTAATGAGTTGATATATAAATTTTTAAAGAAAAAAACTTCATAAAAAAATCCTGAGTATAAAGCTCAGGATTTTAATATTATTTAATTATTCTTCTACGTTTTGTTGAGGAACTACTTCTTTTCTTTCTCTTTATTACACTTCCTTTATTGCCTTTCTTCACATCTTTTGAACGGTAGTATAAATAGTCTTCATCTTCGTCATAAGACTCAAAGTCGTTTATGAAATTTCCTTTGAAGAAGAAATCGTCATCATAGTCATATTCTAATGTATTCCTAAAATTCCAAAAGAAACTATGAGATGGTATTTTTACTTTACCAATATATTTCAAATTTCCCCAGTTGTTGTATAGAACTTTTAATCCTCCAACTTTTGAAACATATCTACGGTTGTATTTTACAAATACCTTACCAATCCTTGTAACTTTACCGTATCTATTATAATTTACAAATACATTTCCTATTCTTCGAACTCTACCTTTATAATCGTGTTCAATTTTAATACCTTTATTTTTTAGTATTTTAGATGACCTACGCGATTTTTTGTTTAAATAGCTAACATTGTTATTACGATTTGGCTGTGTATTAAAATCAAACTCGCCATTTAGAAAAACATAAAATTTGATTCCACGCTCTTTAAATTGGATTGGTTCAGCGTCATAAACACTTGTATAATCCTTTCTTAAGTTTGATCTTTCGCCATAGTTCGCTTCAACTGTTGAGACCAACAATAGCATTGTTACTAAAAGTATCCTTTTTTTCATAATTGAATGGTTTTAGGATTACGTCTACTCTGTAAGCTTTTCGACTTCCGCTTATTTGAGTATTTTCAAATAGCATGCCAAAAGAAAAAGTTAAGATATTTTCGAGCGATATTTTAAATTTAAATTACTGTTTTTTAGTTATTTAAAATTATTATATTTTATAAATTTAAAAAATATATTTATCTATTCTTAAACTAAATGAGTTAGTTGAGTTGAAAACTGAAGAAGGAAACCAAAATTTTAAAAATATTATTTCTTAATTAGGAATAAAGGTTCTAGATGTAAATTTTGATTTAAACCATACAAATACATAAAATGAATTATCACAAACTTAATTCTTTTACTCTCTTTATATAAGTTCTTAATTCAAGAGCATCATTTAAAAATTTCATCGGTTTTATATATTCGACATTGCCTAATTCATGATTAGTTGTAGAAACGTTGTATAGAATTTTCCAATGTTTTCTAATTGCTTTAAGCGCGTCGAAGTAAGAATAAGTTGATGCGTCAAAAACATGAGTCGGTTCAGATATGATACCGTTAATTTCTAATATTTTAAATTTTTTATCTGATAATACTTTATCGAACGTATCGTATTTGATATCTAGTCGGCCATAATTCCAGCCCTCAATGTGTTGTTCTATCTCTTGAATTATAGTTGTTAATTCATCACTTATTAATCCATTTCCATTTTTAAACTGTGTTCCTTTAGAATGATTTCCTATTGAAGAAAGTAAAACTTCTTTATTTTTTTTCGGAATTAAATTTAATTCTTCCCTATGGATATCTTTGAAAATATCATAATATATAGAAGCTCTTTCATCATTTAAAATTAATTCGGATAATGTAGATTTTCCGTCACCTATAATGCTTAAAAATTTTTTTAAAGTTATTGAAGTTATATGGCCAGTTTTTTCATTTGGTAATCTATAATAAAATATTCCACATTCATTTTTATATTTTATAAACTCCTGAATTATAATATTTAGCGGATACTTCTTTAAGTATTTTTTTAACTCTATCTCTGTATTTATTTTTTGCACAAGCAATCCTCTAAAACCTATATCAGGTTTCACAATTAGTGGGAATTCAATTTTTTCTAATTCAATTTTTTCTAAAACTGCATCAAGGTTTTCGCTTGGAGAAACTAAAATTGTTTTTGGTTTATATTTTTTTGGAATGTGCTGTAGAGATTCAAATTTTGACTCTGTTCCATTTCCAGAACTTTTTAATATAGGATTTGCAGCTGTGTAGAAAGTTAAACTTTTTGCTTTTAGGGCTAAATAAAAAGCATAGGGTAGGTTTGGTACGTAAAACATATACGTTGGCCAATATTCCCAATTTTTTAATTTTTTCAAAAATATTTTACTACTTCCCATCGTCAAATAATCCGCTTAAAATAGTTTTAATCCCTATAAATGCAGATATAATAGCAATAATAGCAATAATAATTCCTAAAATTAACCAAAAGTAAATTCCGTCATTCATAGCTCTAAACCCAATAGAAATTAGAATTGGACCTAAAAACATAAGGAAAATTGCAATTCCCATATATTTTAATCCTTTGGATATTAATGATTTGCTACTACTCATTATGATTGTTTATAGCGCTTCTTACACTCCCGTTTTTTAAAAGTAATTTTTTTGCAATTTCTTCATTAATGTTTAACTCTTGCATAATCATCTTCACACCTCTATTTACTAGTTTGTCGTTTGATAATTGCATATCTATCATTTTATTTCCCTTTATTTTTCCTAACTGAATCATAGTTGAAGTAGAAATCATATTTAAAATTAATTTCTGTGCAGTTCCTGCTTTCATTCTAGAACTTCCCGTAACAAATTCAGGACCTACAATACATACAATTGGATTTTGAGAAACTTTTACCAATGGACTCCCTTCATTCATTGTTATGCATCCTGTTATGATATTATTGTCATTACATTTCTCGAGAGTAGAAATAACATATGGAGTGGTTCCAGAAGCAGCAATACCTATTACTACATCTTTATTAGAAATATTTTTTTCTTGTAAGTCAAGCCATCCTTGTGTAATAGAATCTTCAGCATTTTCAATTGCTTTTCTTATTGCAGTATCTCCTCCAGCAATTAGTCCTTGAACTAATTCGTGAGAAACACCAAAAGTTGGAGGGCATTCAGAAGCATCTAATATACCAAGTCTTCCGCTTGTTCCCGCGCCAATATAAAAAAGTCTTCCGCCAATTTTTAATTGTTCTACAATCTTATTTACAAGTTCTTCAATTTGGGGTATAGCAATTTTTACAGCTTGTGCTATTGTTAGATCCTCATTATTGATATTAGTAAGCAATTCATTTATAGTCATTTTTTCAAGATGATTATAGTTTGAAGATTGCTCTGTAGTTTTAGTAAAGTCCATAATTCAAAAATAATAAAAAAAGCCCCAACTAGGTGTTAGGGCTTTTTTAATTTTCAATACTTTTTTAAAAGTTATCAATAATTAAATTGAATTTAGATATTGGTCTCATTGCTGAGGTTGTTAAATTTAAATCTGGATAAAAGTAACCATCTGTATCTACAGCTGTACCTTGAATGCTATTTAATTCTGAAATTATTTCATTTTCATTAGTTTTAAGTGTATTTGTAAGACTTTTAAATGTTGATTGTAATTCTGAATCTTCTGTTTGATTTGCCAATTCTTCAGCCCAATACATTGCTAAATAGAAATGGCTTCCTCTATTGTCTAATTCGTTTACTTTTCTAGATGGAGATTTTCTATTATCTAATAATTTTATTGTTGCTAAATCTAAAGAATCAGCTAGTAATTGAGCTTTTTTGTTGTTGTTTTTTTCTGCAGTATGCTCTAATGATACCGCTAAAGCAAGAAATTCTCCTAAAGAATCCCAGCGTAAATGATTTTCAGAAGTGAATTGCTGAACATGTTTTGGAGCAGAACCTCCAGCGCCAGTTTCAAATAATCCTCCACCATTCATCAACGGTACAATAGATAACATTTTTGCACTAGTACCTAACTCAAGAATAGGGAAGAGGTCTGTATTGTAATCACGAAGTACATTTCCTGTTACAGATATTGTATCTAAGCCTTCTTTGATACGTTCTAAAGAAAATTCTGTTGCTTCTTTTGGAGCCATAATTCTAATATCTAATCCTTCAGTAGTATGATTAGGAAGATATAGATTTACTTTTTTAATTAATTCAGCATCATGTGCTCTATTCTTATCAAGCCATAAAATTGCAGGTGTGTTAGTTGCTTTTGCTCTATTTACTGCCAATTTAATCCAATCTTGAATTGGTAGGTCTTTCGTTTGACACATTCTCCAAACATCTCCTTCTTCAACTTTGTGTTCCAAAAGAATGTTGTCTTTAGAATCAATAACTCTAACAACACCATTTGATTTTAATTCAAACGTTTTATCATGCGATCCATATTCTTCTGCTTTTTGAGCCATTAATCCTACATTAGATACAGAACCCATTGTTGTTGGGTCAAATGCACCATGTTTTTTACAAAAATCAATTGTAGTTTGGTAAATACTGGCATAACTACTATCTGGAATCACTGCTTTTGTGTCTTGTGAGTTCCCATCTTTATTCCACATTTGACCAGAGTTACGTATCATTGCAGGCATAGAAGCATCAATAATTATATCACTTGTAACATGAAGATTAGTAATTCCTTTATCTGAATTTACCATAGCTAAAGATGGACCATTTTCAATACTTTTTTGAATATCGGCTTCGATTTCAGTTCTTTTTTTGTCAGGTAATTCTTTGATTCCACTTAAGAGATTTCCGAAACCATTATTTACATTTACTCCAATTTTATTAAAAATTCCCCCATGTTTTTTAAATACATCTTTGAAGAAAACTTTAACTACATGACCAAAAATAATAGGGTCTGAAACTTTCATCATAGTGGCTTTCATGTGCAATGAAAATAAAAGGTTATTTTCTTTTGCTGATGCTATCTCTGTTTCAATAAATGAGATTAACGCGTTTTTACTCATTAGTGAAGCATCTATAATCTCACCTTTAATTAGCGAAACTTTTTCTCTTAATACTTCAGTATTTCCGGAAGTGTTTGTGTGTTCAATTCTAACATTTGTATCATAATCTAGTGTGATTGATTTTTCGCTTGTAGCGAAATCATTTTCACCCATAGTTGATACATGAGATTTTGAGTCAGCACTCCATTTACCCATAAAATGAGGGTTTTTTCTTGCGTAATTCTTTACTGGTTTCGGTGCTCTACGGTCAGAGTTACCTTCTCTTAATATAGGGTTTACTGCGCTTCCTAAAACTTTAGAATATCTCGATTTTAGTTCTAATTCTTCATTAGTTTTAAACTCTTCAGGATACTTTGGAATATCAAACCCTTTTTCTTGCAATTCAATAATTGTAGCTTTCAACTGAGGTAGAGATGCGCTAATATTTGGTAATTTAATAATATTTGCTTTTGGGCTTTTAGCCAAAATTCCTAATTCAGCTAAAGCATCATTTTGTTTTTGAAAATCTGTTAAGTTTTCTGGAAAAGTTGCTAATATTCTACTAGCTAGAGATATGTTTTTAGTTTCTATTTCTATATTTGCTGATTTGGCAAAAGCTTTTACAATTGGCAACCAAGAAAGTGTTGCGAGAGCTGGGGCTTCATCTGTAAGAGTATAAGTAATCTTTGAATTAGTCATCTTTATTTATTTAAAAGGGCTGTAAATTTACTAATTTTTACTTTAAATTTAAAGGTTAAAATACGATTAATTGGGCTTGCATTTTACAATATTACAATTATGGGCAGAGTTTTTATATAAAACAAAAGCCATAATAATGATTGCTCGATTATTATGGCTTTTTGCTTGGGTTAATTTTTCTAATAAACTGTAATTATAATGTTACGATTATCACTTGTTGAATTTTTAAATTTACTTTTCACAATTAATTTAAACCTATAGTTTAATAAAAAACCCTAAAGTTTTCTAACGACTACTTTATCAGTAAATTTTCTCTAAACAACTTCTTATTAGTTATTTTCCCCGAATCAAAATAGGTGCTAAAACTTTGTTATGATTTATAAAGTCATTTGTATTAAACACTTATCTTAACTATTTTTCAAATTCATATATTCCTTTCTGTATGCTAAATACTTGTTGACTATACTTCTGCTAAATTTGAAAAATGATGTTCATGAACGTTAAAATAATGTAGTGAAATAAATTTCACATATTATTTCTCACACAAATATAAAAGATGTGTTTAAAATTAACAAAAAAAACAACTAGTTAGTTTTCAACAAGATATGAACTGTACTTTTGAACAATTGTTGATAAACCGAAAAATCCCAATTTGAAATTTCAAATTGGGATTATAACTTTTGAGAAGTTTAAGGGTGTTATTTCCTTCTTACTTCTGTAATTCTTGCTTTCTTACCTGTAAGACCTCTAAAGTAGTAGATACGTGCTCTTCTAACTTTTCCTTGTTTGTTTACTTCAATTTTTTGAAGTGCAGGTAAGTTTAATGGAAAAATACGTTCTACTCCAACAGTACCAGATATTTTTCTGATAGTAAAAGTCTCAGAACTACCTGAACCTTTACGTTGAATTACAACACCTCTAAAAAACTGAGTACGAGTTTTTTCACCTTCTTTAATTTCGTAATAAACAGTAATAGTATCTCCTGCAGAAAATTCTGGGAAATCTTTTCTTGTAATAAATTCGTCTTG
>CAWVTS010000028.1:0-17831 GCA_963933045.1 uncultured Lutibacter sp. | reverse complement strand
ATTACACATGAGAATGTTTAAGGATGGCGATACAATTACTATTGAACCATGGAGGGCAGGTGCTTTTCCGGTAGTTAAAGATTTAGTAGTTGATAGATCTTCTTTTGATAGAATTCAACAAGCTGGTGGGTATGTTTCTGTAAACACTTCAGGAAACACTCAAGATGCAAACTCAATTCCTATTTCTAAACACGCTGCAGACGAAGCAATGGATGCTGCAACTTGTATAGGTTGTGGAGCATGCGTTGCAACGTGTAAAAATTCAAGCGCAATGTTATTTGTTTCTGCTAAAGTATCTCAATATGCTTTATTACCACAAGGTCAAGTAGAAGCTGCAGATAGAGTTTTAAATATGGTAAAGCAAATGGATGAGGAAGGTTTCGGAAACTGTACAAATACTGGAGCTTGTGAAGTGGAATGTCCAAAAGGGATTTCACTAGAAAATATTGCACGTATGAATCGTGAGTATATGAAAGCGAGTCTTCAAGGTTAGAAAAATAATTTTAAAGATTGTAAAAAAGTTTCAAGTCTAACTTGGAACTTTTTTGTTTTTCCAAAACTGCATGACTATAAATGCACAAATTATTGATGAAGCCATTCCTTCTATGAAAATTGCTACCGATATTAAAGAAGGCGTCAACTTCTCTCCCCATAAAGATGAATTTTCAACAACCTTTATAAACTGAGGGTCGATATAATGTAGGTAAATAGAAAAGGCTATCATTGTAAAAATTACGCTAATAATAGATGTGAAAAGTCCTGTAAAAAGATTTTGAAGGTAATCATTAACTTTATTCAGATAGATACTTTCTTTAATCGCATTATTGACGCCCCAAAACACAAAAGCAAAATTTAGAATTCGCAATTCATTAATTTTTTCTAACCCTAGAAGTTTCATTAGAAAAAAAAACGCAATTATAGCCAGAAATATTTTAACTGCATTCTTGAATACTATTTTTTCAATTTTCATAAGTGAATTTTTAAGTTGAAAAAAAAAGGAGATAGTAAGTTAATAATAATTAATGAATAATAGCTTTTTAGTTTAACTTTCTTCTGTCAGTTTTGCTTCTTTACAGTTTTTATTTGGAAAATTTTACCGTTTAGATTATAAATATAAAGAGCTTTATTAAAACGAAGGCTATTTTGATAGACTCCGAATTATAAAAATGAAAATTGTTTAGACTATCAAAAAGTGATTGAAATTAGTATCTTTACTTTATGCAGCATATTTCTAAACTTCCTAGTGTAGGTACGACAATTTTTACAGTAATGGGAGCGTTGGCTAGTGAGCACAATGCAATCAATTTATCACAAGGTTTCCCAAATTTTGAACCGGACCAACAATTGTTGGATTTAGCAAAAAACGCCATGAATTCTGGCAGAAATCAATATGCTCCAATGCCTGGAATTTTAGAATTAAGGCAAGCGATTTCTGACAAATTCTCAATACTTTACAACTCAACTTACCATCCAGAAAATGAAATTACAGTCACTGCTGGAGCAACACAGGCGATTTATACGATTATTTCTACTTTTATAAGGCAAGACGATGAGGTAATTCTATTTTGTCCAGCATATGATTGCTATGCGCCAGCAATAGAGGTTAATGGTGGGAAAGTATTGCCGATTCAATTAAGGGGACCATCATATAAAGTAGATTGGAATGAAGTAAGGCAGAATATATCTTCTAAAACTAAAATGATTATTATCAATTCACCTCAGAACCCTTCAGGAACAATTTTTTCTAGGAATGATATGATTCAATTAGAGGAGTTGACAAAAAACACCAACATAATTGTGTTAAGTGATGAAGTTTATGAGCACATTATTTTTGATGGCCAAAAGCATCAAAGTGCATGTTTATTTTCAGACTTAAAATCACGGAGTTTTATAGTTGCATCATTTGGGAAAACATTTCATGTTACTGGATGGAAAGTTGGGTATTGTTGTGCGCCTAAAGTATTGATGGATGAGTTTAAAAAAGTGCATCAATTCAATGTGTTTTGTGTCAATCATCCAATGCAAAAGGCAGTTGCAGATTATTTAAAAAAACCAAGTCATTATCTAGAATTGTCTGATTTCTACCAAGAGAAAAGAGATCTTTTTTTAGGTTTTATTCAAGGTTCTCGATTTAAATTTACGCCATCTCAAGGAACCTATTTTCAAGGATTGGATTATACAGTGATTACAAATGAAAAAGATGTTGATTTTTCAAAAAGGTTAATTTTAGAGCATAAAATTGCATCAATTCCGCTGTCGGTTTTTAATTCGAATGGTCAAGATGATAGTATCTTACGATTTTGTTTTGCTAAAAAAAATGAAACCTTAAAAAGAGCAGCAGAAATAATATGCAAAATATAAATATTTAATCATCTGATTATTAATAATATAACAATGATAAATGTGACTGTCGTATTGCTGTCGTGTTTATGAAATTAAGGTGTCGTTATAAAAATAGAAAACTGTAGATATCTTTGTGCCATAATAAAAACATATAGAAATGGAAAGAAGTACGATTACATTAGCAGACATTAAAAAACTAAGATTAGAGCGTCATTGGTCACAGGAACAGTTAGCAGAAATGAGTGGCTTAAGCACTAGAACTATTCAAAGAATTGAGAGTGGACAAAATGCAGATTTTGAAACATTAAAATCACTAGCATCGGTATTTGAAATTAACTTGAGTAGTTTAAACAAAAAAGAAGAAGAAGAGCAATTGAGAGTTGAAGAAAAGCGAAATGAAGATATTAAAGGGCTTTATAAATTTATAGCATTAGCCGTTTTTTCTCTAATCTTTACATTTTTTATAAGTTATAACGAGTCAAATTGGATCATTTTTGGAATGACGTTTTTATCTTGGTTAGTAATTATAGGTGTATATTCGGTAAATACATTTGATTTATTTAAAACTAAATAGAGTCAATTAAATTTCAATATGAAAGACATACTTAATATAGCACTTATACAAGCAAATTTGTTGTGGGAGAATACCCAAGGAAATCTCAATTATTTCGATAAGAAAATTGAGAGCATTTCTTCTGATATTGATCTAGTCGTTCTTCCTGAAATGTTTTCAACAGGGTTTTCTATGAATCCAACAAGCTTGTTTGAAACTATGGATGGAGTTTCTATTTCTTGGATGCAAAAAACAGCTTTAAAAAGGCAACTTGCAGTCGTTGGTAGTTTGATCATAAAAGAGGGTGATAATTACTATAATCGCCTCATTTTCGTTTACCCAAATGGAGAGATTCACACATATGATAAACGACACCTATTTACGTATGGTGGAGAAGATAAAGTATATTCATCAGGAAACGAAAGATTGACTGTAGAATACAAAGGATGGAAAATTTGTCCCATGATATGTTATGATTTACGCTTTCCTGTTTGGTCTAGAAATAGTGATGAATATGATATTTTGATTTTCATAGCCAATTGGCCAAAACCTAGAATTTCTGCTTGGGACACTTTATTAAAAGCACGTGCGATAGAAAACATGTGTTATACTATTGGAGTTAATAGAGTAGGAGTAGATGGGAATAATTTAGAATATATTGGTCATTCGCAAGCCATAGATATGCTAGGTGAAGAAATGACATCTACTAGTATTGAGGGCGAAGCCGTTTTAGAAGTTACTTTGAATAAGAATATGTTGCGTGAAAACAGAAATAGATTTCGTTTTTTAAATGACAAAGACTCATTTTATGTAGAATAATGAGTCTTTGTTAATTTATATCTTAATGATTTATGCTGGATTCATCCATTTAAAATCAAACTTAGTATCAGGAATCACTATACGTTCAGTAACTCGATACATTCTATCGGGTAATTTCATCAAATAATCACGAGCTTTTTGAGCTTCATCAGTTAAGCCAGTAATTTTATCTATTTCCCAAGCAGCATTTAATTTTCTAAGTATATCTACATAATCAAAACCAGTATATACACCTGCTCTCTGAGCAACTATTGAAAATTGATCAAAAGTATCTCCTATTTTCCCTCCTGATTGTCTTAGGTTCAAGGCAGGCATTACAATTTTATGCTTCATCATATGTTGAAAAGCCAACATCATTTGACTAGGATCATGTTTGAAAATTTGTTTAACAAACTCAGTATATGCTAAATGATGACGCATTTCGTCACCAGCAATAATTTTAGACATTTTAGCCAATAATTTATGACCTCTTTTGCGAGCCATTTTTGCAACATTATTATGAGAAACGTATGTTGCTAATTCTTGAAAACTAGTATACACAAAGTTTTTATAAGGATCTCTTGCAGTACCAATATCAAAGCCATCAGTAATTAAATGTTGAGTTGTTATTTCTACTTCACGCATATTAACTCTTCCTGAAAGGTATAGATACTTGTTTAAAACATCACCATGTCTATTCTCTTCACTTGTCCAGGCTCTAATCCATTTTGCCCAACCATTATCACCACCACTATTACTATGCTGTGATATGCCTTCGACATCAAGTAGCCAAGATTCATAAGTTGGCAAAGCTTCTTCGGTAATAGTGTCACCAACTAAACTTACCCAAAAGTCATCATCTAACTCTTTAGAAAGTTCTTGAATTTCTTTTACTTCTTCAATAAAACTATCACTCTGAGAATTAGGTAAAAAATCTGTTGGTTGCCAAATTTTCTCTGGAGTTATTAGAAATTTATCTACAAACATTTCGATGTTCTTTTCGAGAGTTTGCATTACTTCTAATCGGATGTTATGTAGTGACATAAGTTATTGTTTTAAGGTATACAAAGCTACACCATTTTTAATAGTCTTCTCGGTTTTTTCAAACAAATCTGAAAAATTCATTGATTTCACTTCAATTGGTTTGTGAAGATCAAATTTTAAATGAACACCTAAGTCTAATGGAAATCCACCATGTTTTAAAAATTTCCAAGAATTGTTAATTGAAATTGGAATTAAATAAGCCGAAGGCATATATTTCACAAGCATTTTCAACCCATTTTCAGAAAAACGTTTTGGAACACCATTTCTACTTCTAGTTCCTTCTGGAAAAATTACAGCAGCGTAGTTGTTTTCTTCAACATATTTAGCGAAATTAATTATAGCAGTTAAAGATTGTTTTTTGGCTTTTCTATCAATCAAAACACTTCCACCATTTCTTAAGTTATAAGATACACTTGGTATTCCAGAACCTAATTCTTTTTTTGATATAAATTTTGGGTGATATTTTCTCATAAACCAAATAATAGGAGGAATATCATTCATACTTTGATGATTAGATACGAATATCAAAGGTGCATTTTCAGGTATTTTATGGAAATTATTAATTGTGATTTTACCTCCTAAAATAAGTATACATCTTGTAAGACATAAATTCAATAGCGCTACTGTTTTCCTATGAGGATTGTAACCTCCTAGTTTTAATGCTAACCATTGTATAGGATGAAAAATTAAAAGGCAAAGCCCAAAAATTAAGTAATAAATTATTGATAACGGATATGAAATTATTTTTTTAATCAAAACAATTAACTAAACCATTGTGTCCATGGAATTCTAGATAAAACTAATAAAAGAGCAATACTATAAAATAACGCGATAGTTTTAAATTTTGCAACATCGGTCGCTTTCTTTTTGTGTTTAGACCAACCAATTGTAACAAGAACAATAGCAAGTATCATTAGTATAGGGTGTTCAACAGCCATTAAACGATTAGAAGAATCTATACCGACTTCTTTCATGGATTTGTACCATGGAGACATAAAGTACCAGCCAAGACCTATAAGTAGCTGTATATGCATCACTATGAGTGTGAATAATGAGATTCTTAAATCTTTTTCTTTAAACTCTTTTTTAGACGTATAGCCAATAATTGCGTTTATACAAGCAATAACAAGAATTACTAAAGCAAAATAAGCCCAATAGGAATGGATAGTTTTCATCATAATATAGTTAGTTTTAATTAATAGTAAATGTACAAATTTTGTGTAAAAAAAAACCGCTCAATTTGAGCGGTTTTAATATTATTATTTAATTCTAAGTGATTAGAATTTATATCTAAGACCAAAGTTCCATGTTCTACCTCTACCGAAGTAACCATTATTATCAACATTAAGTCCGTTATAAGTTACATCTCCAGGATTAGCTTCAATTGCAGTACGCAATTCAGCAATATAAATATTATTAAAAACATTATTTACATTTGCTCTTAAGCTAATTGATTTTCCATCTTCTAAAGGTAATTTAAAAGAAACTCCCATATCAGCAATACCATAAGAAGGTAACTTTAAGTTTTCTTTTACAGCACCAACATTAGAATATAAGTTATCATAGAATCTAAAATCCATATCTGCTGATAAATTCTCAACAATTGTATATTTAGCTCCAAGACCTGCAGTAAATTGTGCAGCATCTCCAACTTTACCTCCATCAACATCAACTAGATCTTCCGATATTTGGTTTTGATCTTCATCTTGAACACGTGTTACCGCGCTACCTTTGTATTCCCAATCACCAATAGAAATAAATCCGTTTAATTTTAATTGAGGTGTTGCTTTTGCTTTTATACTAAGTTCTATACCTTGATGTAATTGTTCAACACCAAATCCTAATGTATTTTGAAGAAGACCATCTACAATTCTAGAAGAACTAGTAACTCTATCTTTCCAAGAAGTTCTATATAAATCTAAATTTGCAGTAACAAACTCTCCAGTGAAAGCATAACCAAGTTCTAATCCTAAAATCTTTTCGTTTTCAGAAAATTCATTTCTTAAGTTATTAAATGCACTCCAAATATTGTCTTGGTATGGTTGACGTGAGTAGTACCCAGCATTACCATACACTTGATTTTCATCATCTATAGTATAACTAGCACCACCTTTTACGTTAAATCCAAATTCAGATACTTTTTCAGAATCAGTTCCAGCAGTAATATTAGATGGAAGTGCACCAGTACCTTGAGATGAAGTACCATCGATTAATGACTGGTCAGCATATTGATACAAATCAAATCTTTGATTCCATTGATTAGAAAGAGCTCCTTGGAAGAAAGCTGACATTTTATCATTAGCATATTCTAATTGTGTAAATAATCCAGCGTAAGAAATACGCTCTTCATTATTATAAGCAATTTTTTCATTATCCTCAAAATCTGCGAAAGTAGCAGTCCAAGGATTTGCAGACATATCTCTTGTTGTGATTACATTCTTGTAAGTTCCAAATGACCCAAAAGTTTGATGGTTGTCATTTTGATCTCTAAGACGAATGTTTTCTTGCCATGAATTTAAACCATGGAAGTTTTCAACAACTCTAAAGTGTTTTCCGTAATACGTTCTTAAATCAACACCAGCATTAAATGTTAGGTTATCACTTAATTGTTTTTTAAGGTTTGATACAGCACCAAACCAACTATGTAAGTTCATAGAAGCTCTAGTTACATATCCACCTTCTGCAGCGTAGTTACCACCAGATCCTGTTGGAGTATTTAAGTTGAAATCATATATAGCATCGAAATCAATCTGTTTTCTTCCGTCATCACCACCAGTTCTTAATGTACGTCCACGTCCACCAGTTCCACCACCACGTCCCCATGATCCATATAATACGGTAGATAAGTTTGTAGTTTCATTAACTTTATAATCCCAGTTTAAGTTAGCAACTGGCTTATGGTAAAAATTTCTTCTTTGAGTCATGTACTCACCATTATAAGTTCCCCACTGACCGTTATATTTTCTACCATACTTTAAGTAAGTAGAAATATCTTCAGAAAATGCATTATCATGATATTGAGGAGCACCAGTAATTAAGAAGTTAAAGTTGTGCTTCTCATTTGCTTTATAACCAAATGAGATAAAATAAGTTTGACCTTTTCCAAAGTTACCTTCAAAGTAACCATTTCCTTGCCAATGAGAAAGCATCACAGACGCTCCCCACCCTTTTTCATTTACTCCAGTGTCATAACCAATAGTTGTTTTCATGTAGCCGTCATTTGCAACACCAACATTGAACATTCCTCCTTCTTTCTTAGCAGTAGAGTTCATAACAAAGTTAACTGTTCCTCCAACAGAAGAAATAGCCAATTTAGAAGAACCTAGTCCTCTTTGAATTTGAACGGCACTAGCAATATCAGATAATCCAGACCAGTTAGACCAGTACATTTTACCATCTTCCATTCCATTAATAGGTTGACCATTTAATAAGAATGCTGTGTTTGTTTGATCGAATCCACGAACAGAAATTCTTGAATCTCCATAACCAGATTGACCTGCAACATAAATAGAAGGTGTGTTTACAAGTGTTGTTGTAATATCTCCAGTTCCAATTTTGTCTCTAATCTCTGTAACAGGAATTGTAGACACTGCAATAGGAGTTCTTCTAGAGTTGGCTAAATCAACAAGACCAGAACCAACAATAACAATCTCATCAAGAGCTTCTTGTGAAACTTCTAATTGAATGTTTCCTAAACTTATTGTTGCTCCTTCTGCAACAGTAAATTCAATATTTTTATTAGCATATCCAATAAAAGATACCTTTACCGTAACGGTTCCTTCATTTACATCTAACGAAAAGTTTCCGTTAAAGTCAGTAGAAGCGCCTTTAGTGGTACCAACTAGAATAACATCGGCTCCTGGCAGTGGATCATTAGAACTGTCCAATACTGTACCGGTAACTGTTTGACCATACATAGTAGATGTTGCAATGAACAACGTCACTAGTAAAAATTGAGTAATTTTTTTCATCTTAAAGTAAGTGTTTTTTAATAGTTAATGCAAATATGCAAAATTTTTATGAGTCTTTTAATAAAATATTAACAAAAAATTGTGAATTCAATATTTAACAATAACTTAAAGTAATTGTTGAAAATCAAATAGTCGCTTAAAATTATTGAAAAGCGTCTGCAAGTATACTGTTAACTCAATGTAAAAATAATATTAAATTATTTTTCAGAGTAAATTTTATGCGCTAATTCTTTACCCAATTCAACACCAAACTGATCAAAACTGTAAATATTCCAAATAATGCCCTGAACAAATATTTTATGCTCATAAAGAGCAAGTAAACTCCCTAAGTTTTTTGGAGTTAATTTCTTGATTAGTATTGTATTAGTAGGTTTGTTTCCTTCAAATATTTTAAATGGAGCTAATGTTTCAATCTCATCCATTTTATCTTGAAATTTCAAATCTAAATATACTTCTTCTCTAGTCTTACCATTAGCAAGCGCTTGAATTTGACCATAAAAATTAGCCATCAATTTATCATGATGTTCTTTTTCACCATAAAGTGAACTTTCAAAACCTATAAAGTCTGCTGGAATTAATTTTGTTCCCTGATGTATAAGTTGCATATATGCATGCTGCGAATTTGTTCCTGCACTTCCCCAAATTACATTTCCAGTTTGATAGTCAATATTATCTCCATTTCTATCTACGGATTTTCCATTACTTTCCATAATAGCTTGTTGTAAATAAGCCGAAAGTTGATTTAAGTATTGAGAATAAGGTAATATAACTTCAGTTTCAGATTTAAAAAAATTAGTGTACCAAATTCCAATAAGACTTAAAACTACAGGGATATTTTTTTCAAAAGGGGTGTTCTTAAAATGTTCATCCATTTCAGAAGCACCAATCAATAAATCGTTAAAGTTTTTAAACCCGACGGCTAAACTTATAGATAATCCAACAGTACTCCACAATGAAAATCGTCCTCCAACCCAATTCCACATTGGAAAAATATTTGACTCTTCTATTCCGAAATTGGTAACTGCTGTTAAATTGGTTGATACGGCAACAAAATGTTTTTTAACTGCATTTTCATTAGCAGAATTTAAAAACCACTTTCTTATAGTTGTAGCATTAGTTAGAGTTTCTTGTGTTGTAAAAGTTTTGGAAACAATTACAAAAAGGGTTGTTTCAGGATTTAACTTTTTAAGAGTCTCGTGAACATGGTCTCCATCTATGTTTGATACAAAATGTACATTTAAATGATTTTTATAATATTTAAGACCATCAACAACCATACTTGGACCAAGATCCGAACCGCCAATACCAATATTTACAACATCAGTAATTTTTTTATTTGTATAGCCTTTCCAACTACCTGATATTACCTGACTACTAAAATCTTCAATCTTAGAGAGTGATTGTTTTATTTCTGGTAATACATTGTGGTTGTTTACAAGTATTGGATTATTTTTTTGTGTTCTTAAGGCAGTATGTAAAACAGCTCTTTTTTCTGTTTCATTGATTTCTTCTCCATCAAAATATTTTGTAATAGCATCTTTTAAATCAATTTGATTTGCTAGTTCTATTAAATGATCCATGGTTTTTTGATTTATTCTATTTTTAGAAAAATCAATATAAAAATCATTAAAATTTATCGAAAAGTTTTCTTCTCTATTTGGATTTTCTTTAGAGAAAGTTTTTAAATGAATATTTTTTATTTCCTCAAAGTGCTTTTCTAATTCTTTCCAAGCATCAGTTTTTGTTGGGTTTATACTTTTTAAAGCCATAAATATTTTAATTTGTTGAACTCATAATTTCGGAAGAATAATCATCAAAACCAATAGCGTCTATTTTAGATTTCATTTCAGTAATAGAATTTAAATAAACAGGCTTTATTTCTTCTTTCATTGGTTTAGCGGCAGGTAGTTTTTGTTTAAGTGGGTCAACTTGCTTTCCGTTTTTCCAAAAACGATAACAAACATGTGGACCTCCAGTATTTCCAGTCATACCAACATAGCCAATAATATCTCCTTGTTTCACAACAGCGCCTTTTTTTACAGCTTGTTTACTCATGTGTAAATATTGAGTGCTATAGGTTGCGTTATGTCTAATTTTCACATACTTTCCATTTCCGCCTTTTCTTCGAGATTCAGTAACGGTTCCATTGGCAGTTGCAATAATAGGTGTTCCAGTAGGTGAAGCAAAATCAGTCCCTTTATGAGGCCTAATCTTATTTCCGTAGTAAGCAATACGTCTTTTAAGGTTGTATCTAGAAGAAATACGATAATTAAATTTTAAGGGCGCTTTTAAAAATTCACGTCTTAATACATTACACTCTTCATCATAATAATCTTCAATCATTCTTGTAGAATCAGCAATAAACTTAAAGGCATAAATAGGTTTATTTCCATGTTCAAAATACGCAGCTTTTATCTGACT
Organism: uncultured Lutibacter sp.; assembly: GCA_963933045.1. GTDB lineage: Bacteria > Bacteroidota > Bacteroidia > Flavobacteriales > Flavobacteriaceae > Urechidicola. The sequence continues at coordinate 6,701 of CAWVTS010000028.1, read as the reverse complement.
TATTCCAGCAGAGATAGAATCGTCTATAAATCGTTCTTCATAAACAATTTTAAATCTATCGTTTTTTTGAAGCCTAAAAAAATCAATTGTCCAAGCGTATATAGTTGATAATTCATTAGAAATAACGGCGCTTAAACCTTGAGAATCTAGTGTTTCAGAAAGTGAACTAGTAATAATTCCGGAGGCAGTCTTTTCAACAAGTTTTACCGGTTTTCTTTCTTTTTTTGCAATTATAGAATCGGTAAAGTCTATAATTGTATGCTCTATTTTATTATGCTGATAGATAAAGACTTGTGCTTGCTCTGTAGAATCCTTTTTTGTAAGTAGCGTATAAGACTTTCCGGCTCTTAAACGCCTTACATCAAATGTGTCTTTAATTGTGACTGCTATTTTGTTGATTATTGGATAATTAACATGGTTTCTATCTAAAATCACGCCAAAACTTTCACCTTTAATAACGGTATCACGTATCACTCTATAATCATTTAAATTATAGCCAAATTCATATTTTGGTACTTTTTTTTGAAGTTGAGTAAGATCAATAGTCGCTGAAACAGTATCTTTTTTACAAGTTACAAATAGTGATGCACAAAATAGAAGCGCAAAATATTTTTTCAAAGGATAAGTTTTAGGGTTCGTATAAAATAATGCTCAAAAGTACAATTTAATTATCAAAAATGATGTTAAAAGGATTTGCTAATCCTTTGAATTGGTCTAAATCGGCTTTTAAAGAACCAACTGACAAATCCGCTTGTATTCTTATAGGAATTTTATTTTTATCTGCAGAAATCCAAATAGCTAAACTTTCTTCAGCTTTAAAAACTCTTCCAGATTGGACTAAGGGCCTAAATTTTAAACATTTAATTTTCCCAAACTTAGTTTTAATGGTTTCCACTCCTAAATAGCGCATTTTAAATCCAAAAGTTTCATAATCAAAAAACATATTTAGATTAAGTTCATCTCCAACCTTTAAATTACTTATATCCTGATTTCTTAGATAATAAAAAGCAGAAATCATATCTTGAACATTGTTTATAGAGACAGTTTTTTCAATATTTTTCCTATGATCTTTAACTAATGCTTTTTTTGTTTCATGATCAAAATATACATCTCGTGAAATAATATGACCACCTTCGTCAACTCTCCTTCTAAAGTGATAAGGTTTCATAGTGTCTTTATAAAGCCACGTCTGATAATCATCATTAACTTTAAAAAACCAACCAGTTATTCCAGTGGTCCAACCCTTTGCAACAATATGATAAGCTTCTTTTTTATTTTTAGTAATAGCCTCTATATCAACGGTTGCGTATCCTGCATTAATTATACCATAGTGCATACGGTATTTTAACCACTCACCATCTTTAAAAACTTGTCCTTTCTCTTGGGCAAAAGAAAGAGAGGATATGTATAGGAAGAATATGCTTAATACTATTTTTTTCATAACTACTCTAATTGATTTGTTTTAACTTTATTCAAGAAATTACAATTATCATTCCAAAAATAAAAAAAGCCTAACGATAAAACGTTAAGCTTTTCTAAAAATTATATTAGTTTATTTAGTTTGATAAAATTTTACAACTTTCAAGATTATCAATTCCCCAGTTTTTTAGTTCATCCTCACTCCATAAATTTGGAAAGAAAATACGTCTTTGATATCTTGGGTGCATATATTTTTGCCAATGACTTCCTCCAGTAGCCTTAATGTCACCATCACCTAAATACTTGTTGGCAGCATTATAATGGGCCATGACCCATTTCACGTTAACGGTATGATCATAATGACGCATAGCGTTTATAAGGTCAATATTCTCTTGGGTTTCTTTAGGGAGCTGCTTAAATTTTTTAGCAAGATTTATTTCATTATAATCTTCCATAAAATCAATAAAATCAGCCATATATTTATTTTCAAATAAATTTAAAAGTGCTGATTTTTTTCCAGTTTCATAATTTTTACCTGCAGCTTGCCAATATAAGTGTTCAAAAGCGTTTTTAAAGGGGGTTTCTCTGTCAATAGTATCTCTAAATCTAGCATCAATTAAGTTAATCAACTCAGTAGACGCAAACTCAATTTTTCTATATTGAGCACTTTGAAAGCCACTTGCTGGTGCCAACGTATTTCTAAATTTAAGATACTGCTCAACTTCCATACCGTCTTGCATTACACTAAATGAATTTGACAACATATCAAAATATCTACTTATTCTGGTAAGGTGCATACTGAATTTCTCTGCAGTTATTTCTTTGGATTGAGCAACTTGTTCAATCTCCCAAAGAATCATTTTGAATAATAATTCATTTACTTGATGATACATGATAAAAATCATTTCATCTTTTTCAGTTGTTCTCGGGATTTGAAGCCCTAGAAGCGCATCCGTTTGGATATAATCCCAATAGGTTGTTGGAGTACTCCAAAGCAGCCCTTCTAACATGGTATTTAATGGCACACCAAGCTTTTTATATTTTTCTTCAATTTGTTGAAGAAGTTTGTCTTTTGTCATTTTTTATACTTTAATAATTAAACATCTTTTTTTCTTTTTGAAAAGAAGAAAGGTTTAAGAAAAAGGCGATTTAATATTGATATATTCTTTTTGAAAGTTCAATTCTAATTGATATAGATAACTATTAAAGTGTTCCTCTATTTCCCTGTTCTCTTTCAATAGCTTCAAACAATGCTTTGAAGTTTCCTACTCCAAAAGATTGTGCTCCTTTACGTTGTATTACTTCAAAAAACATTGTTGGTCTATCAACAACTGGTTTTGTAAATAACTGAAGTAAATAACCTTCGTCATCGCGATCAATTAAAATGCCATGTTCTTTTAGCACTTCAACGTCTTCATCTATTTGACCTACACGCTCCAATAAATCATCATAATACTCATCAGGAACATATAAAAATTCAACGCCTCGATCTCTCATTGCAGATACAGTTTTTACAATATCGTCTGTTGCTACTGCAATATGTTGAACTCCTGCCCCTTTATAAAAGTCAAGATACTCTTCAATTTGAGATTTTTTCTTTCCTTTTGCAGGTTCATTTATTGGAAATTTAATTCTTCCATTTCCATTTGACATAACTTTAGACATTAATGCCGTGAAATCTGTAGAAATATCATCATCAGTAAAAGAAATAATTTGTGCAAATCCCATAGTTTTTGCATAAAATTCACACCATTCTTTCATTTCTCCCCAACCTACGTTTCCTACCATATGGTCTACAAATCGTAAGCCAACAGGTTCTGGATTGTAATGAGATTCCCATCTTTGATATCCTGGTAAAAAAACTCCTTTATAGTTTTTGCGCTCCACAAAAATATGAACAGTTTCACCATACGTATGAATTCCAGAACGAATAACTTCACCAAATTGATCTTTTTCAACAGTTGGTTCCATAAATGATTTGGCTCCTCTTTTTGTGGTCTCTTCCCATGCGCTTTTAGCATCTTCAACCCAAAGTGCCATAACCTTAACACCATCTCCATGTTTATTGAGGTGTTCATTTATTGGGCCGTTTTCATCTAAAGGTGTTGTTAGTACTAGACGTATTTTATCTTGCTTTAATACATATGAAACCCTGTCTTTCATTCCAGTTTCCAATCCTGCAAATGCATGTGATTGAAACCCAAAAGCCGTTTTATAAAAGTGTGCTGATTGTTTTGCATTTCCAACATATAATTCTACATAATCTGTTCCTAAAAGCGGTAAAAAATCTTCTGCTTCTTCAAACAATTTCTCTAATCCGTATGTTGTATTTTGTAAGTTTTCTAATTTTTTTATTTCTGCTGCCATGATTGATTTTTTTAGTGATTTTCGTCTAACCAAGATTGATGATAATCTCCAGTGTCTATTTTCAATGCCTCTTCTGTAATCATTAAAGGTTTAAACGTATCAACCATTACTGCTAATTCTGCAGTTTCAGTTTTACCAATACTACGTTCCATTGCTCCTGGATGTGGGCCGTGAGGAATTCCTGCAGGATGAAGTGTGACTTGCCCAACTCCAATATTATTTCTACTCATAAAATCTCCATCTACATAGTATAGCACTTCATCCGAATCAATATTACTATGGTTGTAAGGTGCTGGTATTGAATCAGGATGATAATCATATAATCTTGGTACAAAAGAGCATATTACAAATGCATTAGTTTCAAAAGTTTGATGAACTGGTGGCGGTTGATGTATTCTACCAGTTATTGGTTCAAAATCATGAATTGAAAGTTTATATGGATAATTATATCCATCCCAACCCACAACACTAAATGGGTGTGCAGCATATAGATATTCATGAATGGTGTCTTGTTTTTTTACTTTTAATATAAAATCTCCTTTTTCATCATATGTCTCTAATTCACTTGGACCATGCATATCTCGTTCACAAAAAGGCGAATGTTCTAAATGCTGACCAAACCAATTACGATAGCGTTTTGGTGTGTAAATAGGACTTTTTGATTCAACAATAAAGAGTCTATTGTCTTCAGTGTCAAAATCGATTTGATATATCATTCCACGAGGAATAACTAAATAATCTCCATATTCAAAATCAATATTTCCTAAGAATGTCCTTAATTTTCCAGTTCCTTTATGGATAAAAAGGACTTCATCAGAATCAGTATTTTTGTAGAAATAATCTCTTAATGATTTTTTTGGAGCAGCTAATGCAATGTAACAATCGCTGTTTGCTAAAATAATTTTTCTACTTTTTAGAAAATCATCTGTTGGGGTAACATTAAAACCTTTTAGGCTTAATGCTTTCATGTTTTTTTCAACTGCAATTTTAGGCGCTACGTCATAAGATTTTAAAATATCTTTTACCTGTGTAGGTCTTTGTGTATGGTATAATAATGAAGACATTCCGTCGAAACCGATAGTTCCAAATAATTCTTCGTAATAAAATTCTCCTTTTGAATTTTTAAAGATTGTGTGTCTCTTAGGTGGAATATTACCTAATTTATGATATCTAGGCATATAATGTGATTTTAAGTTTATAAATAGTTTTTACCGTTTCTTTTAACTAAAAGCAGAAACTATTCAGGGTTTCTAATAATTAGAAACTTTAAAAGTAGTAGTAATTCCGTCCATGGTGTTTTCATAATGAAACAAATATAAGGAATTTTGTCATGTAAAAGAGTTAACGTGTAAGTTCTTGGTTTACTTCAATTACTTTTTTAATTTGAGGCGCATAACGTTTAATTGTTGCTTCAACACCGTTTGTCAAAGTCATTTGATTAACAGAACAGCTGATACAAGCACCCTCTAATTTAACTTTAACAATATTATTATCAATACTTACAAGAGAAATATTTCCGCCATCAGCCATCAAAAAAGGTCTAATTTCCTCTAATGCTTTTTCAACATTTTTTTCTAATTCTTGTATTAACATGTTTTTATTTTTTTACGGCACTACATCCACTCATTGTTGTAATTCTAACAACCTCTGTTGGAGGTAAATTTTTATTTCTTTTAACTAATTCAGAAACTACATTTTTGGTAATATCGATAAATGTATTTTCTATTTCAGTTCCTTCTTGCAAAGCTGCAGGTGTTCCAAAATCTCCAGATTCCCTTATACTTTGAATTAACGGCACTTCTCCTAAGAAAACAGTATCAATATCTTTGGCTAAATTTTTCGCGCCATCCTGTCCAAAGATATAGTATTTATTTTTTGGTAACTCAGGAGGTGTAAAGTAACTCATATTTTCAACAATACCCAAAACAGGAACATTGATATTTGGTTGTTTAAACATTGCAACACCCTTTTTTGCGTCTGCTAAAGCAATTTTTTGAGGAGTACTCACAATTACAGCGCCAGTAATTGGCAATGCTTGTACAATTGATAAATGCACATCACCAGTTCCAGGAGGTAAATCAACAATCATGAAATCTAATTCTCCCCAAGCTGCGTCAAAAATCATTTGCTTTAATGCTTTTGATGCCATTGGTCCTCTCCAAATTACGGCTTGATCAGGTTGTGTAAAAAAGCCAAGCGACAAAATTTTAACACCATAACTTTCTACAGGTTTCATTTTTGATCTTCCATCTACAGTAACAGATAAAGGTTTTTCGTTGGCTACATTAAACATTAAAGGAGTTGATGGGCCATAAACATCGGCATCTAAAATTCCAACACTAAATCCCATTTTGGCTAATGAAACTGCGATATTAGAAGTGATTGTAGACTTTCCAACACCACCTTTTCCAGAAGCTACGGCAATAATATTTTTGATTCCAGGAATTTCCTTCCCTTTAATTTCGTTTGTTGGCTTTTCAGTATTTGCTACTACTTTTACATTTACTTTAATGTCAGCTTTTGGGTGTACTTTTTCATGAATTATTTTCATGATATCAACTTCTACACGTTTTTTTGCTTGTAAAGAAGGATTGCTAATCTCAACATCAAGAACAACTTCTTTGTCGAAAATCACAATGTTTTTAACTGAATTACTTTCAATTAAATTTTTACCTTCTCCTGGAGCGGTAATGCTTTCTAAAGCGTCTAATATATCTTTTTTGAGGATGTTCACAAATCTAAATTATAATGATTCTAAACAACAAAGATACAGTTTTAGATGGATATTATATGATAGCGGATAATTATTTAAAAACAATAAATTATTAGAGTAATTCTTTTGTTGGATCCCAAAAAAGGGAGTCAAAATTTTGAATTTGATTTTCAACAATTTTTACTCCTTCACTTTCTAGTAG
>CAWVTS010000027.1:0-17840 GCA_963933045.1 uncultured Lutibacter sp. | reverse complement strand
CCCTAAGTTTCGTGGTGATGCTAAGTTTAGTACTTGGATGTATCGAGTTGCTTTAAATACTGCTATAACACTGTATAGAAAGTCTAAGAGACAAATTCAAACGAATGATATTTCAGATTTTCATTACAAACTTGAATCTAAAGAATACGATAGTGAATTAGATGATCAAATGAAGCTTTTATATAAAGCCATTCATCAATTAAGTGATATTGAAAAGGCATTAATTTTATTATATCTAGAAGATAAACCTTATAAAGAAATTGCAGAAACGATGGGTATAACTGAAGTAAATGCGCGCGTAAAAGTGAATAGAATTAAAGGAAAACTAAAAACAATATTAAATCCGTAATTATGGATGAATTAGATAAATTAAAAGGTGCTTGGAAAACCCAAGACTATACTAAACATAAAGTATCAACTAATGATATTTATAAGATGCTCCATTCAAAATCAGCATCTTATGTAAAATGGATATTTTATATAAGCATTGTTGAATTTTCAGTTATTATTGTTTTAAACTTACTAATTGAAAAAGACAAGTATCTGGATTTTTATGTTCAAATGGGGATGAAGAATATGCTATTAATTGTTGGCATCATTTCATATTTGATTATGATTATATTTATTTATTTATTTTATAAAAATTATAAAAAAATAAATGTAAATACTGATGCTAAAACACTAATGAAGAGTATCTTAAATACTAGAAAAACCGTAAAATATTACATATACTTTAACCTAGGCTTCATGGCTTTATCATCAGCAATGTTCATTGATAAAATATTTTCTAGTTCTGAGAATACGGCTGCATATAAACTTCAAGGGAGAATACCCGAAGAATTTCCTGATTCTACTTTACTAATCATTCTTATAGTATTCATGTTGTTATTTATAGGACTTATACTTCTTATTTATAGAATCATCTATGGTATATTATTAAGAAGGTTAAAGAGAAACTATAAAGAGTTGGAGCAATTAGATAAATAATAAATTGACTAACATGAAAATAACAACTGGCAAATTAAATTCTCAAATTAAAGACTTAAGTAAAGATCAGAAATTACTTATATATACTGGCTTATTTATTTTCACAATAACATCTATTTATCAATTAGGTTTAGTGTTTGGTAAATTCTATTATTATATCACACATTAATTTTTTGATGTACATCAAAATACTATCTTTGCACACTCAATAAAAAAGATAGAAAATGAATAACGGAATCTACGCTAAATTTAACACTACAAAAGGTGAAATTTTAGTAAATTTAGAGTTTGAAAAAGCTCCAGGAACGGTTGGAAACTTTGTTGCACTTGCAGAAGGAAACCTAGAAAATGAAGTAAAGCCTCAAGGAACACCATATTATAACGGTTTGAAATTTCACAGAGTTATTCCAGATTTTATGGTTCAAGGAGGTTGTCCTCAAGGAACAGGAACTGGAAATCCTGGATATAGTTTTGATGATGAATTTCATCCAGATTTAAAACATGATAGACCAGGAATCTTATCTATGGCTAATTCTGGACCAGCAACAAATGGAAGTCAGTTTTTTATTACACATGTACCAACAGATTGGTTAGATAACAAGCATACTGTTTTTGGAAATGTTGTTGAAGGACAAGAAATTGTTGATCTAGTTTCACAAGGAGACACTTTAGATTCTATAGAAATAGTAAGAGTTGGTGATGCTGCCGAAAAATTTAATGCAATTGAAGCATTTAGATCTTTTGAAGGGTCTAGAGAAGCAAGAATTGCTGATTCAATTAAAGCACAAGATGAAATACTAGATAAAGAAGCTGCTGGTTTTGATAAAACAAATAGCGGATTACGTTATAAAATATTACAAAGTGGTAATGGAAAACAAGCTAATAAAGGAGATATGGTTTCTGTTCACTATAAAGGTCAATTATTAGACGGAACTGTATTCGATTCATCATATAAGCGTAAACAACCTATTGATTTCAATGTTGGCTTAGGACAAGTAATTTCTGGTTGGGATGAAGGAATTCAATTATTAAAAGTTGGAGACAAAGCACGCTTTGTAATCCCTTCAGAATTGGCTTATGGAAGTCAAGGAGCAGGTAGCGTTATTCCTCCAGATGCTCCATTAATTTTTGATGTTGAATTAGTAAATGTAAAATAATTTATATTTTTTTGAAACAAAATTTTATTTAAAACGTCTCATATATATGAGGCGTTTTTTTATGCCAACTTTTAGTACTTTTGTTAATATAAATTATTTGTAAAATGAATTTCAAAAAATTTACTCTCGTTTTAATCGCTTTTCTCTTAATTAGTTGCTCTGGCAAAACAGTTAGTCCAGAATTTATAAACCAAACAACAGGTAGATATCTTTTTAATCCAGACGAAACTATAGAGGTGTATTTTGAAGATGAAAATTTATTTATAAAATGGCGTGGTGCAGAAAGAATTACTCCAATGCATCTTGGAGATAATAAATATTTTGTCAAAGAAATGAATCAGAAAATACAGTTTTTAACAAATCCAAAAGATCAAAAACAATATATATGTCTTATTCCAAAGGATAAAAACGAAAAGGTGAATTTTGATTATAGAAAACTGAATGATACTGAAGAAATTCCAAGTGTCTATTTAAAAAATAAAGAATTTGCCAAGGCTCTTGAAGGCTATTTAGCAATTAAAAAAAATGATTCTACTAATACTTATATTTCCGAAACAAATTTCAACTCATTAGGCTATAGAGAATTAAGAATAAAAAACTATGCTGATGCAATTGCTATTTTTAAAATTAACGCGGTATTATATCCAGAGAGTGATAATGTTTATGACAGTCTTGCTGAAGCATACTTTAAAAACGGTGATACAATAAACGCTGTGGAAAATTATAAAAACGCTATTGAAATAGATTCTGGTAACAGAAGAGCAAAAGATTTTGTGAAAAAATACGAAAAAAAATAAATGTCAGGCAATTTAAAATATCCAATTGGAAAACCACAAAATCCAGAACTAATTACAGGAACAATTATAAAAGATTGGATTTCTATTATTGAACAGCATCCTAAAAAACTAACAAAACTTGTTCAATCTCTTTCACAAGAACAGTTAGATACTACATACCTTAAAGATGGCTGGACAATTCGTCAAGTCATACATCATTTATCTGATAGTCATCATAATAGTTACACACGTTTTAAATGGACTTTGACTGAGAATAACCCTATAATAAAGGCATATCATGAAGACCGTTGGGCTGAATTGTTTGATAGTAAATCTGCGCCTATTAAATTATCCTTAAATAATTTAACTGCTTTACATGCAAAATGGGTATACCTACTAAGAAGTTTAACCTCTGTAGATTTAGAGAACTATTTTATTCATCCAAATGGAAATGAAAAAGTAACACTCAAAGAAAATATTGGTATTTATGCTTGGCATTGTGAGCATCATTATGAGCACATCAATCAGTTATTAATTCAAAAAAAATGGAAATAAATGATTCGAAATGCTAAAATAGAAGACGCTAAAGAACTTGTAAATATCTATAATTATTATGTCAAAAATACTTCCAAAACATTTGATTGTGAACCATTGAGTATTGAATCATTTGAAGGGAAAATAAATACAATTACATCTAAACTTTATGAAAATTTTGGTTTCGAAAAAGTGGCGCATTTTAAAGAAGTTTGTCGAAAATTTGACCAATGGTACGATGTTGCATTTTGGCAATTAACTTTATGATTATTTCCTCCATTTTATATTGCACCCAATACTTGGTTTTTGAACGCTAGTATTCTTCTCATTATTTAAAATACACTCTAAGGCATTACGCAAATCTTTTCCGCTCACTTCCAAACCATTTCCAGGTCTAGAATCATCTAATTGTCCTCTATAATTTAATTTCAAATTAGCATCAAAAACATAAAAATCGGGTGTACAAGCGGCAGCATATAATTTAGCCACTTCTTGAGTTTCATCATATAAATATGGAAATGGATATTTTAGTTCTTCAGCAACCTCCTTCATCAATTCTGGAGAGTCTTGAGGGTAATTTACAACATCATTAGAAGAGATTCCAATAAATGAGATTCCTCTATAACTATATTTATTAGCAATTTTAACTAATTCATTGTTTACATGGATTACGAATGGGCAATGATTGCATATAAAAAATATAACGGTAGCATTGATCCCGTATAAATATTCCAATGAAATTTTTTTAGAGGTAACCGTATCATATAATGTAAAATCAGGTGCAATTGTACCTAAAGGAATCATATTTGATGGAGTTCTAGACATTTTGTGGATAATTTTGTATGTTTATAACTTCAAAAATACAAAATATGAACGAGCATGTTAAAATTTTATCATCCGCAGGAATGATTAATAGCGAACGGTATGTGACCGTTAAAAAACAATAAAATTAAATATATGAAAACATTAAATCAGTGGTTTGATGAATATGCTGTAAGCCATCAGAATGAAACAAATCAACAGATTCATTATATATGTGTTCCTGCAATTTTTTTTAGTATTGTTGGACTATTCATGAGTGTTCCATCACATTTTATTTCAAGTATATTTAATTTGAATAATCCACTTGTAGAAAATTGGGCGAGTATTTTATTAGCAATATTACTTGTCTTTTATTTGCGCCTTTCTATATCAATGTTTTTTAAAATGCTAATCTTCTCAATATCATGTATTGTTGGTAATTATTATTTAGGACAAAATTTACCTTTATTTTACTCCTCTTTAGTTATTTTTGTAGTTGCATGGATTGGACAATTTTATGGACATAAAATTGAAGGTCAAAAACCTTCGTTTCTAAAAGATTTACAATTCTTATTAATTGGTCCAGCTTGGGTAATAAAAAAATTAACTTCAAAAAAATAATTGTTTAAATTTATTTAACGTGAAAAACAATTTACTTCTAATACTGCTACTCATTTTTACAACAAAATTGAGTGCTCAAGACCCTGAAAGGTTCAACAATATTCAAAACCTTGATATAAATACAGAACTTGCAGAGTTTGGTGTTTCATTTTATAAAACAGACATGATCCTTTTTGCTTCTTCAAAGAAAGATAAAGAGATGGACAGGGAAAATAGAAGTAATAATAGAATGAAATACTTAGAATTTTACAAAGGCCTGATAGGAAATGATGGCCAAATAATTCTTGGAGGTAAATTTTCATTAGAAAAATACAATATTTATCATGAATCTGATATTACTTTAACTCCAGATGGAAAAACTATTTATTTTACGCTAAACAATTATATTAAAGACGATTACTTAAACCAATTTAAACGGAATACATTAAAAAAATATATCCTGAACATTTACAAGGCAAATATTGATGATGCTGGAATTGCAACAAATATTGAAGCCGTTTCTTTTAATAGTAAAAATTATTCTGTAAGACATCCTGAATTAAGTCCTAATGGGAAAACACTATATTTTGTTTCTGATATGGATGGAGGATTTGGAAAAGATGACATCTACAAAGTTGCTATTAATAATGATGGAACCTTTGGTGAAACTATAAATTTAGGAGATAAAATAAATACTAAGTATAATGAATTATTTCCGTTTTTAAGTACAAATAATACTTTCTACTTTTCATCTGATGGTCATGGAGGTGGTGGTTTTCTAGATATTTTTAGCAGTCAAGTTACTAATGGATTATATACTACTCCTCAAAATATAGATCCATTAAATAGTGAATATGACGATTTTGCTTTCGTAATTAGCCCTGAGAAGAGTGTTGGGTATTTTTCATCTTCTAAAGAAGGAAAAGGAAATGCAGATATTTATTCTTTTACAATAGATCCGATTGTTTGTGATCAGATAGTCTCTGGTGTCGTTAAGAATCAAAAAGGAATTCAAATTATTCCTAATACAACTGTTGAACTATTTAGTGAAGGAAAATTATTAGATGTCCTTGTAACCAAAGAAGATGGCGCTTTTAGTTTTAAAACTAAATGTGAAACTGCTTATATTTTAAATGCTACAAAGGCTATTTATTCAACAACAAGTAAAACATTTACAACTTCAAGTACTGATGAAGAGAATCTAAATATAACCTTAAATATAGAGCCTTTAATTTGTGAACAAACAGTTGCTGGAGTTGTGAGAAGTAAAACAACAAATATTCCTCTTATTGATGTTGAATTATCATTATTCAGTAATAATAAACTTATTGGAAAAACAAAATCTAAAATCAGTGGTCTTTTCAATTTTAGTCAAAAATTAGATTGCAAGGTTGATTATAAAATAATTGCTAGTGCTAAAAACTATAAGTCAAAAACTAAGAGTTTTAATACTTCAGATAAAGTAAATGAAGAAAATTATCTAGACATACAAATAGATGAAAGTAATGAGTTTACTACATATAGAAATATTACTATGATAAAAACAAAACCTATTTACTTTAACTTAAACGAATCTAAAGTTAGAGAAGATGCTGCTAGAGAGTTAAATAAGGTTGTTGCTATAATGAAGAGATATCCTGAAATTAAAGTTGAACTGAGTTCTCATACAGATAGTCGTGCTCCAGATGACTACAATATGAGGTTATCACAAGAAAGAGCAAGTGCTTCTATCGCTTATATCATTTCTCAAGGAATTGACGAAAGTAGAATATTTGGACGTGGATATGGTGAAACTAGACTAAAAAATAAATGTTCTAATGGTGTTAAATGTTCTGAATCAGAGCATCAGAAGAACAGAAGAACAGAATTTATTGTAATTAATGAATAACATAAAACCAACTATAAATTTTGAGGATTTTACCAAAGTAGATGTTAGAATTGGGACAATTATTGAAGTAAATGATTTTCCGAAAGCACATAAACCTGCTTTTCAATTAACAATTGATTTTGGAGAATTGGGAATTAAAAAATCTAGCGCTCAAATAAAAAAACTCTATTCTAAAGATCAATTGGTTGGCAAACAGGTAACTGCTATTATTAATTTTGAAGCGAAGAAAATAGCGAGTTTCAAAAGTGAATGCCTTATATTGGGAGTGCAAAAAGGAGATGAAGTTTCACTTCTACAAGTTTCAAAACAACCTATAAAAAATGGTGAGCAAGTGTCATAAATTATGAAAATAATATTATTTGTTTTTTCGATAATGATTTTGTGTTGTAATTCTCAAAAAGCGTTGTTAAGAAAATGAGTTTGAAGAGATCAAAGAAGTTAGTATGAATAAAATTGACATCACAAATGATAGCACTAATAAAAACACATTAGATATCACCTTATTTACAGCAGGAATAACAACAACTTTGATTTGCCCGCCTTTTTATTTTTGCAAAGTAAATAGAAGCAATAAAAAAATTGTATTTAAAAAAGTTAATTAACTTTATACAATGCCAACCCATCAACAATTAAAATCATTATCGATAACTTTAGAAGGCTCTCTTTTTTATGATGAACTGCATAAAAGTATGTATGCAACTGACGCATCTGTATATAGAAAAAAGCCGCTAGCAGTTGCCATCCCTGAATCTATTCAAGATTTACAAGCAATCATTCATTTTGCAAAAGAAAACAATACAACGCTCATTCCAAGAGCTGCTGGAACTTCTCTTGCAGGTCAGTGTGTTGGCGATGGGATCATTGTAGATATTTCTAAACATTTTAATAAAATTATTTCATTTGACCAAGAGCAACAAACCATTACTGTTGAACCAGGAATAATTCGAGATGATTTAAATCATTACTTAAAACCTTTTGGCTTATTTTTCGGACCAAACACTTCAACATCAAATCGTTGTATGATTGGCGGAATGGTTGGTAATAATTCCTCAGGAACTACATCTATTCAGTTTGGAGTCACGAGAGATAAAATTAGTAGTTTAAAAACACTACTTTCTGATGCTTCGGAAGTTGAATTTTCAAATATTAATTCAAATGAGTTCATTGAAAAAACAGAATTAAACACATTAGAAGGAACAATTTATAAAACAATTTATGATGAACTTTCTAATCCAGAAAATCAATTAGAAATACACAATGAATTTCCTAAAAAATCAATTCATAGAAGAAATACTGGTTATGCAATTGACAGCCTACTAACGTCTGATTTATTTGGAGGAAATAAACCAACCATCAATCTATCAAAACTGCTTTGTGGTAGTGAAGGTACATTGGCTTTCACAACAGAAATTACATTAAAATTAGATCCCCTTCCACCAAAAGAAAATGTTCTCGTTGCTGCTCATTTCAACTCTGTCCAAGAAAGTATGGAAGCTGTTATAATTGCTATGAAGCATAATTTATTTATGTGTGAATTAATGGATAAAACCATCCTAGATTGTACTAAAAATAATCGCGAGCACCTACATAATAGATTTTTTATCAATAGTGATCCTGAAGCAATATTAATGTTAGAAGTTTCGGCAGATACCATAGAAGAAGCAACAATCTTTGCAGATACTTTAATTAAAGACTTGCAGCAGAATAACTTCGGATATGCATTTCCAAAATTGACTGGAAATGACATTGATAAAGCATTTTCTTTACGAAAAGCAGGTTTAGGATTACTGGGAAATATGATAGGTGATAAAAAAGCAGTTGCATGTATTGAAGATACAGCAGTAGAACTTTCAGACTTACCAAATTACATCAAAGAATTTACCAAAATGATGGATGAGTTTGGTCAAAAAGCAGTCTATTATGCACATGCAGGAGCAGGAGAAATTCATTTAAGACCTATTTTAAATCTCAAAAAAAAGGAAGATGTTGTTTTATTCAGAAAAATAACAACTGAAACTGCCAAATTGGTTAAAAAATACAAGGGTTCTTTTAGTGGCGAACATGGAGATGGAATTGTTCGTTCAGAATTTATTCCTATGATGATTGGTCATAAAAATTATCAACTTTTAATGCGTATCAAAAAGACATTTGATAAAAATACTGTTTTTAATAAAGGGAAGATTATTGACCCTTTATTAATGGATGAATCTTTGCGTTACACTATAGATAGAGATGAGCCGAAAATTGAAACTTTATTTGATTTTTCTGATTCTGAAGGCATTTTAAAAGCAACCGAAAAATGTAATGGATCTGGAGATTGTAGAAAGTCGGTAAATGCTGGAGGAACCATGTGCCCAAGTTATAGAGCAACAAAAAACGAACAAGATACAACACGTGCAAGAGCGAATACTTTGCGAGAATTTCTAACCAATTCAGATAAACCTAACAAGTTTAATAACAGAGAGTTAAAAGAAGTTTTTAGTCTTTGTTTAAGTTGTAAAGCCTGTGCTACAGAATGCCCAAGTAATGTTGATGTAGCAACTTTAAAGGCTGAATTTTTATATCAATACCAGAAAGAAAATAAACCAAAGTTCAGAGATAAACTATTTGGTTTTAATGCCAAATACAATGAACTTGGAAGTAAATTCCCAAGAATTACAAACTTCATATTACAACAACGTATTACTAAAAAAATAATGGGATTTGCAGTGCAACGAAATATACCAAAGTTGGGGAAATATACCTTAAGAAAATGGTATGCGGAGAAGTATCAAAAAAATAATTCAAGTAAAAAAGTGTATCTATTTTGTGATGAATTTTCTAATTACAACGATGTTAAAATAGGAATAGACACAATTCAATTACTATCAAAATTAGGCTTTGAAGTCTTAATGGTATCACATTTAGAAAGTGGCAGAAGTTTGATTACTGAAGGTTTTTTAGACGAATTTAAAATAATAGCAAATAAAAATATCGCTACTTTTAAAGACCTCATTTCTGAAGACACTCCATTGATTGGAATTGAACCCACTCCTATTCTTACTTTTAGAGATGAATATTTGCGTGTTGCAAATAATAAAAAAAATGCTAAAAAATTGGCAAAAAATTGCCTTACAATAGAAGAGTTTATACAACTACAAATTAAAAATAAAGTCCTTTCTTCTTCCAATTTTACTAGTGAAAAAAGAGAGGTGAAAATTCATGGTCATTGCCATCAAAAAGCATTAATTGGAATGAATCCTGCTTTTGAAATGATGAGTATACCTGAAAACTATACAGTAACCATAATTAATTCAGGATGCTGTGGATTGGCTGGCTCGTTTGGATTTAAAAAAGAACATTACGATTTGAGTATGCAAATAGGCGAAGACACCTTGTTCCCTAAAGTTAGAAATTACAAAGAAAATACAATTATTGTGGCTTCAGGAACAAGTTGTCGTCAACAAATACATGATGGAACCAAAAAAGGTTCATTGCATCCATCAACAGTATTATTAAATGCTTTAAAAAACTAAATCATGAAAAATATCATAGTAGTTATTACGTTATTAATTGCTTTTACAGGCTGTAAGAAGGAATATATTACATGTGAAATTAGCACTTCAGAAGGAGACATCATCATGAAATTGTATGAAGATGAAGCTCCTAAAACGGTTGCTAATTTTTTACGCTATGTAGATGCCAATTACTATAAAAATAGTTCGTTTTTCAGAGTGTGTACTCCAGAAAATGAAAGTGATAGAACTATTAAAATTCAAGTGATTCAAGGCGGAAAAACTAGAGAACATGATGTGTTTGAACCTATAGATATTGAAACTACTAAACAGACTGGCATCAAGCATTTAAACGGAACGGTTTCTATGGCTAGAGACAAACCAAATAGTGCAACGCAAAGTTTTTTCATTTGTATCAACGATCAACCAGAATTGGATTATAATGGGAAACGAAATCCTGACGGACAAGGTTTTGCCGCTTTTGGAAAAGTAACTCAAGGAATGGATGTGGTTTTAAAAATACAAGCACAAGAAAATAAGAACCAGTTTTTAAATAAGCCAATTATTATACATTCAATTAAACGCATACCATAAATGGATAAGCCATTACTCTATTTTCCTACGGATGTTGAATGGCGCACTTGGCTGCACGAAAACCATACAAACTATTCAGGCATCTATTTAATTTTTTACAGGGTATCTTCTGATACGCAAAGTATGCGTTGGGAAGAAGCCGTAAAAGTGGCCTTGTGTTATGGTTGGATTGACTCTACTGTTAAGAGACTAGATAATGAACGCCGCAAACAACATTTTACGCCTCGCAAACCAAAAAGTGTGTGGAGCAAATTGAACAAAACCTATATTGAACAACTTGTTAAAGATAACTTAATACATACTGCTGGTTTAAAATCTATTGAAATTGGTCAAACAAACGGTTCTTGGGACTCCTTAAATGATATAGATAATGAAGTAATTCCTACAGATTTACAAAAGGTTTTTGATGCTAATCATAATGCCTTTGAGAATTATAAAAACTTTGCAACTTCTTATCGAAAAGGCTATTTGTATTGGTTACACAGTGCAAAAAGAGAAGTTACTCGTCAAAAATGGATTGCTGAAATTATACAACTATGTGCTGCTAATAAAAAACAGAAAGATGGGAGTTGGTGAGTTGTGAATTTTAAGTTTCGCTAATGTTAAGATAAATTTCCGTTTAAATGAACTTTATCGTCTGTTAGTGAAGATAGTTTTTGAAAAATTTGAAATCAATAGTTTTATCCAATGAATTTTAATGAATTTATACCTCAACTACTAGCTATCGAAAAAATTATTTTGAATGTACCTTCTCAATCATAATTGATACGATCTCGTATTGTACCGTCTGCTCGATGTATAATAACATCAGCTTTCCGTTTTCTAGCAATTGCCTTGGCTTTATTAATTGCCGTACATTGTTTTCTGTGTTTTGAAGTAATGCGTTTATTACCTTCACGGCGCACCGCCCAATCTTCCTCATAAGGCACAACGTGCTGATGCCATGTTCTTTTTCTATTGGCTTTAAGAGAACTATCAAAAAATTCAGTTATTATTTCTAATAAAACTTTTAACCAATATTTTAATTTACTGTCTTTTGACATCAGTTTTGTTTATTGCATCTGTAGTTAGCGAAGATACCTTTTTTAAAAACTAAACTCAAGAACTTTTAATAAGTATTCATAAATCGTTTTATAAAATAGTAGTAGATTTATCCTATGAAATTTAGCGAGTTTACATCTCAATTACAAACTATTGATACAGCAACATTAGGCGGTTTGGCGTCACAGTTTCGGTTGGCTCCAAAAATGCGCTTGAAATACACCAAAGACAAAATTGAAGCCGCAAAGCCAAAAGAAGCCTCAGTTTTAGCGCTCTTTTATAAAGATATTGAGAATGAAACCCGTTTTCTACTCACACTCAGAGCAAGTTACAACGGTACGCATTCGGCACAAATAAGTTTTCCTGGAGGAAAAGTAGAACCAAGTGATAGCGATAAACAACACACAGCAAAACGTGAGGCCTTTGAAGAGGTTGGCATCAACATAGAAGATGTCAAAATTATAAAACAATTAACAGACGCATATATTCCGCCAAGTAATTTTTTAGTCACACCGTTTTTAGGAATTCTTGAGGGTACGCCTAGTTTTACAACCAATCATGAAGTAGAAACAGTAATTGAAGTGAAATTATCTGATTTATTGGATGATGAGAACATCACCATAAAAAATATGAATACTTCGTATATGCCTAATATTGATGTACCTTGCTTTAAACTAAACAATTATATAGTTTGGGGAGCAACAGCAATGATACTAAGTGAAATCAAAGACTTGTTTAAAGGTTTATAAACCTTAATTTTTTGTAAGTTTGTATTCCCTATAATTTTAACCTACTATGGCACTCTTTAAGAGAAATCCTTTTGGACATATTTTAATTATTAAGAAATGGATTATCCGAATTTTTGGTGTTATATCTCATGGCCGCTATCGTAGATTCAATAGCCTCCATATTGAAGGCTCAGAAATTATTAGAAATTTACCTCATAACAATGTATTATTTGTAGCCAATCATCAAACTTATTTTGCTGATGTTGCTGCGATGTTTCATGTGTTTAATGCAGCATTGAAAGGAAGAGTGGATACTATTAAGAATGTTGGTTATATCTGGAATCCTAAACTCAATATTTATTATATCGCTGCTTCTGAAACAATGAAGTCTGGAATTTTACCAAAAATATTTGCATATACAGGCTCTATATCAGTTCAAAGAACGTGGAGAAGTCAAGGTAAAGATATAAACAGACAAGTAAAAATGTCTGATATTTCTAATATTGGTACTGCACTCGATGATGGTTGGGTAATTACATTTCCACAAGGAACAACAACACCTTTTAAACCAATACGAAGAGGAACAGCTCATATTATTAAAACATTCAAACCTATTGTAATTCCTATTGTTATAGATGGTTTTAGACGTTCTTTTGATAAAAAAGGATTAAGTATTAAAAAGCGTGGTGTCTTACAATCATTTGTTATCAAAGAGCCTTTAGAGATTGATTATGAAAATGATAGCGTTGATAAAATTATCTCTCAAATTGAATTTTCAATTGAACAGCACAAATCTTTTCTAAAAGTAACTCCTGAAAAAGAGTATCAAAAATCTGAAGATGAGCTAAACACAAAACGAAAGTTTTGGAGTTGATTTTAACCTAACCAAGCGTTCATCATCCAAATTGTTTTTTCTTGCGCAGCAATGAAATCTCTCATCATTGAGTTGGTCCCTTCATCATTTGCTTCTGCAGATAATTCTAAAATTGCACGTTCAATTTTTAATAATTCTGACAAAGAGTTTACAACCAATTTTACGGCTTCAATATCGCTAGAAATATTATCTACCACTGGTACTTTTGCCAATTTCTTGTATTCACTAAATGTATGTAATGGAGCACCTTCTAATGTTAAAATACGTTCTGCTATCATATCTACTTTTTTTGTGCATCTGTGTAAAACTCTTAGAATTTTAAATGTAATTCAAAAAAGTTTTCCCCTCTAATATTCCAATTCAAACCTCTTAAACTTTGATAATACACCTTAAAATTAGCCAACAGCTCATTTAATTCTGTAACTAAGTTTGCTATTTCGACTTTTTCTAGCCCTAATATTGTAACACTCATCTATTTGATTTTTAACATATTAATTTACAATATGTTAATTAAAAAAAATAACACCTAATTAAGTATAACTATTATTGATAATTTTAATACTTTTATCGTAAATATCTATACTATGACAATTTCACAATTAAAATATGTTTTGGCTGTTGCAGAGTATCAAAACTTTACAGTTGCATCAAAACATAGTTTTGTAACTCAACCAACATTGAGTATGCAAATACAAAAACTTGAAGACCAACTTGGAGTTCAAATATTCAACAGGAGTAAAAAGCCCATTCAATTAACAGAAATTGGAAAAAAAATTGTTGAACAAGCAAAAATAATAGTTGATGAAAGCAATAGGATAAATGATATTGTAGATCAGCAGAAAGGATATATTGGTGGCGAATTTAAATTAGGAATCATACCAACAGTAATGCCTTCATTATTGCCCATGTTTTTGAAAACATTTATCAAAAAATATCCTAAAGTAAACTTGATCATAGAAGAATTAACGACTGTAGAAATTATTAAAAAATTATCTGAAGGTCATATTGATGCCGCTATTGCATCAACACCCTTAGAAAATGAAGCCATCAAAGAACGCGTGTTGTATTATGAGCCATTTGTAGGGTTTATTCCAGAAAATCATAGACTTTATAATCAAAAAACTATTGACCCAAACGATTTAGAACTCAATGATATATTATTATTAGAAGATGGGCATTGCTTTAAAGCAAGTGTATTAAATCTCTGCAAGGCTTTTAAAAATGATTCTACTGCACATTTTCATTTAGAAAGTGGAAGTTTTAGTACACTTATAAAACTTGCTAAAGAGAATATGGGAATGACACTTCTACCTTATTTACATACTCTAGATTTAAATGAAGTAGACCAAAAACATTTGCGGGAATTTAATTCTCCAGCACCTGCAAGAGAAATAAGTTTGATTTATCATAAATCGCAATTAAAAATGCAATTGATTGAAAGTTTAAAAAATGTGATAGATAGTATTGTTCGAGGTGCAATTTCTTTTAATGATGTAAAAATATTAAGCCCTTTACACAACAAAAAAGGAGCGTAAAACGCTCCTTTTTTTATTTTATAAGTGGAAGATAAACATACAATTCTGGTTTTCCTTGAGTAAACTCATTTAACCAAATCCTTAATTCATCAATCTCATAAGGTAACAACCTCTTAATAGCTTTTTCTAATTCTTTATGAAATAATTCGGTGTTAAAACTCACCTTATTGAGTACTGTTTTTGTGTACTCGAACATAGCTCTTGACATAGAATATTAATATAAAGGTTAATAAATTTTTAACGCAAAAAACTATGTTTTAGTATGCGCTAATTACAATTTATTTAACTTATCTAAAAGTTTCCCTGCAACTGTCTCTAAATCAGATTGAACTGATTTGAAATGAGCACTCTTATTTTCAACTTTTTTATCATTCACTCTTGTAATAAGTCCGTCAAATGATTCTATTGCTTCATTAATTACTGCTTGTGCTTTTTTTGCATCAGCCTTAGGGTTAATCAACTCCCACATATAACATTCTTCAATCACATCTCCTAAAACATAATTGATATCCTTTTTTAAGTTTTTTACGCTTGCCATAATTATAAATTTTAATTTGCTGCAAATTTACATATTCTTATTCTAATAGCGATAAAATATTAGTCAAAGTATTAACAACCATATATTCATCTTTTTTGGTATGGTTAAACACTTTTTCATGTTCCCAAGTAGTATGAAAAGGAATATGAATTGCAGATGCACCGATCGCAATTAATGGCAAAACATCAGATTTTAAAGAATTTCCAATCATTAAAAAATTTAATGGACTAATATCTAAATGCTTAATCAGTTTTTTATAATCTTTTTCTTTTTTATCACTCATCACTTCTATATGATGAAAATACTTAAGTAACCCTGATTTTTCTAACTTTCGTTCTTGATCTAATAAATCTCCTTTAGTAGCAACAATTAATTTATATTTTTTGCTCAAGGTTTCTAAGACCTCTTCTACTCCATCTAATAATTCTATTGGTTTAGTAAGCATTCCCTTTCCTATATCAATAATTTTTTCTAATGCGTCATTTGAAATTTTATTGTCAGAAATTTCTAAAGCACTTTCTATCATTGACAGCATAAATCCTTTGATACCATAACCATACAATCCGAGGTTTTTAATTTCTTTTTTATATAATTCTTGATTTATTTTGTTTTCGGTTTCATAATATTTCAATAATTTAGCAAACTGTTGTTCAGCTTCTCTAAAATATGTTTCATTAATCCATAAGGTGTCATCAGCATCAAATGCAATAACCTCTATTCTATCATACATTTTTTAAACAATTAATTTGCAAGAAACAAAAATATTCCTACTTTTGAGGAAATAAATAACGAAAGTGCAAAACATCATTTCTAACATTATCACTATTTCCAAAGACATTACTCGTAAAGTCTGGATGAATATGCATAAACAAAATGTTCAGAAGCAGTATATCTATATTGAGAAAAGCACCAATCGTTTTAAGAAACAACGATAAACCAAAAATTAATCAATAATAACCATAAGGTGCTTTTCTAAAGAAAAGTACCTTTTTTTTATATATAATTTTAATCAATATTTAAATTCAATAATTATGAAATTAATCAAAATCACAAAACAAGTCATCATGCACTCACAACATTTTTCAAACAAAACAATTAATAAAATATTTGCACTAAACCCCAATATAATAAATACATAAACCCATGGATGATTTAATAAAAAATACCACAAGAAATACTTCACAATTTACGGTTGCTATCGATCAAATAAATAATAGCAAAGCATTACTTCCTCATGTTTTGTATAAAGAAATGGTAGCGTTTGTTCTAGAATCTACCGATCCACTTCGAAATATTATAGTTTCAAAACCGACACTTAATAAGATACATATTTTGAAAAATGCCTTTCTAAATGATATTTTACTATTAAATAGCAGTATTAAAAAATTAGGGGTGAATGAATTACAACTTTCAGTTGAAGTTTACAAAAACTCCAATAATGACAAAGATATTATTTGCAATGCAAGTTTCATTTTACTTCTCAAAGAAAAATATAACTAAAGCAGTTATAAAAAAAGGTGGTTTTCCCCTAGATAAAAAAGGGATTTTCCTATGTGAAAACGCATCTAATAGTTAGATATTTGCTATGCTAATTAATGTTATCAACTATTTATTGACTTTTGTGGGGGCATAAGTCGATATCAGTTAACAGGTCTTTGAGTAATTAAAGGTCTGTTAACTTTATATAAATTTCTAGCAATTCAGATTCATAATCTGAAATCAGTGTGAACTCTTTTAAAACTGAAGGTATTAATATTGTTTCTCCATAATTGACTATCAAAGACTCTTTTTCTGTTCCATATATAAATTCAACTGATCCTTTTACACACATGTAAATTATAAAAGAATCTTTGCCCGTATGACTTAAATTAACCATTCCTTTTACGGGTAAAAAATTTGTTGTGAAATATGGGCAATCAATTATAGTATTTGAACTATTTTCGTTTTTTGAGTACTTCGTTTTATATTCCTTTTCTGAAGTATAATCAATAGCATCTATCGCTTCATCTGTATGTAAATCTCTTGAGTTTCCATTTGCATCAACTCTATCCCAATCATAAACTCTATATGTAATATCAGATGTTTGCTGAATCTCAGCGAGCATTACTCCTGCTCCAATAGCATGAATTCTTCCTGTTGGAATAAAATAGGTGTCTCCATTTTGAACTTCATCAACATTTAAAATGTCAAGTAAACTTTTATTCTCTAAGTGATGTAAATACTTTTCCGAAGCAATACCCTCTTTAAAACCTACAATTAAATTTGCTTTATCATCAGCCTGCATCACATACCA
>CAWVTS010000026.1:0-17975 GCA_963933045.1 uncultured Lutibacter sp. | reverse complement strand
CAACCAATAAAATCCATTCGTTTGAGGCTTGCGGTATTGCCCAGTTTTTTTGCGATGCAGAGTATTCATATTCTCGCTGTATTACAAAATTTGTATATTCTTTAGCTAATTCAAGAGTTTTATCAGTACTAAACGAATCTACAATAATTATTTCATCTGCAAAATCTACCGATTTCAAGACGTCTACAATATTACTTTCTTCGTTATATGTTGGGATTATTACTGTAAGTTTTTCCATAAATGAACTTAATTATACTGCTACATCATATTCACGCAGTGCATCATTTAATGATGTTTTTTTATTAGTACTTTCTTTTCTTTTTCCAATTATTAAAGCACAAGGTACATTATATTTTCCGGCACTAAATTCTTTTGTATAACTTCCAGGAATCACTACAGATCTTGCCGGAATCACGCCTTTTGTAATTACTGGTTCATCACCTGTAACATCAATTATTTTAGTACTCATAGTTAAAACAACATTTGCTCCTAAAACCGCTTCCTTTTCAATTCTCACCCCTTCTACAACTATACATCTAGAACCAATAAACGCTCCATCTTCAATAATTACAGGTGCTGCTTGTAACGGTTCTAAAACTCCACCAATACCTACACCTCCACTTAAATGAACATTTTTCCCTATTTGAGCACAACTTCCAACTGTTGCCCAGGTATCTACCATTGTTCCTTCGTCAACATAAGCGCCAATATTCACATAACTAGGCATTAATATAGTTCCTGGAGAAAGGTAAGCACCATAACGTGCAACTGCATGAGGAACTACTCTTACTCCTTTTTCTTTATAATTGCGCTTTAGCGGAATTTTATCATGATATTCAAAAATACCTACTTCAAATGTTTCCATTTTTTGAATAGGGAAATATAAGACAACTGCCTTCTTTACCCATTCGTTAACCTGCCACTCATTTTCAACTGGCTCGGCAACTCTTAAAGTACCTTTATCTAATAAATCAATAACTTCTCTTATAGCGTTTTGAGTTTCTTCATTACTTAGTAAATCGCGATTATCCCAAGCGCTTTCTATAATTTTTTGTAATCTTTCCATTCTATATAATTAATAATACAAATGTAATTAACTATGTTTAAAATTTACTTCTATTTATTGCTAAAATAAAACCTTATTTTTGTCAAAAAAGTAAAAAGACTTGAAAGGAAGAATAGTAGCATTTGACTTTGGTGAAAAACGTACTGGAATTGCTGTAACTGATGAACTTCAGATTATTGCATCTGGGCTAACTACAATTGAAACTAAGAAAATATTTGCGTTTTTAGACACCTATGTTTCTGAAGAAAATATTTCTTTATTTATTGTTGGAGAACCTAAACAAATGGATAATTCTGAAAGTGAAAGTGAAGTTTTCATTAAAGGATTTATTAAAAAACTCTCTAATAAATTTCCTGAGATTGAAATTAAACGAGTGGATGAACGATTTACTTCAAAGATGGCTTTTCAGACTATGATAGATAGCGGATTGAATAAAAGGCAACGTCAAAACAAAGCATTGATTGATGAAATTAGTGCAACTATAATACTTCAAACATATTTAGAGCAAATTTAATTTTCAATTAAATAATCAAATCTATAATATGAATATGGTAATTCTTTTGGCTGAATTAAATACGTCCCTTTTACATCATTCTTTAAGCAAATAGCTTTCAATTCGGAAACCTTCCAAAACTTCCCCATTTCATTTTTTAGTAATAGCCTATCTTTATAAAAACGCAGTTTTTTTATTGCACTATTGTAATAATCTGGAAATTTATCAAATTCAGGAATATCGCCAATAAAAATTTTACCCATTGGGTTTAAACATTTCAATAGCTCTGAAATTACTTTATCCCCTTGATTCTTTTTATCAAAATATTGAAAAGAAAACTGCATATAAATTTTATCAAATTTTCGCCCATTCAATAACTCACTAAGTTTTAATACCGAGCCATTAATATAATCGATATTTAATTCTTTAGAACTTGTTTTTGCAGTTTTTAATAAGTTCTCAGATTGATCAACACCAATAATAGATTCACATTTTTTTGCTATTTCACAAGTAATAATTCCATTACCGCAACACACATCTAAAACTTTATCTACTCTAGTAATGTCAAGAATTCTTATAATATGATTTACTGTTAAAAAAGTACTTTCTTCATCCTTTCTTTGTACTTGGCTTATTTTATTATCGGGATTATTTATCGCTATTGTATCCCAGTACTTTTTCCAATTCATGCTATAAAAAAATAATATTGACCCAAATCTACTAAAAAATAATATCTAATATCGTATTTTTGCAAACGATAAAAATTAAAAAATGATTTTACCAATTACTGCTTACGGAAATCCAGTTTTAAGAAAGGTTGGAGTTGATATTGAAAAGGATTATCCAGATCTGGATGTGCTAATTCAAAACATGAAAGAGACCATGGCTAATGCTCAAGGTGTTGGTCTTGCTGCACCACAAATTGGTAAAGCAATTCGTTTATTTCTTGTAGACACTTCTGCATTTGCTGATGATGAAGAACTAGAGGAAGAAGAGAGAGCATTCTTAAAAGATTTCAATAAAGTATTTATTAATGCAGAGATATTGGATGAGACTGGTGATGAATGGGTTTTTAATGAAGGGTGCTTAAGTATTCCTGATGTTAGAGAAGATGTTTTTAGACAAGAAACGGTAACAATTGAATATTATGACGAAAACTTCAAAAAGCACACTCAAGTTTTATCAGGTCTAGCAGCAAGAGTTGTTCAACATGAATATGATCATATTGAAGGAATTTTATTTACGGATAAACTATCATCTCTAAAAAAACGATTGATTAAGAAAAAATTAGAAAACATATCAAAAGGAAAAATAAATCCAGACTATAGGATGAGTTATTTCAATCCAAAGAAAAAAACCTCATAGAGGCATTATATAAAATAGAATTAAAAATCATATGAGTTTAGAAAAAATTATTGCAGTTACAGGAAAACCAGGTTTATACGAAATAATTGCACAGTCAAAAGGAGGGATTATCGTTGAATCATTATTAGATAAAAAACGTTTTCCGATTAATGCAATGCATAATGTAAGTGTTCTTGACAATATTGCAATTTATACGTATGAGACTGAAGTCCCTTTAAAGTTAATTTTAAAATCAATATTTGAAAAAGAAGAAGGAAAAGAATGTATTAGTCATCAAGAAAATTCAAAAAAATTAATTTCATATTTTTCTGAAATACTTCCTGAATATGATGAAGAACGTGTATACGCATCTAACATAAAAAAGGTGATTCACTGGTACAATCTTCTTATAGAGCATAAATTTGACTTTTCTTCAATTTCTGAAGATGAAGCTACAGAAACAGTATCGTAAATGAACTCTAGAGCGCAACAACTACAAGCATTTGATAGATTATTAACTATCATGGACGAGTTGCGCTTAGAATGCCCTTGGGATAAAAAACAGACCATTCAAACACTTCGTCATTTAACTATTGAGGAAACGTATGAACTTGGTGATGCAATTCTTGACAATGATCTTAATGAAGTAAAGAAAGAGTTAGGAGATTTACTTTTACACATCGTTTTTTATGCAAAAATTGGTTCTGAAACCAATGATTTTGATATTGCTGATGTTGCAAATTCTATTTCTGAAAAATTGATTAGCCGTCATCCTCATATTTATGGAGATGTAAAAGTGAATAATGTAGAAGAAGTTCAACAAAATTGGGAAAAACTAAAACTAAAAGAAGGAAACGAATCTGTTTTAGAAGGTGTTCCTAAATCTCTTCCTTCTCTTGTAAAAGCCAATAGAATTCAAGATAAAGTTGCAGGAGTTGGCTTTGATTGGGAAGAACCTGAGCAGGTATGGGAAAAAGTTCAAGAAGAACTTACAGAACTAAATGCTGAAATTAAAAAAGGGAACACTGACAACATTGAAAGTGAATTTGGTGATGTTTTATTCTCTTTGATAAATTACGCTCGTTTTATAAATGTAAATCCTGAAAATGCATTAGAACGTACCAACAAAAAATTCATTAAACGTTTCCAATTCCTGGAAAAAGCTGCTAAAAAAGAAGGAAAAGAATTACACGATATGTCACTCCAAGAAATGGATGTGTATTGGGAAAAATCCAAAGAGTTTTATAAATAAAAAGTCGTTTTTCAACACAGTTTCTCTGTATTGAATAATTTTATTTAATCGGATTAGATAATATTTCGTTTTAATGAATTTTATCCTGCGATATTTGAAGTTAGTTAGAATAATTGGGAAAGTCAAGTCCTGTAAATCAAAAAATCGGAAAGTAAAACTTTCCGATTTTTTGATTTAAGATAACTTTTTCGCTCCTTTTACTTTTTGTTTAGTGAGTGCCAACTCAATAACTTCTTTCATTTCCTTTACATAATGAAACTTCACACCTTTTAAATAACGTTGATTTATTTCATCAACATCTTTCTTATTATCGGCACATAAAATAATTTCTTTAATATTCGCACGCTTTGCTGCTAATATCTTCTCTTTTATTCCACCAACAGGTAACACTTTTCCTCTCAATGTTATTTCACCAGACATTGCTAAACGAGATTTTACTTTTCGTTGTGTAAAAACAGATACTAATGATGTTAACATTGTAATTCCGGCACTTGGACCATCTTTTGGAGTTGCACCTTCAGGAACATGTATATGTACCTTATTTTCTTCTATTACTTCTTCAGAAATTCCAAATTCTGAAGCATATGATCGAATATATTCCATCGCTATAGTTGCTGATTCCTTCATCACCTTCCCTAAATTCCCAGTAATTGTCAATCCTTTTCCTTTAGAAATAATTGATTCAATAAATAAAATGTCTCCTCCAACTCTTGTCCAAGCCAAACCAGTTACGACTCCTGCTACATCATTGTTTTCGTATTTATCTCTTTCTAAATGAGAAACTCCTAATATTTTTTCTACATCTTCAGAAGAAATTAACGTATTGTATTCTTCATCCATCGCAATAGATTTTGCAGCATAACGAACAACTTTTGCAATTTGCTTATCCAAACCTCTAACTCCAGATTCTCGCGTATAACCTTCAACAATTTTTTCTAATTGTGGCTTTTTGATTTGAATCTCTTTAGAGGTTAATCCATGTTCTTTTAATTGTTTTGGTAATAAATGTCTTTTACCAATTTCAACTTTTTCTTCAATTGTATAACCACTTACATTAATAATCTCCATTCGATCTCTTAATGCCCAAGGAATTGTTGACAAGCTATTTGCTGTTGCAACAAATAGTATTTTAGAAAAGTCATAACCCAACTCTAAGTAATTATCATAAAACGCTGAATTTTGTTCTGGGTCTAGTACTTCTAACATTGCAGAAGAAGGATCACCATTATGAGAGCTTGACGCCAATTTATCTATCTCGTCTAAAACAAAAACTGGATTAGAAGTACCTGCCTTTTTTAGACTTTGGATTAAACGCCCAGGCATAGCACCAATATACGTTTTTCTATGACCTCTAATTTCCGCCTCATCTCTCAAACCACCAAGTGACATACGTACATATTCTCTTCCTAGTGATTCTGCAATAGATTTACCAAGAGACGTTTTTCCAACTCCTGGAGGACCGTATAAGCATATTATTGGTGATTTCATATCACCTTTTAATTTTAATACGGCTAAATGTTCAATTATTCTTTCTTTCACTTTTTCTAAACCAAAGTGATCTCTATCTAATACTTTTTGAGCACGTTTTAAATCAAATAAATCTTCAGAATATTCTTCCCAAGGCAATTCCAACAATAAATCTAAATAGTTACGCTGAACAGAATACTCAGCTACTTGAGGATTCATTCGTTGCAATCTTCCTATTTCTTTATCAAATTTTTCTGCAATCTCTTTACTCCATTTTTTAGTTTGTGCTTTTTCACGCATTTCAGCCAACTCTTCATCATAAGACACTCCACCTAATTCTTCTTGAATTGTTTTTAATTGCTGATTTAAAAAATATTCACGCTGTTGTTGATCCATCTCAGAACGCGTTTTTGACTGAATATCATTCCGCAATTCTAACTTTTGCAATTCTTTAGTCATAAGTCTCAACGTCAACATTGCACGTTCTTTTAAATTATTAATATTCAATAATTTTTGTTTTTCGGCAACACTTAAGTTCATATTAGATGAAACGAAGTTTACCAAAAATGAACTGCTCTCAATATTTTTTATAGCGAAAGATGCTTCTGAAGGCAAACTTGGATTGATCTTAATAATCTTAAGCGCCATTGACTTAATTGAATCAATAATAGCTTCAAACTCTGGGTTCTTTATTTCTGATCTATCTTCTTCTACCTTTTTAACTGTTGCTTTGATATAAGGTTCTTCTTGTGTAAACTCATTTACTTCAAACCTTTTAGTTCCTTGTATAATTACTGTTGTATTGCCATCAGGCATTTTCAACATTTTTAAAATACGAGCAACAGTACCTACTTTATGAATATCATTAATAGAAGGGTCTTCAACCGATTCATCATTTTGTGCAACAACACCAACAATTTTAATTCCGTTATTCGCATCCTTTAACAATTTGATTGATTTGTCTCTTCCTGCAGTAATTGGAATTACAACTCCTGGAAACAAGACCATATTACGCAATGGCAATATTGATAATTCTTCTGGAATTTCTTCTTGATTTATTCTCTCTTCATCTTCTGGCGTCATTAATGGAATTAATTCCGCATCTTCATCAAAAACCTGTTGAAATGACAGATTGTCTAGTTTTATAAATTTTGAATCGCTCATATTTTTATTTGGGTCATTATGTCATTATCATCAATAGAGAAAATAACAAACAAAAGTGTATTTTTATTATATTTTATTGAAAATCAGAATGTTAATAAATTAAAAACTTCAATATCTATTATTAAAAGACAATAGTTATGCCATTGATAGAATTAAAAGATTAATTTTATTTCACAAAGTGTAACAGTTCGAAAAACTAAATGCCTTTTTAACAGAAACGATTCATTGCAACATACTAACCAA
Source organism: uncultured Lutibacter sp. (assembly GCA_963933045.1). Taxonomy (GTDB): domain Bacteria; phylum Bacteroidota; class Bacteroidia; order Flavobacteriales; family Flavobacteriaceae; genus Urechidicola. Next base: position 10,946 of record CAWVTS010000026.1, on the reverse strand, counting down.
CATATAGATCAACTTTTGCAGAGATGCGAAATTGGAGAGCAAAGTGCTTAATTAGAAGTCTACAAGAGATATTATAGAGCAATGTATAATACTGCACTTAGGATTTTGAAAAACAGCTTTGATGCTGAGGGTATGATGCAGGAATCGTTTCTAATTGCATTTACCAAATTGAGCACTTTTAAAGGAGAAGTAACCTTTGGATCTTGGTTAAAACGAATCGTAATTAATAAATGTTTAACCCAATTAAAAAAGAACAAACGTTTTGAGGAAGTAAAATTAGAAGTAACACAAAATCCAGATAATGAAAAGCAGGTTCAGGTAATGTTTCTAAAAGATAAATAAAAAAGGTTCTTAACAATGTTAAGAACCTTTTTATTAAAAATTTCTGTATTGCTTTGTCTCTTCAAATATATGTTCAAGAATCTTAACCTCTTTTTCATCAAAATCTAACCCTCTTCTTAACATTACTACAGTTGCAACTTCTTTGACTTTGTTCATTTGATACGTTGTAAAACCTCCACTTCCACCCCAAGAAAATGATGGAATAAAATTACGTGGAAATCCAGGCCCAAAAATATTTGCACTAACACCTAATACAGTTCCAGTATTAAACATCGTGTTAATTCCACATTTAGAATGATCTCCCATCATTAAACCACAAAATTGCAATCCTGTTTTAGCAAATCTTCCAGTTTCATAACTCCATAATTTCACCTCAGCATAATTATTTTTTAGGTTAGAATTATTCGTGCCTGCTCCTAAATTACACCATTCGCCAATTACAGCATTCCCTAAAAAACCATCATGACCTTTATTTGAATATCCAAATATTACTGAGTTATTCACTTCTCCTCCAACTTTTGAATGTGGACCGATCGTAGTTCCACCATAAATTTTGGTTCCCATTTTTAAAGTCGAATTATCACACAAAGCAAAAGGCCCTCTAACTGAACTACCTTCCATTATTTCAGCATTTTCACCTATATATATAGGGCCATCAATTGCATTTAATGAACATAATGGTAATTTAGCACCGTCTTCAATAAAAATATTCTCTTTATTGAATGCAACTGTCATTTCTGGAATACCCGCAGATTTTCGTCCTTCAGTTATAAAGTCAAAATCTTGCTGAATTGCTTTAGAATTCAGCGAGAAAATATCCCACGTATTTTTTATTTGCAATAACTCTGAATCAAATTCTAATTGTTCAAAATCATCAAAACTATCAACTTCTTGAGTGTCTGTAGTGAAAAAGGCAACTATATCTTCTTTATAGATTAACGCTTGGTTTTCTTTTAATTCTTTTAATTCTTCTACTAATTGATCAGTAGGTAAAAAAGAAGCATTTATCATAATATTTTGCTCCATTTCTACCATTGGAAACTTTTCTTCCAAGTATTCCTCAGTAAGTGTTGTAGTGGTCACTCCTATACGTCTTTCCCATTTTTCTCTGATCGTTAAAATTCCAACTCTAATATCTGCAACTGGACGCGTATAAGTAAATGGCAGCAATGCGTTACGAACTGAGCCATCAAAAAGAATATAATTCATGTTTAATTAATTTTTCGAACTATACAAACTTACTTTAATTATAGCGCATAAAAAAACCGATTGTTAAAATACAATCGGTTTTATTTATTTAATTTAAAAACTATTATTTTTTTATAAACTTTTTAGTACCTACTCTATCATCAGTATGTACTTTAACAAAATAAACACCAGAACTTAGTCCTTCTACATTTATTCTATTATCTCCTTGTGACACTTTTTTAGTTAAAGCCAGACTACCAATTGCGTTATAAAATTCTACAGAGACATTATTTGAACCTGAAAGTAATTGAATCGTTAATTCTTCTACCGCAGGATTTGGATACATGTCAAAATCTAAACGCTCTACTTCAGAGACTCCTAAAGAAAGTCCTACGGTCAATGCACCTCTATTACCTCCATGATAACCATAAGTTGTTGAAGATCCATGAGCCCAAATCATTGGAATAGTACCAAGAGAAGTAGTGAAAATAAAATCATTTGAATCTCCAGTATTGTTTGCTCTTGTTGCCGTTATAGTCCTTTTAGATGCAGATACTATATTAGAAACTAATGTCCAATCTTGTTGAGTATCTGCAGTTGGTAAAGCTTGCATAGTAGAAATTGCATCTGTAATTGTTGTACCATCTGTTCTAAATACATCAGCTCCAGAACTCATATTACTGCCTCCAAACCCTACAGCAAACCATGCATTTAAAGGCCCCTCTAAGGTTAAAGTTGTTTGATTAGTGGTTCCGTTAATATAAATCTGTGCTGATAAATTTGAGTTAAATACGACTACACCTGTACTCAAGTTTTGTGAAAAAACTCCCACACTAGTCATTAGTAATAAAGAAAGTAATATTTTTTTCATATGATTGTTTTTAAAAAAGTTGAATTATTTTTTGATTTCCGATTAATTTAGCATAATCTAATGCTGAATTCCCTCTATTATCTTTTAGAGAACTGTCAGCTTTGGCATTTACAAGTAATTTTACAATATCTATATAACTAAACGTAACAGCGTAATGTAATGCTGTTGTTTGATTTTGATCTGCTATATTTAATTTAACCTTGTTTTTTATAAGTTCCTCTACTAACTCTTTATTATTTTTAACAACTGCAGCCATTAGTGGAGTTCCAAAACCACTTTTAGAATTGATATCTTTAACGTGATTAATTAAATACTTAGCAACTTTATTATTACTATAATAACAAGCTAAAGTTAATGGAGTATACCCTTCTTTACTCTCCATATTAATGACATTTGAGTCTTTCGCTTCTGCCTTTTTTAACTGTTCTAAAGTTCCTTTACGAGCAATATCAAAAATTGAAATTTCTTGTGAATTTATTGTAGTTAATGAAGTAAGAAAAAAGAGAAAAAAAATGACTAATATCTTTTTATTATAGGAATTTTTCATTTAGTTTGTTTTATTCATCTCAATTATTTTAGATGGGAAAATTTACATAATCACTAAAATTATAAATAATTATCTCATCTTATAATACATATTTTAACCTTAATACTTAGTTATAACAAATATACTACTATTAAAACAGTTTGTTAAAGAAATACCCTAAATAATTAATTCATTAAAAAACTAATTATTTACTCAAATACATTTTTCTTCTTGAATACAATTCGTAGAATTGATCATCTTTTAAACTATCAATAAATAGAATACTTTCTCCTGTAGATTTCATTTCTGGTCCTAAATTCTTATCAACATTAGGGAATTTATCGAATGAAAAAACGGGTTGTTTTATAGCGTATCCATCCAATTTTGGATTGAATTTAAAGTCCGTAACCTTATTTTCTCCAAGCATTACTTTAGTAGCATAATTTACATATGGTTCTTGATATGCTTTTGCAATAAACGGAACAGTTCTCGAGGCTCTAGGATTGGCTTCAATAATAAAAACGGTATCATCTTTTACTGCAAATTGAATATTCATTAACCCAACAGTTTTCAATGCTCTAGCAATATTAATCGTATGATCTTTAATTTGCTGCATTACAAATTCTCCTAGATTAAATGGGGGTAACGTAGCGTTAGAATCTCCAGAATGCACACCACAAGGCTCAATATGCTCCATAATCCCGATAATATACACATTTCCATCAGCATCACATATTGCATCCGCTTCTGCTTCTATAGCACCATCTAAATAATGATCTAGCAACAATACATTTCCAGGCATTTTTCGATGCAAGTCAACGACATGTTTTTCAAGTTCATCCTTATTAATCACAATTTTCATTCCCTGACCTCCAAGGACATAAGAAGGTCTTACCAAAATCGGAAAGTCTAATTCATCTGCAATAACCATTGCTTCTTCTGCATTTGTAGCAGTTCCAAATTGAGGAAAAGGTATTTTTAAGTCTGTTAATAATTCAGAAAAACGACCTCTATCTTCTGCTAAATCTAACGCTTCAAAACTAGTCCCTATAATTTTTACACCATATTTCTCTAACTTTTCGGCTAGTTTCAATGCAGTCTGCCCTCCTAATTGAACAATGACTCCTTCAGGTTTTTCATGCTGAATAATATCGTAAATATGTTCCCAGAAAACCGGTTCAAAATACAATTTGTCAGAGATATCGAAATCTGTAGAAACAGTTTCAGGATTACAGTTGATCATAATCGTTTCATACCCTGCTTCTCTTGCTGCCAATACACCATGTACACAACAATAATCAAACTCAATTCCTTGTCCTATTCTATTTGGCCCAGATCCAAGAACAACAATTTTTTTCTTTTTAGTAACTACGCTTTCATTATCTGCATATTCTTTACCATCAACAATCATATTATTTTCAAATGTTGAATAATAATAAGGAGTTTCTGCATTAAATTCTGCTGCACACGTATCAACTAATTTATATACTCTGTTAATTTTTAGTTCTTTACGCTTATTGTAAACTTCACTTTCTAGACAACTCAACATATGAGCAATCTGTCGATCTCCATATCCTTTTTGCTTAGCTTCGAGTAATAAATCTTTTGGCAAAGCATCTAATTGATAGGTAGAAATTTCTTTTTCTATTGCATATAATTCTTCATATTGCCTCAAGAACCACATATCAATTTTTGTAATTTCATGAATGGTACTCATTGGAATCCCCATCTTAATAGCATCATAAATCACAAATACTCGATCCCAACTTGCATACCTAAGTTTACTTATAATTGTATCATAATCTCTATAACCTTTTCCATCAGCACCAATTCCATTTCTTTGTATTTCTAATGATTGTGTTGCTTTATGCAATGCTTCTTGAAACGAACGTCCAATTCCCATTACTTCTCCCACAGATTTCATCTGTAATCCTAATGTCCTATCAGACCCTTCAAATTTGTCAAAGTTCCAACGAGGAATTTTTACAATCACATAATCTAACGTTGGCTCAAATAAAGCCGAAGTTGTTTTTGTAATTTGATTGTCAAGTTCATCTAAATGATATCCAAGGGCTAATTTTGAAGCTATTTTTGCAATAGGGTATCCTGTTGCTTTACTTGCTAACGCTGATGAACGAGATACACGTGGATTAATTTCAATCGCAATAATATCTTCTTTTTCATCTGGTGAAACTGCAAACTGAACATTACATCCTCCTGCAAAATCTCCAATAGAACGCATCATATGAATTGCCATATCACGCATTCTTTGATATGTAGTATCACTCAATGTCATTGCAGGTGCAACTGTAATAGAATCTCCAGTATGTATTCCCATTGGATCCATATTCTCAATTGCACAAATGATAACTACATTGTCATTTTTATCTCTCAATAATTCTAATTCATATTCTTTCCATCCCAATAAAGCTTTATCAATCATCACCTCATGAATTGGTGAAATCTCTAAACCTCTACTCAACATTTCGTCAAACTCTTCAGGCTTATGAACAATTCCTGCTCCTGCTCCACCTAAAGTAAAAGAAGCTCTAATTACTAATGGAAATCCAAATTCTTGTGCAATTTCTTTTCCTTTTAAGAATGATGTTGCCGTTGCTTGTGGAGCCATTGGAATACCAATTTTAAGCATCAGTTTTCTAAACTTCTCTCTATCTTCTGTAATCTCAATTGCATCAATATCAACACCAATCAACTTTACATTAAAATCATCCCAAATCCCTTTGTCCTGAGCTTCTATACATAAGTTTAACGCTGTCTGTCCTCCCATAGTTGGTAAAACAGCATCTACTTGATGAATTCGTAAAATCTCTATAATAGATTTTGTAGTTAATGGTTTTAGATACACATGATCCGCAGTTGTCGGATCAGTCATGATAGTTGCAGGATTAGAATTGATAAGTACCACTTCAATTCCTTCTTCTCGAAGTGAACGAATTGCTTGAGTTCCCGCATAATCAAATTCACATGCTTGACCTATTACAATAGGCCCTGAACCTATAATTAAAACTGATTTTATTGAATTGTTTTTTGGCATTTGGTAGGATGAAATTTTCTAGATTGTAAATATTATAATTTTGTTGTTTAGACAAAAAATTAGTTATTAAAACTTATGAAAAGACATAAAAAAAGGTGTTACTGATAAACAGTAACACCTTATATATGATTCTTATAGATTCATTATTTTTTTGGTCGAGGATCTGAAGAAACACTTAATCTCTTTCTACCTTTTGCTCTTCTTCTAGCTAGTACTTTTCTACCATTAGCAGATGCCATTCTTTCTCTGAAACCATGTTTGTTTCTTTTCTTTCTCTTTGAGGGTTGGTACGTTCTTTTCGGCATTACTTATATATTTTTAATTCTTTTTAAACTTCTTGTGTTACCTTAAATAGCATAATCTTCTGCTAAAAGTGGGGCAAATATACAAATCCTTTTTCTTCTAACAAGCACTATTTTATAAAAAAATTAAAAATATTTATAGATGCTTTTCTGACAGAAAAAAGAAGTGCAAATGTAAAACTATTTAAAATATAAAACTGTAATTTCGTTTACATCAATTTTCTATAAAAAACACCTTGAAAAAATTTAGTTAATTCTAATCAAATGAAGCCATCATCACTCAAAGAAATAAAAACAGAATTAAATCATCGCTCTGAAAGTGAGATACTAGAGTTGTGTTTGCGTTTGGTGCGTTTTAAAAAAGAAAACAAAGAATTATTGACGTACTTACTTTTTGAGGCCAATAATGAAGAACAATATATAAAAGGTGTAAAAGAAGAAATTGATGAGCAGTTTGAAAGCATCAACAGGAAAAGTTATTTTTTTATTAGAAAAAGTGTTCGAAGAATTCTTAAAACTATCAAAAAGTATATTCGCTATTCTAAAAAGAAAGAAACGGAAGTTGAACTCCTACTCTATTTTTGCACCAAACTAAAAAACTTTAAACCTACTATCAAGAAAAGTGCGCAACTACAAAACTCTTTTCACAGGCAAATCGCATTAATCCGAAAAATATTAGAAACGCTACACGAAGATTTACAATATGATTTTGAAATAGAAATTCAAAAACTAGAGAATATTTAATTTATATTTACGCTTTAACTAAAAACCCCATAATTCATGAACTTACTTAAACTTAATTTTATTCCACTTAACAAAGATTTAGGATTACTATTAGTACGAATTGCTTTTGGCGCAACAATGATTTACGCACATGGTTGGAATAAACTAATAAATTACGAAACTAAATTTCATTCGTTTCCAGATGTTATTGGCATTGGTAATGAAGCTAGTTATATATTGGTTACTTATTTTGAAACTTTTGGTGCTCTTGCAATTATCTTAGGCTTATACACTAGATTTCATACTCTTGGATTAGCAATAGTAATGTTTGTTGGTTTTATATTTGCTCATAATATGAACCTTGTTGGTGATAATTCTGGAGAAAAAGCATTCATTTACGGAATAGGTTTCCTGTTATTATTCTTAAACGGAGCAGGGAAATATTCTATTGATAGAAAATCTGGAATTAGGTCATAAACCTGAATTAAAACATTTTGTGAATCCTTTAAAATTTATTTACGTTTTAAAGGATTCTTTTTTTGTCAATATAAATAGAGTTAGTACTTTTGCTCAAACCCAAATACAATGAAAAACACCAAATACGTTTTCGTCACTGGAGGCGTAACTTCATCACTTGGAAAAGGTATTATTGCTGCCTCTTTAGCCAAATTATTACAAGAAAGAGGATACTCAGCAACCATTCAAAAACTAGATCCATATATCAATATTGATCCAGGAACATTGAACCCATATGAGCATGGAGAGTGTTTTGTAACCGATGACGGGGCAGAAACTGATTTAGATTTAGGCCATTACGAACGTTTTTTAAATATTCCAACTTCACAAGCAAACAACGTTACAACAGGAAGAATTTATCAATCTGTTATTGATAAAGAGCGTCGTGGAGAGTTTTTAGGAAAAACAGTTCAAATTATTCCTCATATTACTGATGAGATAAAAAATCGAATTCAAATTCTTGGAAAAACTGGCGAATACGATATTGTAATTACTGAAATTGGAGGAACTGTTGGTGATATTGAATCACTTCCATACATAGAATCCGTAAGACAGTTACTTTGGGAACTTGGTGCTAAAAATGCCATCTCTATACATCTTACATTAATTCCATATTTAGCAGCTGCAGGAGAATTGAAAACAAAACCTACGCAACACTCAGTTAAAATGCTGATGCAAAGTGGTGTGAGCCCAGATATATTAGTTTGTAGAAGTGAGCATAAATTAAATGACGGAATCAAAAATAAATTAGCATTGTTCTGTAATGTGCAAAAAGAAGCCATTATTGAATCTTTAGATGCAGAGACAATTTATGACGTACCAAATTTAATGTATGAAGAGCAGTTAGACAAAGTAGTATTAAACAAATTAGAGCTTCCATTTAATGAAAAACCTGCGCTAGTAAAATGGAATGCATTTTTAAAAAAACATAAAAATCCAAAACACGAAATAGAAATAGGCTTGATTGGTAAATATGTTGAATTGCATGATGCTTATAAATCTATTACCGAGTCTTTTATTCATGCAGGTGCAACCAACGAAGTAAAAGTAAATATTAGATGGATACATTCTGAAAGTTTAACTGCTGATAATGTTCCTGAAAAACTAAAAGGTTTAAATGGTGTATTAGTTGCTCCTGGATTTGGAGATAGAGGAATTGAAGGTAAAATTGATGCCGTTAGATATGCTCGTGAAAACAATGTTCCTTTTCTTGGAATATGCCTTGGAATGCAAATGGCTGTTATTGAATTCTCTAGAAATGTACTTGGTTTAAAAGATGCATTTTCTATAGAAATGAATGATAAAACAAAACATCCTGTTATTAATTTAATGGAAGAACAAAAGACAATTATTAATAAAGGAGGAACAATGCGTTTGGGTTCTTGGAAATGTGAATTGTTAGAAAATTCTAAAATTTCAAGTATTTATAAACAAAAAATAATTGATGAGCGCCATAGACATCGTTATGAATTTAATAATGACTATTTAGAGCAAATTGAAGCCGCTGGAATGATTGCCACAGGGAAAAATCCTGACACCAATCTTGTAGAAGTTATTGAACTTCCAAATCACCCTTGGTTTATTGGTGTGCAATACCATCCAGAATATAAAAGTACTGTTTTAAATCCGCATCCTTTATTTGTGAGTTTTGTAAAAGCAGCTTTGGAACACTCTTTGACTTAATTAGTTCGACTACGCTCAACAACCTGAATCTTAAACCTACAAATTTACAGTAATGGCCATTGAGCGGAGTAGAAATGAGCAGAATAACAAATTAAATAATCAAACAAAAAACACTACTTTTGTCGAACTTTTTGTGGATGTCACAAAATGTATATGACAAGATGACAATTTAGAATATGGAACAAAAAAAATTTGACATAAATAGTTTAATCGGATTTATTTTATTGGGTGCAATTGGGATGTACTGGATTTACACCAATCAACCGACGCCTGAAGAATTAGAAAAAGCAAAAACTGAAAGAATTCAAGATTCTATCAATAAAGTTCAACAAGAATCATTTATTCCTGTTGCTGAAGCACAAAAAACAATCGAAGTAGTTTCTGACTCTATCAACCTTTTAAATGCTCAAAATAATTTAGGATCATTTGCTAATTCTGCTGCAATCTCTTCAGAAACAACAACTGTTATAGAGAATGAATTTTTAAAATTGACCATCGCTAATAAAGGTGGACAAATAAAAGAAGCATATCTAAAAAATTATAATACCTACGATTCTCTTCCTGTAAAACTAATTCAAAAGGATAATTCTCTCTTTAATATTAATTTCGGAACTACCGGAAATAGAATTTTAAATACTAAAGACCTCAACTTTGAGCCATCATTAAGTCAAAATGGCGACAATCAGGTTCTTTCAATGAAATTGAAAGTAGATAGAGATAAGTATTTAGAATACAGATATGAGATCAAGCCAGATGATTACATGGTTGATTTTACTCTTCGCTCACAAGGTTTAGGCTCTGTTTTCAACACTTCACATCCTGTAAGTTTAGAATGGGATTTAACTGGTTATAGAAACGAGAAAAGTATCAAGTCAGAAAATACGTATTCTTGGTATTATTACAAACAAGATGGCGACGTTACTTACCTAAGTCAAGATGATGATGAAAATGAAAAAGAGGTGAATTGGGTTGCTTATAAGCAACACTTCTTCTCTTCTATTTTAATAACAGATAAGCCTTTCAAGAGCGCTAATTTAGTTTCAGAAAACTTATTTCAAGATTCTGAAACTGATTCTATATTTACAAAAACATTTAAACTAAAAGCGCCATTAGAATTAAGCAATGGTGAGTTAGACTATGCAATGAATTGGTACTATGGACCTACAGACTATAGCACTTTAAAAAAATATGAAGGAACTAAATTAGATGAAGTTGCTGATATGGGTTGGGGAATTTTTGGATGGATCAACAAGTATGTATTCGTTCATCTGTTCAAATTTTTATCTAGTTTCACTTTAAACTTTGGTTTAATTATTATTTTAATGACAATTGCTGTTAGAATAATAATGTCTCCATTGGTATACAAATCATATGTTTCTAGTGCTAAGATGAAAGTACTTAGACCAGAAATGGAAGAAATAAACAAAAGACTTCCTGGAAAAGAAAATGCTATGAAGCGCCAGCAAGAAACAATGGCAATTCAGAGAAAAGCTGGAGTAAGTATGCTCTCAGGATGTATTCCTGCATTGCTACAAATGCCTGTTTTCTTTGCGTTATTTAGGTTCTTCCCATCCAATATAGATTTACGTCAAAAGAGTTTCCTTTGGGCAGATGATTTATCTTCTTATGATAATATTTTCAACTTAGGTTTTGAAATTCCATTTTATGGGAGTCATGTGAGTTTATTCCCAATATTAGCTTCTGTTGCTATTTTCTTTTATATGAAAATGAATCAAAGTC
>CAWVTS010000025.1:0-18529 GCA_963933045.1 uncultured Lutibacter sp. | reverse complement strand
AGCATCAATACTTAAAGAATTAATATTATATGGAGGCTTAATCTTATTTAAGATTGAAATTATTTCTGGACTTGCAAATGCGGTTCCTACTCTTGCTCCAGCCAATCCATATGCTTTACTAAAAGTCTGTAATACCACTAAATTTGGAATTTCCTGAAGCAACTTAATTACACTTTTATGGGTAGAAAAGTCAATGTATGCTTCATCAACAACTACCAAGCCTTTAAAATTACTGGCTATTTCTTTGATACGATCTGAATCTGTTGAATTTCCTGTAGGATTGTTTGGTGAGCAAATAAATAATAATCCATCAGATTTTAAATTTGGTAGAATCATCTGGGAAGTTGGCAATTCAAAAGTCTTTGTCAATGGTAATTCAACCAAATCAATATTATTAATCGCAGCAGAAACTTTATACATTCCATAAGTTGGAGGAAAAATATAGGCTTTACTTACTCCAGGTTCACAGAAAGCTCTGAATAATAAATCTATTGCTTCATCACTTCCGTTTCCAACAAATATCTGTTCTAAAGCCACATTTTTTATTTTCGAAACCGCCGCTTTAAGTCTTAGTTGCAATGGATCTGGGTATCTATTTAAATTAGAAGCGTTTGGATTCTCATTGGCATCTAACCATACATCGGCTATTCCTTTAAATTCACTTCTAGCAGAACTATAAGCCTGCATATTGAGTATGTTTTTTCGAGTTATTTTTTTTATATCAAACATCTTGAATCTCTTTTAATCTAAGTGTTACCGCATTTTTATGGGCAAATAATTGCTCTGCTTCTGCCATCAATTCAATTGCTGGACCTATATTTTTAATTCCTTCTTTATTTAATTTTTGGAAAGTGATTTTCTTTACAAAACTGTCGAATGAAACACCACTATAATTCTTAGCATATCCATTTGTTGGCAACGTGTGATTTGTTCCACTTGCATAGTCTCCAGCACTTTCACAACTATAGTTTCCAAGAAATACAGAACCTGCATTTATAATTTGGTCAATATACATAGTTGGCTTTTTACTCGCAATAATTAAGTGTTCTGGCGCATATTGATTACTGAAATCAATACAATCACCCATATTTTTAAGTAGAATTGATTGGCTATTCTCCAGTGCTTTTAAAGCAAACTCCATTCTTGGTAATTGTGCTAATTGAACTTTCAATTCTTTATTCACTTCAACGATAACATTCTCATCATTTGACAATAAAATAACTTGACTGTCTGCTCCATGTTCTGCTTGGGATAATAAATCTGCTGCTACAAAAGAGGGATTACTTGTTTTATCTGCAATAATTAATACTTCGCTTGGTCCTGCAGGTAAATCGATTGCAATACCTTCTTGCTGCACTAGTTCTTTTGCCTTTGCTACAAATTGATTTCCTGGACCAAATATTTTATATACTTGAGGAATCGTTTCTGTTCCATAAGCCATTGCTGCTATTGCTTGTGCACCACCAACTTTAAATATTTTCGTAACACCAACCAACGATGCTGTATATAAAATGGCAGGATTAATGTTTCCGTTTTTGTCTGGAGGCGTACACAAAACTACTTCTTTACATCCCGCAATTTTTGCTGGAATCGCTAGCATTAATATGGTAGAAAATAATGGGGCTGTTCCTCCTGGAATATATAATCCAACTTTTTCAATAGCCACATTTTTTCTCCAACATTTTACACCTTTGGTTGTTTCAATAATAGGTTCTTGAGTGTTTTGAGAAGTATGAAATTTCTCAATATTATGTTTTGCAATATCAATCGCCTTTTTTAAATCTTCTGGAACTAATTGAATCGCCTCATTTATTTCATTTTCGCTAGCTACCAAAGAACTTAAAGTAGACTTGTCAAATTTTTCCGTAAAATCAAATAACGCAGTATCTCCTTTTAGTTTTACTTCAGATAAAATTTCAGAAACTATATTCGTAAATTGATTTCTTTCAAATTCAGGTCTTGTTAATAGTTCGGGCCATTTATTTCTTTTTGGATATTTTATAGTTTTCATCATATCACCATTTTATCAATTGGAACCACTAAAATACCTTCTGCACCTGCTAATTTTAATTCATCAATTACTTCCCAAAATTCCTCCTCTTTAATTACACTATGTAATGAACTCCAACCTTCTTTTGCTAATGGCAAAATAGTTGGACTTTTTAAAACAGGTAAAATTGTAGTTACTTTTTCAATATTTTCATTCGGAACATTCATTAAGATATACTTAGTATTTTTTGCTCTAAGTACTGCTTGAATTCTAAATAATAATCGAGCTAAAATAGCCTCTTTTTCTTGATTCAAATCTTTACTCTTAGCCAATACTGCTTCAGATTTTAAGATGACTTGCGTCTCTTTTAAACCATTTTTAAAGAGTGTACTTCCAGAACTCACTATATCACATATCCCATCAGCAAGACCAATGTTTGGTGCAATTTCAACTGAACCAGAAATTACGTGTATATCTGCCTTTATATTATTTTTATCAAAATATGCTTGAACAGTATTAGGGTAAGACGTTGCTATTTTTTTTCCATCAAAAAAACGTATAGATTCGTCTTCAATTTCTTTTGGAACAGCTAATGAAACCTTACATTTTGAAAACCCTAATTTTTCAACAATCTCAATTTCTTTTTGCTTTTCTATCAGCAAGTTTTCTCCTATTATAGCAACGTCGACAACTCCATCTTCTAAATATTGAGGAATGTCAGAGTTTCTAAGGTATAATAATTCTATTGGAAAGTTTGACACATCAACTTTAAGTTGATCAATTCCATTTTTAATATTTATTCCACAACTTTTTAAAAGTTTGATAGAATCTTCATTTAACCTTCCACTTTTTTGAATGGCAATTTTAAGTTTAGTCATTACTTCTTTTTTTATTGTTAGAATAAACCAAGTAGATTTTAAATACAAAAAAATCCGTTTGATTTACTCAAACGGATTTTAGAAAAATTTATATGCAAATTACATATATATCACTTTCTTCTCGCTTGAGTGCCAGTATGAAAATGATGAAGATGCAATTGATTTGTATTCATTTCGTTTATTTTATGGGGTCAAATATATATAGTTTTTATCTTATTGCAAATTCTTTTTAAACTATTTTAAAAAAAATCACGCAATCGCTTGAGGAATTCGATTACATTTTTTTTAGAACTAAAAAAAATTATTCGAAAATTACTGTTTCATCGTTTTTAAACCATGAGTTATAATATTCTTGATGAATTTTCTCAATACTATTTCGTTTTACCTTCAGCGTAGGAGTAATCAATCCATTATCTACAGTCCAGTCTTCCTTCATAATGATGATTTTTTCAATTTTCTCATACTTTTTAAGTTTTGGATTCACTTCAATAAGTATGTCAATTAAACTTTGGACTAAAGGTTCTTTAGCTATAGCATTTCCTATTTCGGATAATGTAATCAGAGCGATCGGTTGAGGAATTCCAGTTCCTACAACACATATTTGTTCTATAACAGGGTTTTTAGCCAATTTTAATTCAATAGATGAAGGTGAAATGTATTTCCCCTTGTCCGTTTTAAATTGATCTTTAATACGTCCTGTTATTGATAAGAATCCATCGTGATCATAATCTCCTTTATCACCTGTTTTAAAGTAGCCTTCATGATCAAATACAGAAGCCGTTGTTTCTGAATCTTTATAATATTCTTTAAACAAGCAGTTGTTTTTAATCAATATTTCTCCCTCAGGAGATAGTTTAGTTTTTACATTTGGAAGTCTTTTCCCAACAGTTCCAATTTTATTATTTCCTGGTAAATTAAAATGTGAAATAATACAATCTTCAGTCATACCATACCCTTGTAATATTTCAACACCCATTTTATTATACCATCGCATAACGCTAGCAGACAATGGTGCTGCGCCAGAGATTATAAATCTAGCATTAGAAAGTCCAAGTTTTTCTTTTAACTTACATTTAATAATTGTTCTTAAAATCGGAATACTTAAAAGAACATTCAATTTCTTCTGAGGCATTTTTTCTAAAATTTTTTCTTGAAATTTTGACCAAATCCTAGGTACTCCAAAGAAAATGTCTGGCTGACACTTTTCAAGATCAGATGCAAATGTTGCTAACGATTCAGGAAATGAAAATTCAGCACCTACGACCAATCCATGCGTGCCAATTCCAATGCGCTCTGCAGCATGAGCCAATGGCAAATATGAAAATAGACGCGCTCCTTGTGGAAGCTCCATAACAGACCGTATAATATTTGTAGATTCTACAAGGTTTCCAACCGTGTGAACCGCACCTTTTGGATAGCCTGTCGTTCCAGAAGTATAGATAATAGTAAATATATCATCTGATTTTATAACTGGAAATTCTATAATTGGTTCTTGGTTAGTGACTAAATACTCCCAAGATTGTCCTTCATTCTCACCATACAAACTAATACTTATTTTATGAATATCAGGTATGCCTGATTTTTGAGATTCAAAATCATCTAATTTTCCAATGATGATTGCTTTAGATTCACTGTGCTCTAGAACATGTAGAATAGAGTCCGCACTAGATGTAGGATACAATGGTATCGAAACATGACCAGACATCATTATTGCCAAATCTGATAGTATCCAATGAGCACAATTTTTAGAAAGCAAGGCTATATGACTCTTTTTTGGTAAATCATAGTCTTTAATAGCTGAAGCTATTTTTCGTGCATCCACTCCCGCTTCGGCAAATGTGTATCTGATTATTGAACCATTAATTGGTTGTATTAAAAAGGAAGCGTTAGGGTTTTTTTGTTCCCAAAACAGAAATGCTTCTAAAGGAGAATTGAAATTTCGCATAGTCACGAAGTTAAATAAAAAAATTAATAATATGTGCTATAGATTTTAATTATAACACGCTAATATATATTTATCATAAATTGATATAAAGAAATAAACATTTGAGTAAATTTGTTACAATAATAAGTTCAAAAAAATATTTAAAATATGGATAATAGTAACGATATCAGTAAGTGCCCTTATATGAGTGGAGGACAAAAAGAAAGTGCTGGTGGAGGAACCTCTAACAAAGAGTGGTGGCCTAACCAACTAAAGTTAAATGTTCTTCGTCAAAATTCATCAAAATCTGATCCAATGGATACAGGTTTTGATTATGCAAAAGAATTTAGTTCTCTTGATTTAAAGGCATTGAAAGATGATCTTTATATATTAATGACTGACTCTCAAGATTGGTGGCCAGCAGATTATGGTCATTATGGAGGTTTATTCATTAGAATGGCTTGGCACAGTGCGGGTACTTACCGTATTCAAGACGGACGTGGTGGCGCAGGTTCTGGTAGCCAACGTTTTGCTCCATTAAATAGCTGGCCTGACAATGGGAATTTAGACAAAGCGCGTTTACTATTATGGCCAATCAAACAAAAATATGGTCAAAAAATTTCTTGGGCAGATCTAATGATTCTTGCAGGTAACTGTGCTATAGAATCAATGGGATTAGAGACTTTTGGTTTTGGTGGAGGAAGAACAGATGTATGGGAACCAGAACAAGATATTTATTGGGGATCTGAAACAGAATGGCTTGGAGATAAAAGATATTCTGGAGAAAGAGATTTAGAAAATCCTCTTGGAGCAGTTCAAATGGGATTAATTTATGTAAATCCAGAAGGACCAAACGGAAATCCAGATCCATTAAAATCTGCCATTGATATTCGTGAAACTTTTGCTCGTATGGCAATGAATGATGAAGAAACTGTTGCTTTGGTTGCAGGTGGTCATACCTTTGGTAAAGCACATGGTGCTGCCGATCCTGATAAATATGTAGGAAGAGAACCTGAAGGAGCAAGTATTGAAGAACAAGGAAAAGGTTGGAAAAATACATTTGGCACAGGAAAAGGAGATGACACTATTACAAGTGGAATTGAAGGAGCTTGGACGCCAAACCCAGATAAATGGGATCATGATTATTTCAGAGTTTTATTAGATTATGATTGGGAGTTAACAAAAAGTCCTGCTGGAGCAAATCAGTGGAAACCAACTGCCGCTTCTAATCCAGATATGGCCCCTTCTGCTCATGACGCATCAAAAAAGAAAGATTTGATGATGACGACTGCAGATATGGCTTTAAAATTGTTTCCAGATTATTTAGAAATTTCAAAACGTTTTAGAGACAATCCTACTGAATTTGAAGATGCATTCGCGAGAGCTTGGTTTAAATTAACGCATAGAGATATGGGACCAATTTCATTATATCTAGGATCTGAAGTACCAAAAGAAGAATTGATATGGCAAGATCCAATTCCAACTGTTAATTACGCTTTAATTAATGATGCAGATATTGACGTATTAAAAAATAAAATTTTAAATTCTGGGTTATCAGTTTCACAACTGGTTTCTACTGCTTGGGCGTCAGCATCAACATTTAGAGGTTCTGATAAGCGTGGTGGAGCAAATGGTGGACGAATCCGCCTTGCACCTCAAAAAGATTGGAAAATAAATAATCCTATTGAATTGTCTAAAATTTTAGCAATTTTAGAAGATGTTCAAAATGAATTTAACAATGGAAGCAAACAAGTTTCTATTGCTGATTTAATTGTTTTAGGTGGTTCTGCTGCTATCGAAAAAGCAGCTAAAAATGCTGGAATGAATGTTTCAGTTCCTTTTAATGCAGGAAGAGCAGATGCAACTCAAGAACAGACAGATACCGAATCATTTGAAGCATTAAGACCATCAGCAGATGGATTTAGAAATTATATTCATTCACTTCATACATCATCAGCAGAAGAATTATTAGTTGATAGAGCGCAATTATTAACATTGACGGCTCCTGAAATGACTGTTTTAATTGGTGGTTTAAGAGTATTGAATACAAATCATGATAAGTCAAATCATGGTGTGTTTACGAAAGGATCAGAGAAATTAACAAATGATTTCTTTGTAAACCTATTAGATTTAGGAACAACTTGGGAGGCGACTACTGAAGACGATAAAGTATTTGAAGGAAGAAATCGTACAACTGGCGAATTGAAATGGACTGGAACTAGAGCTGACTTAATTTTCGGTTCAAATTCTGAGTTACGTGCAATATCAGAAGTATATGGTTCACATGATTCTAATGAAAAATTTGTAAATGATTTTATTGCTACTTGGTCAAAAGTGATGAATCTAGATCGTTTTGATTTATTATAATTGAAAGTCATAGATACTATCAATAAATACTGTTAACAAATCACTTAAAAACTCTCGAAATTCTTCGAGAGTTTTTCTTTTTATCCTTATTTTTGAGAATATAATAAATAATAAAAATATGGCTACAATAACATTAAAAGGAAGCGAATTTCATACAAACGGAAATTTACCAAAAGTTGGTACTAAAGCAAATGATTTTACTCTCGTTGCGAATGACTTATCCAAGAAAACTCTTGCAGATTTTAAAGGTTCAAGAATTATTCTTAATATTTTTCCAAGCGTAGATACTGGAACATGTGCTACTTCAGTTAGAACATTTAATAAAACCGCATCTGATTTAGACAATACAAAAGTTGTATGTGTTTCAAGAGACTTACCATTTGCTCAAGCGCGTTTTTGCGGTTTAGAAGGTATTAAGAATGTATCAATGCTTTCTGATTATATTTCAGGTGAATTTGGAAATGATTATGGACTTAATATTATTGATGGACCATTAGAAGGTCTTAACTCTCGATGTATCGTTATAATTGATGAGAACGGAACAATTACTCATACTGAACAAGTTTCTGAAATTGTTGACGAACCAAATTACGATTCGGCATTGAATGCATTAAAATAAATGAATGGAATCGCTAATTTTCTTGTTGGAAGATTAAAGAGTATTAAATATGCTGCAAAGGGTGCATGGCTATTAATTACTACAGAACATAGTATTATAGTTCAGCTAGTAATTAGTATAATCATAACTGTACTTGGTTTTGTATTGGATATAAATACTACAGAATGGGTTTTTCAAATTTTCGCAATTGGTTTGATTCTCGTTGCTGAAGCATCAAATACGGCTATTGAATATTTATGTGATTTTATCCATCCAGAATACCACAAGAAAATTGGGTTTATTAAAGATATCGCAGCAGGAATTCCTTTTATTGCAGCAATAATTGCAATTATTATCGGTTTGATTATATATCTACCAAAATTTGTTGTCTAAAACCTTAAAATATTTTAAGAATTCCTATATTTTTGTTTAATAATTAACCGAATGGCAAAGAAGAAAAAAAACAACATTAAAAAAACTAAAACTCCTCGTTTTCAAAATGTTAAACCATTTTTTGGAAACAGACAAACTCAAACTGTTTTTGGTTTTTTTCTAGTCTTGTTTTCGCTATTTCTATGTATCGCATTTGTTTCGTTTTTTTTTAATTGGGAAGTTGACCAAAGTGAACTTTCAGAGTTTTCAAGTAAGGATGCTAAGGTTAAAAATTGGTTAGGAAAAATTGGACATGCACTCAGTAATATCTTTATTTATAAAGGATTTGGTTTTTCTGCCTTTATAATTCCAATTTTATTATTTTTCAGTGGATTGTTTATTTTATTTCAGGTAAACCTAAAAAAACTAAAAGGTTCATGGAGTTGGGGTATTCTTGGAATGATTTGGATTTCAACTTTCTTTGGATTTTTTACAAATAAAAACTCCTTATTATCTGGAATTGTAGGCTATGAAGTAAATGATTATTTAAAGCAGTTCTTTGGAAGTACTGGTATTATTATACTGCTAGTATTTACACTCCTCGCCTATTTATCAATTCGTTTTAAACTAAACGTGCACCATATTACTTCAATATTAAAGAAGAAAGAGAAAGAAGAAATTTTAAATGACGACCCTGTAATTGAAAAAGAATTATCCTTAGAAACTTCTTTTGATGTAGTAAGTTTAAAAAATGATGCTAAATCAGATTTTGAATTGTCAGTAGAAAATCTAAAACCTACTATTGATAATTACCTAGGTAAAGAAGATAAAAAACCTACTGTTGAAAAAGAAGATATTTCTTTAGACATTAAACTAAAAGATTCATCTGCAGATGAGGTCAAAATTGATGTTGAAAAAATAGTTGAAGAAAAAACTGAATCTGAAAATTTATCTGATAAGCTTATTAAAGACTTTGGAGAATTTGATCCTAAATTAGAATTAGGAACTTATAAGTTTCCATCTCTTGAATTATTAAGAGGCTTTAATGAAAATATTTCTATCGATCAAGAAGAGTTAGAAGCTAATAAAAATAAAATTGTAGAAACACTTAACAACTATAAAATTGGAATTGCAAAAATTAAAGCTACTGTAGGCCCTACAGTAACGCTATATGAAATTGTTCCAGACGCTGGAGTGAGAATCTCTAAAATTAAAAATCTAGAAGATGACATTGCGCTATCACTAGCTGCTTTAGGCATTAGAATTATTGCACCAATTCCTGGTAAAGGGACTATTGGTATAGAAGTACCTAATAAAAATGCGACGATGGTATCAATGAAGTCGATGATTGCTTCAAGTAAATACCAAAAAGCGCAAATGGAATTACCTATTGCATTTGGTAAAACCATATCTAATGAAAGTTTTGTAGTTGATTTAGCGAAGATGCCTCACTTACTAATGGCTGGAGCAACAGGTCAAGGTAAATCTGTTGGATTAAATGTCGTTTTAGCTTCGCTATTATATAAGAAACATCCTGCCGAAGTGAAGTTTGTTTTAGTAGATCCAAAGAAAGTAGAACTAACACTTTTTAATAAAATTGAGCGTCATTATTTAGCAAAACTTCCAGACTCTGAAGAAGCTATTATCACAGACACTACGAAAGTTGTCAATACATTAAATTCATTATGTATTGAAATGGATAATCGTTATGACTTACTTAAAAATGCAATGGTAAGGAATATAAAAGAGTATAATACTAAATTTAAGGCACGTAAATTAAATCCTGAGAATGGACATAAATTCTTACCATACATTGTTTTAGTTATTGATGAGTTTGCTGATTTAATTATGACTGCTGGAAAAGAAGTAGAAACTCCTATTGCGCGTTTAGCACAATTAGCACGTGCTATTGGTATACATTTAATTGTTGCAACACAAAGACCATCTGTAAATGTAATTACTGGAATTATAAAAGCAAATTTCCCTGCTAGAGTTGCATTTAGAGTAACCTCAAAAATTGATTCAAGAACCATTCTTGATGCAAGCGGAGCAGATCAATTGATAGGTAAAGGAGATATGCTATTTACTAACGGTAATGAAATAGTCCGTATTCAGTGTGCTTTTGTTGACACTCCAGAAATTGAAAAAATAACTGACTTTATTGGTTCACAAAGAGCCTATCCAGAAGCATATATGTTACCAGAATATTCCGGTGAAGAAAGCGGCACAAGTCTTGATATAGATATCAACGATAGAGATACACTGTTTAAAGATGCTGCACTTGTTATTGTAAATGCTCAACAAGGTTCCGCTTCTTTATTACAACGAAAGTTAAAACTTGGATACAATAGAGCTGGTAGAATAATTGATCAATTAGAGGCTGCAGGAATTGTTGGCCCTTTTGAAGGAAGTAAGGCAAGACAGGTATATGTTTCAGATGAAATGGCTTTAAATCAGTTATTAGAAAACGAAAAAAAGAATTTATAAAATGAAGAAAATTGTCCTATTAATTTTTCTATTTACAACTACATTCAGTTTTAGCCAAGATGCTAAAAAATTGCTTGATCAAGTTGCACAAAAAGTAAATTTATATGAAAATATTTATATTGAATTTCAACATAAATTAGATAATCCTATTGCAAATATTCATCAAGAAACAAAAGGAAATGCTACTTTAAAAAAAGAATTATATCATTTCAATTACATGGGTGTTGAGCAACTTTTTGATGGAGAAAAAGTGTATATGATTATTCATGAAGATGAAGAAGTGATTGTGAAAAAACCGAATAATTCTAATGATGCCACTACATTATCACCTTCTAAAATGCTGACGTTTTATGAGAATGGTTTTACGTATAAAATGGATATACTACAGAAAGTAAGGGGGAGAAAGATTCAATATGTGAAATTAGCACCTATAAATAATGATTCTGACTTAAAATATATTCTTCTTGGTATAGATAATGTGACCAAACATATATACAAAGTTATTGAAACTGGTAAAGATGATACAGTCACAACGTATACCATATCAAAATTCATTACAAATCAATCTATTTCAAATAAGTTATTTACCTTTGACAAAGAGAAATTTGACTCAAAAGGGTATGATATTACTGAACCAAAATAAGAATTTTTGAAAAAACTTGATATCTATATAATTAAGAGTTTTTTAAAACCATTTTTAGCGACATTTTTTGTCATCCTATTTGTACTAGTTATGCAAATAATTTGGGTAGGGTTTGATGAAATGTCTGGAAAAGGAATTGATGTAGGTTTTATCCTTAAGTTTATTGGCTATACTGCTCTTACAGTTGTGCCAATGGCAATTCCTATTGGTATTTTACTTTCCTCAATAATGGCTTTAGGTGAGTTTGGTGAAAATTATGAATTTGCTGCTGTCAAATCTGCAGGGATTTCTTTACGCAGATTTATACTACCAATTATGGTTCTTACTGTGTTTTTAAGTGGTGTTAATTTTTTATTTTTAAATTATGTTTTTCCGCACGCAACTCTAAAGCAGAAAAACATGTTTAATAACGTAAAGAAAAAGCAGCCTGCATTAGCACTAATTCCTGGTGCTTTTAATACTGAAATACCTGGTTATACAATAAAATTTGACGAAAAGTACGGTGAAGACAATAACTTACTTAGAAATGTTCAAATAGCAGATTTAAGTTCAAATTTTGGAAAAATAAAAGTTATTACAGCCAAAGAAGGCGAAATTACTACGGAAGAAGGAAGTAAGTATATGGCACTAATTCTAAAAGACGGAAACTTTTATGAGGAATATAGTAATAAACGAGATTCAAAAAAGGATAGACAAAAAATGCCTGCTTCAAAGGCTACATTTGAAAAGTATATAATAAATATCGATATTTCTTCTTTTAGCAATGAAGGTTTAGATGATGAAAAATATAAGACTCATCATCAAATGCTAAGTCTAAAACAATTAAAAGAACAGTCTGACACACTAAAAATAACTTACGATACGTATCAAAAAAATAGAGCCTTAAGTTTTTTTATTGCAAGTGGTGCTCAAAACTTAAAAGTCACCACTGATACAATAAATATATCAAATCTTAAGTTTTCAATTTTAGATAATTTTAATTTAAATGAAAAAATAGATGTGTTGGATAACGCAGGTCAATTGATAAATAGGCAAGTAAACAGTTCTAACAAATCAACAAAGTTGTTTAAAAACAAACGAAAGTATTTAAATCTCTATGATCACGAATTTCATAATAGAATTGCCTTTTCATTTGCATGCATAGTTTTATTTTTTATAGGTGCACCATTAGGTTCTATAATTAGAAAAGGGGGATTTGGATTGCCAATGGTTATTGCAATCGTTATTTTTGTAGTTTATTTTATGATTGCACAATTTGGTAAAAACCTTGCTGAAGAAAGTGCAGTTTCCGCAAGTTTTGGAGGGTGGCTATCTACTCTAATACTTTTACCTTTTGGAATAATATTAACTAGAAGAGCGGCTAAAGATAAGGGGATATTTGATATTAAAAATTTCTTTAACTCATTTTACAAAAAAAATAGGAGAAAAAAAACAATATAAATGGAAGTTATTTTAAAAAACATAGAATTAAACACAATTGAAGAAGCAATTGCCGATATAAAAAAAGGCAAAGTTGTTATTGTGGTTGATGATGAAAATAGAGAAAATGAAGGTGATTTTATTGCAGCTGCTGAAATGGTAACTCCTGAAATGATTAATTTCATGGCTACACACGGTAGAGGTTTAATTTGCGCTCCTATAACTGAAGACAGAAGAAAAGAATTGGATCTTGAAATGATGGTGCAGAACAATACTGTAATGCATCATACTCAATTTACGGTTTCTGTAGATTTAATTGGTCATGGTTGCACGACTGGAATCTCTGTACATGATAGGGCAAAAACAATAAAAGCACTTGTAAATGATGATACTAAAGGATTTGATCTAGGGAAACCTGGACATATATTTCCTTTGAGGGCAAAAAATGGTGGTGTTCTAAGAAGAACTGGGCATACTGAAGCAGCAGTAGATTTAGCACGATTAGCAGGTTATAAACCAGCAGGAATTTTGGTTGAAATCTTAAATGAGGATGGAACTATGGCTAGACTTCCACAATTAATAGAAGTTGCTAAACAATTTGATTTAAAATTAATATCTATTGAAGATCTGGTAGCATATCGTATGCAACATGATTCATTAATAGAGAAAATTGAAGATTTTGATATTTCGACACGTTTTGGAGAATTTAGGCTTAGAGCATATAAACAAACTACAAATGACCAAGTACATATAGCATTGACAAAAGGTTCTTGGGACATAAATGAAGATGTACTTGTTAAAGTAAATTCTACATTAATTAATAATGCCTTAGGAATATTAACACAAAATTCGGATGAAAAATTTGAAAGGATTTTTAAAATAATAAATACAGAGAAAAATGGTGCAATTGTATTTATTAATCAAGAAAATCAAGCACAAAATGTTGTAAGCCATTTATCTAGTTTAAAGAAAGATAAAACTAAGTCTAAAATTGATATGGATAAAAAAGATTATGGGATTGGTGCTCAAATCTTACATGACTTAGGGATTTCTAGATTAAAAGTTATTACAAATGCAAAAAACACTCCAAAGCGAGTTGGAATGACTGGATATGGCCTAGAAATTGTTGAGTATATAAATTATTAGAATTATGCATAAATTATTAGTATCGCTTCTCTTTATTATTACATTATTTACTTCTTGCAAAAAAGAAAAGCAATTAATCTTAAATGAAGACTCATACACCCTATCTATTCTAATTGATAATAATGAGGGCAATAAAGTATATATTCAAAAATTATTAAGTCCAACTGAAATAGATTCAACTATAGTAAAAAATGGTATTTCAACTTTTGTAGGTCAAATATCATATCCTGAGAGATATATTCTTACGATTGAAACTGTTTTTGGAGGTAAAATGTTTATTCTAGAAAATGATAGTATTAATATTCATATTAAGAACAATAATTTAATGAATGCTACTATCCAAAATTCTAAAATTAATTATGAACTAATAAGTGTACAAAAAGAATCTGAAAGAATTTATAACAAAATTGATTTATTATTTCCAGTTTTACAACGTGCTAGATTAGAGAATGATGCTATATCTTTAAAAGATATTTCAAATAAAATGTCATTAATTGAACAAGAAAATATCAATTTTCATTTCTCCTACGCAAGTAAAAATCCAAATTCATTTATCTCTGCAATGATATTAAATGATTTGTCGAAAAGGGATACTATAGTTAGAAATAAGATCTCTAAGATATACTCTTTATTTTCAATGGAAGTAAAGAAAAGTGAAGATTCAAAAGTTATGAATACTTTAATTAAGTAATTACATTAAAAAACTTAAATCAGAATTTGTAGGCAACTCTCTAGGTCCTTGATTGGTTTCAAATAATCTAGCCTCTAAAGTACCTCTAAGAATAACAGTAGTATTAACTACTTCTAACCAACTACCTTCACGCAAACCTAAAACAGCAATTTCATTAAACTTATGAAACTCTCTAATTCTTGTTTCACGAGTTTCTCCCATATGTTTAGAATTTGGTTCTGGATCTAAATAATGAGGGTTAATATTAAAATTAATCAGGTTTAATGCATCAAAACTTGGTGGATAAACTATTGGCATGTCATTGGTTGTTTTTATAGAAACTCCAGCAATATTACTTCCTGCACTAGTCCCGAAATATAGTGTTCCTCCTTCAACAACTTCTTTGATTAAACTCATTAAATTATTAGCATGTAATTTTGTTACTAGTTCAAAAGTATTTCCACCACCAGTAAAAATTCCTTGAGCCTTTTTTATAGCATCAATAGAACTTTTAAATTCATGAATTCCTTTTACATTAATATGTATACTAGAAAAAGCTTTTTTAACAATTGCAGTATATTCTTCGTAATCTATTCCTCCAGGACGTGCATATGGAATAAAAACAATTTCTTCTATACCTTTGAAAAAGATTGATAATTCAGGTAGCATATACTCTAAATAGCCTTTTCCGTGGACAGTTGATGTACTTGCAATGATCATTTTTTTCATGTATTCGTGTTTTATTCAAAAGTAACCAAAATTGTTCTTTAACAAAAATTTACAATTACTTTAATAATTCTTTAGTAATTGTAAAGCTTTCTTTGTAATGATGAAATTATTACTAACCACAACTATATTTTTCTATTTCACTTTTACAACTCTAGCACAAGAAGAACTTACCAGTATTAATGGATTAGTCACTTCAAATAGTTTAGCTATAGAAAATGTACATATCATCAATCTTAATAATGGATTTGGTGAGATTACAAATATTAATGGAAACTTTACAATACAAATTAAAAAAAACGATATTATTAAAATATCACATATTGAATATCAGTCACAAAAAATTACGATAAGTGATGAAATAATTAAAGTAGGATTAGTAATTAAACTTAAAAGAGCTGTTAATAGATTAAATGATGTGATCATTAAAAATAATGATTTGACTGGAAATATAATAATTGATTTTCAAAATACAATAAATGACAATATTGCAAAAAAATATAATCTAATAGAGGAAATAATATCTCTCACAAAATTACCCAGTAAATATGATGATGCTATTAACCTTGAATCTCCATATTTAGATGATGTAAATCCAATAAAAATAGTTTTGGAATCTCAATAAGAGATAAGGAAAATGAACTAAGAAGAGAATTGAGAGAAGCGAAAAATATACCTAGATTAATAATTTATGATTTAGGTAAATATTTTTTTATTAATAAATTGAAAATTCCGGAAGAAAAGATACATAATTTTCTTACCTATTGTAATTACAGAAATATTTTCGAATTATATAAGAAGAAAAAAATAATGAGAGTAATTAAAATTCTTGAGATTGAAAGTGTTTCTTATCATAAAAAAAGTAAATAAAAAAAACCACTGAAAAATCAGCGGTTTTTTTATTTATAAAGAATAATCTAAATCTTATTGATATAATGTATAATCACTACCTAATTTAGTAATATTCACTAAAACAACTTCATCAGAAACTCCACCTGCAGCTATTCCAGTTAAATCAGTTTCAAAAACTTCTAATGTCCCATCAGGATGCATTGCGAAAAGAATTCCAGCAATTGAACCACCAATAGTAGACCATAAATCAGCCTTAACTTCATACATACCATCTGCCATTCCATCATTAATAGCAGTATCCTCATAATTAGATACTGATCCGGAATAATCGATAGCAATATCACCAGGAACCATTCTCAGTCTTAAATCTAAATCATTACCAGCATCATCATTAGGACTCCAATCAAATAAGAAATTTATCCCATTAGCTGGTACCGGAGGTAATTGACCGTAAACTCTTGCGTTCACACCCAAAGAACCACTTTTTAAAACTACTAAATCACTTGGTCTAGAATCAATAGATATTTCATAACGATCATCAAAGTTTATTTGATTTGTCAATACTATACCATTAAAAGGAACAGAACTACCTAAAGGAGCAATTTCAAAATCAACAGTAGTTGGTCCAACTACTACTTGACTATCTCCTGCAGCAATAGTATACGTATTACCTTCATAGATTATGTTAACATCAGAGTCATTATAAGTTGTTGAAAATTCAGATAATCTAAATCCTAGATCTACTACTGCTGAATTCATTCCAACTTGACCAATTATATCAATGTCAGAAGCAGAAAATGGTTCAACAACTACTTGTATATTACTTGTTTGTTCAGCTACAGCAGTATCGTCATCTTGTTCGCACGATACGAAAAATGCCATTAATGCTATAACTGCTAAATATTTATTTATTTTCATTTTTATTTATTTTAAATTAAAATACCGGTACAGCTGGTACTTGTGTTAACGTATAGTTACTACCTACTTTTTCCATATCTACCATATAGTAGAAATCACCACCACTAACGATTGATTCACTAAAAGTTTCAACTGTTCCGTCAGGATGAACTGCAAGCATTAAAACATTTACTATTGCATCAGCAGAAGCCCAATCTCTTGGTAAAATATGGTAAGAACCATCAGCTTCAAAATTAGAAAAAGAAACTGATTCTAATGGAGATACTGATTGACTTGTAACTATACCTACTGTAACTGGTGAATCAGTAATCCATAAATCCCAATCATTTTGAGCAGGATTATCCCATGTCATAACAACTTGTAATGCATTAGGGTCAGTATCTGGAACTGTTAAAACAATAATTTTCACAGTCTTTTTAGATTGATCTATTACTGCATCTACATTATCTGGCTTTTCTAAAACAGAAATGTCAGTCATTGTCAATTCGTAAATAAGTCCTTCTTCAGAAACATCTAATGGTAAACCACCTGTAACGTCTCCATAAGGAATTGTAGCACCAGCAGCAACACCATTAATTGTATATTCAATTAATGCATTTGTTCCAAATGCTTGTGAAACTAATACTGCAGCATTATAAGGTGAAGTACTTGCAGGAACTATTACTTCTGTATCAGCAAAAGATACTGTCTTTGTAATAATTGTATCACCAATTATTGCATCATCATCGTCTATAGCACAAGATGTAACTATCAATGAAAGTGCTATTAAAAATAATGGTATAAACTTTATGTTTTTCATAATTAATATTTTAATGTTTTATTATTTTAAATTAATACTTACTCTTGCAAAAAGGAATCTACCATTAGTTCCATATTGTTGTGCTCTACGTGAATATACAAACCTTCCACTACTTGTATTTCCTGGTAAATTTTTATCTGGATAAACGTCCATTAAATTATTTGCTCCAATTGTAAATGTCATACTATCTGTATAATCATAAGCAAGTGATAAGTCAGTTACAACTCTAGGGCTAAATATTTGTCCTGTAGTACTTGTTACATTTCCGAAATAAACATTTCTAAAGAATATGTTCCATTTATCAAATGAAATTGTATTCGATAAGTTTATTTTAGTTCTTACTGCAGCACTTTCTAAAAATATTTTAGAATTATTACTAAAGAATCTATTTAATTGCCCACCATCAACTAATATTTGTGATGCATGAATATCATCGACTTGATTCGTTTCTGAGAATGTTCCAGATAAATCAGTTTTAATCTTCACATCATTTACAGTAGCTTTATGAGTAATCACAACATCTAAACCTCTAGATTCAGTATCAATTGCATTTGAGAAAAAAGATGCTTTTGTAGCATTTGCTCTTTCAAATGCTGCAACTAACTCAGGAGAGCTTGCATCAAAAGTATCTGTAACTGTAACTCTATCTTCAATTGCAATAAAGTAACCATCAACAACTATTTTAATATTAGATTCTGGCAATGTAGCTGTAAAACCAATACTTGCACTTGCAGATTGTT
>CAWVTS010000024.1:0-18723 GCA_963933045.1 uncultured Lutibacter sp. | reverse complement strand
CTTGATATACCATGTGGTGATTATAATTGGATGAAAGAGGTGAAAAAAGATTGCGACTATATTGGTGCTGATATTGTTTCAAAAGTGGTGGAAATAAATCAACAATTGCACTCATCAGAAACAGTTAATTTTCAACAAATGGATTTAACAAAAGATTTATTGCCAAAAGTTGATCTTATTTTTTGTAAAGATTGCTTACAGCATTTGTCCGAAGAAAAAGTGAAGGAAGCTATTAATAATATTAAAAGAAGTAATTCTAAGTATTTGTTGGTAACGTCTTATCAAAAGACATGGCGCAATTATGACATATTTGACGGGGAATATCAACCTTTAAATTTATTGATCAAACCGTATTTTTTAAAAAAGTTCATATTAAAGATAAAAGAAGAATCAAAAGCTGCTGATGTCGAAGTTGACAAAACAATGTATCTATTTGATATTAATACATTACCATTATTTTAAGCAAGAAATATTTAAAACAACTACCGCCAACAACGTATATAAAACATAGCTATTAAAGGGTTTCTGAGAGGTTTGTGTGTATTTGCGAAGACCGCCAAATTTTTAGTTAATAATTATCCACATCAACAATAAAACGGATAGGTCTAAAGTCTTTCACTGCTTGGAAAACGTTTTTAACTTTCAGAATATTCTCCTTCGTTGCTTTTAAAGATTGCTTTGGAGGAATCTTAATCAAAACAATACGAATATATAGATTCCGAACCTTAGAAACACTTGGTGTAGTTGGTCCTAATACATTTTCTCTAAACACATTTTGCAAAGATTTACCTAACCATTGTGCGCCAGCCTCTACCCTATTAAAATCTCTATGCTTCAAGGTTATTTTTACCATTCTATAAAATGGTGAATATTGAAATTGCCAACGATCATCCAATTGCTCTTTAAACATTTGGTTATAATCATTTGTAGAAACTTGCTGTAATATTTGATGGTATGGATTAAACGTTTGTATGGCTACTTTACCTCTCTTCTTTGCTCTTCCTGCTCTTCCTGCTACTTGCACCATCAATTGAAAACTACGTTCGTGTGCTCTAAAATCAGGAAAATTAAGCATGTTATCGGCATTTAAAATACCTACAAGTGATACGTTACTAAAATCCAATCCTTTAGAAAGCATTTGAGTACCCACTAAAATATCTATCTCTTGCGCTTCAAACTGCCCTATTATTTTCTGATACCCATATTTCCCTCTAGTCGTATCTAAATCCATACGTCCCGTTTTAGCATTTGGAAACAAATCAGTTAATTCTAACTCAATCTGCTCAGTACCAAAACCTTTTGTGCTTAGCTTTTCACTTCCACAAGCGCCGCAATTATATAGCATTACTTGATGGTAGCCACAATAATGGCAACGCAATTCATTTTTATATTTATGATAGGTTAGACTTACATCGCAACTAGAACATTGCGGAGCAACGCCACACGTTTCACATTCTACAACAGGAGAAAAACCTCTACGATTTTGAAATAATATAACTTGTTCTTTTTCTTCTAAAGCATTGTGTATCAATTTAATTAAAGTATCCGAGAAATGGCCATTCATCCTCTTTTTACGATGCTTCTCTTTGATATCTATCAATTGTACTTCTGGAAGTAAAACATCGCCATGTCGTCTATCTAAATGAATAAATCCATACTTTCCTTCTTTAGCATTATGAAAACTTTCTATTGCAGGTGTTGCTGAACCTAATAAAACCTTTGCTTTATGCATATTTGCCAATACAATCGCTGCATCTCTTGCATGATATCTTGGTGCAGGATCAAATTGCTTGTAAGAGGTTTCATGCTCTTCGTCAACTATTATCAAGCCTAAGTTTGAGAATGGTAAAAATAATGAAGAACGAGCACCTAAAATTATTTGAGCTTTAGACTTACTGTGCAGTACATTATTCCAAACTTCTACACGTTCATTTATAGAATATTTAGAATGAAAAACGCCAATTTTACCACCAAAATATTTTTGCAATCTCGTAATCAATTGAGTCGTTAAAGCAATTTCTGGCAATAGAAATAAAACCTGCTTTCCACTATTCAAAACATCTTCAATTAAATAGGTGTAAACTTCTGTTTTACCGCTACTTGTGATTCCGTTTAACAAGCAGACATCTTTCGTTTCAAATGCTGTCTTAATTTCTTTTAAGGCTGTTTCTTGATGCGGATTTAAAATTTTTAAAGCGTCCGTAATTCCTTCGAAATTTATTCTATCTGTTTGAATAAAATAAAACTCAAAAATTCCTTTTTGCTCTAGTGCTTTTATAACAGCATTCGAGCTTGCAGAAGTGGTTTCTAAATCAGAAACTTTGATGGGTTTTTTAGCAGTTGCCAATTGAAAATAACCCAATACTGCTTCACGTTGTTTTTTTGCTCTAGATAATGATTCTAATAAATCATTTAATTTTTCATCAGTATATAAAGGGTTTAAGCGAACATATTTAACCAATTTAGGCTTATATTGTTCATATACTCTCTCCTTAATCACAATTGCCTCTACTTCTAGCATAGATTTAAGAATTGGGAATACCGTTTTCTTATTTAATATGCTTATCACTTGATTTACATTCAACTCAGATTGATGCTGTAAGGCTTCAAAAATTAAAAACTCATCATTACTTAATTCATGAGCGTCTTTAAAATCAGTATTGAGCAAAATAGTTGTTTCACTTTCTAACAAGAATGCTGAAGGTAAAGCAGCACGAAATACATCACCAAGAGTACACATGTAATAATCAGAAATCCATTTCCAATGCTTCAGTTGTAGCTCATTTACAATGGGAGATTCATCTAATATTTGACTTATTTGTTTTGCTTCATAGGCTTTAGGAGCCTCTGAATGAATCTCATATACTAATGCTGTATATATTTTACTTTTACCAAATTCAACCGTCACACGCATTCCTTTTTTTAGAAATTGTGACTCTGCTTCTGTAATACTATACGTAAAAAGTCTTGCAAGAGGAATGGGTAATATGACGTTTATGAAATGTACGATTTCGGGAAAATTTATTAGTGATTTTTATAAGATCAAATTTACACATTTTTAAAGATGTTGGATTGCAAAATTCAACTTTTCATAATTAATTATTAATTGCTCATTATTTTTTGGCACGCTGTTTGTAAAGTAATAATTGTAATGCTAACCAAGTATTATTAATTGTTAAATACTTATATCATGAAAAAAAGATTCTTACTTGTTGCAATTATTGCTTTATCAGCAATCTCAATGCAAACTTCAAAAGTTTACGCTACCAACTCTACCACAACTATTTATAATTCAAATGACAACTCAATGACATTTGTAGAGGATGGAATTACGTTTTCAGTTTTTGAAAATGGTGAATTTGATTTTTATATTAATTCTTTAGGGAATGCTGTTGGAGTTAGTTATGAGAGTCCAGGTGTTAGCATTAGTTTTAATTCTGGGTATGATTATGACCCTTATGTACAATATGATAATTATGGAGCAATTATTCAAATTGAAGGTACTCCAATCTATTATGATACGTATGGACGCGTCAATCGTGCAGGAGATATAAACATTCATTATAAATCAGGAAGATTGAACAGAATTGGTGGGTTAAACATATACTATAACAGTTATGGAAATTATTCACATTGCTCTGGGTTCATAAATGCTTATAATAGAAGTTATCTATATCATCCATATCACAACTGGTTTGTAAGGCCTTATTTTGGGTTCACAATTGTAAGAGTTAACCCTTACAGATATAACTACAATCCATATAGATATGCGTATTATAGAGATCATAGATATGCATACAAGCATAAAAATAATAGATATGATGTAAGACAACAAAAAAGAACGGTATACAATACTAGAAGAACTGATACACAAAAAAGAAGGTCACACAATGATTACAGAAGAAATGTATCAAGTACTAAAAGGCAAACTGCAACAAACACTAGTAATAATACGAGAACTATTACAGACAAAAACCGTGTAAGAACAGATAGTAATACTCGAAAAAATAATGGGATACAAAGAGTACAAAAACAGAAAAGAACAACAACTAAAAATACTAGAAGTGTAAACACTCAAAACCCAAGAGTTACAGATACTAGAAAAACAACTAGAACAATTCAAAGAAAACCAGTACAAACAAAAAGAACGGTTAAAAGAACAAGTCCGACTAGAAAAACTAATCCTGTTAGTAAATCAACTAGAACGACTCAGAGAAATCCAGTTCAAACAAATAGAACAACAATAACGGGTAAAAGACAAAGTAGTTCTCAAAGAGGTAACTCTACAACCAAGAGTTCTTCAAATACTAGTAAAAGAACCGCAAGGAAGTAGTAAATCAGCCCTTATTTCTATTACTAAATATACCTACATCAACAGTTGTAGGTATATTGTTTTAAAATAGATTATGCGAATTTAAGAATCTAAATCTTGAGTTTCGATTTGTGATTCATCTTGAATTACATCTTCTTTTTTAGTTCTTCTACTTCCTGCATACATATCATAGCGTACAAGTCTACAATCTAAATCTCCATTTTTAAGAGGTATTCTTTTAGAAGTTCTTAAACCTACATACTTTAAGGCTTCAATATCCGATGTAATAAACCACACTTTTGAATCTGGGTAACCATGCTTCAATGTATCCCCTATTTTTTTATAAAACTCAGCAGTATCAATATTTAAACGCTCTCCGTAAGGTGGATTAAATAAAATAGTTGTTGAACCAAATACTTCTTTCATAGAATTGAAAAAATTGACATGATGTATACCAATAAACTCATCTAAATTAGCATTCTTAACATTATCCTGTGCTTTTCTAACTGCAGATGGTGCTTTATCAAATCCCATAATTTTAAATTGCGGATTCACAATTTTCTTTAGTAATACATCTTGAATTTTGAAATATAAATCCTCATCATAGTCACTCCATTTTTCAAACCCAAACTCTGGCCTATTGATGTTGGCAGGTATATTACACGCAATCATTGTAGCCTCTATCAAAATAGTTCCAGAACCACACATTGGATCAATAAAGTTACTATGCCCATCATAACCAGAAAGCAGTACCAAACCAGCTGCAAGCACTTCGTTTATTGGAGCAATATTGGTTGATGTTCTATATCCACGTTTATGCAATGAATCACCTGAAGAATCTAAAGAAACAGTACACATCTCTTTTTGGATATGTATGTGTATTTTTAAATCAGGATGTCTTACATCTACATTTGGCCTTTTACTATATTTATGACGAAAATAATCGGCAATTGCATCCTTTGATTTTAATGAAATATAATGAGAGTTGGTAGTGAAGAACTTAGAGTTTACTACTGCTCCGATAGAAAATGTACCGTCAACAGACATATAATCTTCCCATTTTATTTTCTGAAGACTTTCGTATAAATCTTCTTCATCAAAAATCTTAAATGTTTTGATAGGCTTTAAAACTCTAATAGCAGTTCGCAAAGCAATATTTGCTTTATACATAAAACCTGTATCACCATAGAAAGAAACATTTCGAACACCTTGTTTTACATCAACAGCACCTAACTCTTTTAATTCTTTCTCTAACACTTCTTCTAAACCGAACATGGTTGTTGCAACCATTTTGAAGTTTTTACTCATCTACTAAAATTTTATGCAAAGATAGCGTATTTTTGCTTTTGTCAATTACAATTTATGAGTACATCTACAGATTGGTTTTCAACTTGGTTTGATACTGACTATTATCACATACTTTACAAGCATAGAGATTTTGAGGAAGCAAGGCTTTTTATGACAAATCTAGTGTCATATACTCAATTAAAAAAAGAGGATGAAGTATTAGATTTAGCTTGTGGAAAAGGGCGCCATTCTATATTCTTAAACTCTTTAGGGTTAGACGTAACGGGTGCTGACTTATCAAAAAACAGTATTCAATATGCTAAAAAGTATGAAAACGATACATTAAAATTTGTTCAGCATGATATGCGTGATTCTTTTACTTCAAAGTTTGATGCAATCTTAAATATGTTTACCAGTTTTGGTTATTTTGTAGATGATACTGAGGACATCAAAGTTCTTAGAAATATTAAAGACGGGCTGAAAGATGAAAGTAGTGTTGCTGTAATTGATTATTTGAATGTCAAAAAAGCAGTAAGTGATATGAAAGAGCACGAAACTATTGAACGAGATGGAATAGTGTTTAACATCACAAAGTCTTTGAAAGACGGTTTTATTATCAAGGAGATCGAAGTAATTACAGAAACTGAAACACATCAATATTTTGAGCGTGTAAAACATTTAGATTTTGAAAAAATAAAGATATATCTTGATACAGTTGGATTGAAACTTAAAGCATCTTTTGGGAATTACAATTTAGAAGAATATGATGAAGAAAAATCAAGTAGATTAATTTTAATTCTTTGCAAATGAGTTTTTTAATTTTATTTTTATCTGTAATACTTGGTGTTTTAATAGTCTATCTTTTAAAGCCAAAGTTGCATTTTACGCAATTATTATTATCATTTAGTGGAGCATACTTATTAGCAATCACTATTACTCATTTACTGCCAGAAGCATTTATTGAATCAAATAAAAATGTAGGTGTTTTTATTATTTTAGGACTACTGATTCAATTGATAATGGATTATTTTTCAAAAGGTGCAGAGCATGGCCATATTCACCATCATGGAAATAAATTTCCTACTATATTATTTTTCAGCCTATGCTTACATGCATTTATGGAAGGTATTCCTTTGGCTCATGATGAACACCAAGAATTATTATGGGCAATTGTTGTTCATAAACTACCCATTACAATTGTGTTAGCCAGTTTCTTAGCACATTCAAACACTTCACACTTTAAATCACTTTCTTTACTCTTATTATTTGGATTAATGTCTCCTTTAGGGAGTCTAATTGGTGGAAATATCGACTTTTTAATAACTTACAAAACTGAAATAACTGCTGTAATAATAGGAGTGTTTCTTCATATCTCAACGATAATTATATTTGAAAGTGCTGAAAATCATAAATTTAACTTCGCTAAGTTTATTGCTATACTTTTAGGCTTTGGAGTTGCGCTGGCTATCTAATTTTTTTTTGTAGGTATAGTAAATATAAAAATTACCCTTTACTAGGTGTTTTTTATAAAGAATCACTTTTTTTTACGCTTCTTGAATCGTTCTTTTAACAATTCAAATCAAGTGTTCAAAAATAAATCAAGGAATAGAAATTTATAGTAAAGAAAGATAATAGACGGTTTATAATAGCCAAAATATTCACAAACTTCAAGGTTCGTTTTAACTAAAAAAATACTGCTAAGATTTAGCATGACTTTTTTAATTTGCGACTTCACTTAAAAATTTTATTCGCATTAAGCGCAATTCATCGTCTTCATAATCTCCATCAAATTCAGTCATTGCATCATCTATTTTATCAGTTTCTGCTTCCATGAAATAATCAAAAATTTCTTCCTGTTGATCTTCATCAAGAACATCATCAATATGATAATTGATATTTAATTTTGTACCCATAAAAACTATCCGCTGCATCTCTTCTACTAACTCACTAAATTGAAGTCCTTTAGATTTAGCAATATCCATCAAAGGTATTTTTTTATCAGTATTTTGAATAATAGATAATTTTAAAGAAGAATTAACTCCAGTACTTTTAACCACAAAATCATCTGGTCTAAACACTTCATTTTCTTTAACGTATGCGCCAATTAATTCAACAAAATCTTTACCAAATTTTTTCGCTTTCCCTTCTCCTACTCCATGAACATTAGATAGTTCTTCAATAGATATAGGGTATTTAAAAGTCATATCATCTAAAGATGGGTCTTGAAAAACAGCAAATGGTGGAACTCCTTGACTTTTAGCAACACGTTTACGTAAATCCTTTAGCATCGACATTAATTTCTCATCTACACCAACTGCAGCACTTTTAGAGTTTACAATAATTCCAGCATCATTAGTTTCATAAATATGATCTTCAGCCATCAGAAAAGAAAATGGAGATTTCACAAATTCTTTACCAGCTTCAGTAACTTTAATTACTCCATACTCTTCAATTTCTTTGCGAATTAAATTTGCAACCAATACTTGTCGCAATAATGCCGTCCAATAAAGTGCAGGTTTGTTTTTCCCTTTACCAAAAAATGGTTGCTCATTTGTTAAATGTGAAT
Source organism: uncultured Lutibacter sp. (assembly GCA_963933045.1). Taxonomy (GTDB): domain Bacteria; phylum Bacteroidota; class Bacteroidia; order Flavobacteriales; family Flavobacteriaceae; genus Urechidicola. The sequence continues at coordinate 10,558 of CAWVTS010000024.1, read as the reverse complement.
TTAACATGGCGTTTTCATTACCAACAATGGTATTTACAATTTCTTTTGGCTTATATTTTTCTTTAGTAAGAAGTACGATTTCTATCAATAATTTCACTTCAGCTTTTGCTTCAGTTTTTTTCTTTGGATTTCTAACATTATCATCCATATCAGCACCCAAACCATTCACTTCATCAAATTGTTCTCCAAAATAATGTAATAAATATTTACGGCGACTCATTGAAGTTTCAGCATAACCAACAACTTCTTGTAATAAAGCATGACCAACTTCTTGTTCTGCTACAGGCTTACCAGCCATAAATTTTTCTAACTTCTCAATATCTTTATATGCATAAAAGGCCAAACAATATCCTTCACCATCATCACGCCCTGCTCTACCAGTTTCTTGATAATAACTTTCTAGACTTTTTGGAATATCATGATGGACAACAAAACGAACATCTGGTTTATCAATTCCCATTCCAAAAGCAATTGTTGCAACAACAACATCAGCATCTTCCATCAAAAACATATCTTGATGCTTAATTCGAGTTTTCGCATCTAATCCTGCATGATAAGGCACAGCTTTTATATTGTTTACTTGTAGTACTTGTGCAACTTCTTCAACTTTCTTTCGGCTTAAACAATAAATAATTCCAGATTTACCTTCATATTCTTTTACAAATCGAATAATATCCTTGTTTACATCTTCAGTTTTAGGTCTAACGTCATAAAATAAATTTGGTCTGTTAAATGATGCTTTAAAAGTAGTAGCATCACTCATCCCAAGAGTTTTTAAGATATCTTCTTGTACTTTTGGAGTTGCTGTTGCAGTTAACCCAATGATTGGTACATCATCAATTTTACTGATAATTGACTTTAGATTTCTATATTCAGGTCTAAAATCATGTCCCCATTCTGAAATACAGTGTGCTTCATCAATGGCTACAAAAGATATTTTTTGAGATTTTAAAAACTCAACGTATTCTTCTTTTATCAATGATTCTGGCGCTACATATAATAGTTTAGTAATACCGCTAACAATATCAGCTTTTACATTGGCTACATCACCTCTATTTAATGAAGAGTTTAAAACATGTGCAATACCATGATTCGAAGAAATTCCACGAATAGCATCTACTTGATTTTTCATCAAAGCGATTAAGGGAGAGACTACGATAGCGGTTCCTTCTTGCATTAGCGCAGGTAATTGATAGCACATTGATTTTCCCCCACCAGTTGGCATAATAGCAAATGTGTTTTCACCTCTCAACAAACTTTTTATAACCTGCTCTTGTAATCCTTTAAACTGAGAAAAACCAAAATATTTTTTCAGCGCTGCATGTAAGTCAATTTCCTTCACAAACTATATATTATTAATCTAATTTTAGATACATTTGCAACTAAAGGTATAACATTTTTTTGAATCCAAAAAAAACTATTTTTTTGAAAACTGATACATCCATAATTGCACTTGCAAAACAAACAATCACTATTGAAAGTGATGCTATTGCGAATTTAATACATTTTGTTGACCATTCATTTGAAAGTTCAGTTAAACTTATTCACAATTCTAAAGGACGTGTAATCATTACTGGAATTGGTAAAAGTGCCATAGTAGCTAACAAAATTGTAGCAACTTTAAATTCAACTGGAACACCAGCAATATTTATGCATGCTGCAGATGCTATACATGGCGATTTAGGAAATATTTTAACTAATGATGTTATTATCTGTATTTCTAAGAGCGGTAACACTCCTGAAATAAAGGTGTTAGTCCCTTTAATTAAAGGGTATGGTAATAAAATTATTGCCTTAACTGGCAATCCCAAATCATTTTTAGGTCAAGAAGCAGATTTTGTATTAAACTCATATGTAGAAAAAGAAGCGTGTCCAAATAACTTGGCGCCTACTTCAAGTACAACAGCACAAATGGTTATTGGTGATGCGTTGGCAGTATGTCTATTAAATTTAAACGATTTTAGCAGCAAAGACTTCGCAAAGTATCATCCTGGAGGAGCTCTTGGTAAAAAATTATATTTACGTGTTTCTGATTTAGTTGAAAAAAATGATAAACCACAAGTATCAATAACGTCATCCGTAAAAGATGTAATAATTGAAATTTCTGAGAAACGCTTAGGTGCAACTGCAGTATTAGATACTACTAAAATTGTAGGTATTATTACAGATGGAGATCTCAGAAGAATGCTTAAAAATAATGATAGTTTCTCATCATTGACCGCTAAAGATATTATGAGTTTAAATCCAAAAACAATAGATGTAAACACAATGGCTGTTGATGCTCTTGAAGTTATGGAATCAAATAATATTTCTCAAATATTAGCAGAAGACAATGGAAAGTATGCTGGCATTGTTCACTTACACGATTTAATTAAAGAAGGAATTTTTTAAAAAATGGCAAAAGATACAAATGACATGTCATTTCTAAATCATCTTGAAGAATTAAGATGGCATTTAGTCCGTTCATTTGCTGTTATTAGTATAATTGCTATTGCGATATTCACATTTTCAGAAACGATTTACGAAGACTTTCTATTAGCACATTTAAGCGAAAACTTCCCAACATATCAATGGCTTTGTAATGGAGCACATTTATTTGGATTTGAAAGTAATTTTTGTACAATTACATTTACTACAAGCCTACAGAGTCTTGCACCTACAGGACAATTAATGAATCTTATTTGGACCTCATTAATATTAGGCCTTATTGTTTCTTTTCCATATGTTTTATGGGAAATATGGCGTTTTATTAGTCCAGGGTTACATAAAAAAGAACGTAGGAAATCAAGAACTTTTATTTTTTATGCATCATTTCTATTTTTTATTGGCGTGTTATTTAGTTACTATGTAATTGCTCCACTTTCTGTATATTTCTTCTACAACTTTAAAATTACAGATTTAATAGAAAATAAATTTGATTTCAAAACACATATAAATCTAATTACCAACACCTTACTTGGAGTTTCATTAATGTTTGAACTTCCTGTAGTTATTTATTTTTTAACAAGAATGGGTTTAGTAACTCCTCCTTTTTTAAAGAAATACAGAAAAATGGCGTTAGTATTAGTATTAATACTTTCTGCTATTATTACACCTCCAGATATTGCGAGTCAAATTATTGTGACAATTCCGATCATGATATTGTATGAAATTAGTATTTTTATATCGAAAAGAGTTATAAAACAGCAGCAGAAAAAGAATAAATAGGTCAGATAAACTATGATTTTAAGAGCAGAAAATATTCAGAAGCAATACGGAAGTAGAATGGTTGTAAAAGGCATTTCTTTAGAAGTTGAGCAAGGTCAAATTGTTGGACTTTTAGGACCAAACGGTGCTGGAAAAACAACTTCTTTCTATATGATTGTTGGTATGGTTCAACCAAACGATGGACATATTTATCTTGATGATGAAGAGATTACTGCTGCACCAATGTATAAGCGCGCACAAAAAGGAATTGGATATCTAGCACAAGAAGCATCTATCTTTAGAAAACTATCGGTAGAAGATAATATCTTATCTGTACTTCAGTTTACGGACTTATCTAAACGCGCTCAAAAAAATAAAATGGAAGAACTCATTGAGGAGTTTGGTTTAGGGCATGTTCGTAAAAACCGTGGAGACTTACTCTCTGGTGGTGAACGAAGACGAACAGAAATTGCACGTTGTTTAGCTTCTGACCCAAAATTCATCTTATTAGATGAACCTTTTGCAGGAGTTGACCCAATTGCTGTAGAAGATATTCAAAGTATTGTAGCGCAACTTAAAAATAGAAATATAGGTATTTTAATTACCGACCATGATGTACAAGCAACACTTGCAATTACTGATAAAACATACTTAATGTTTGAAGGTGGTATTCTTAAAGAAGGAACTCCAGAAGAATTGGCACAAGATGAAACGGTACGTAGAGTGTACCTTGGTCAAGACTTTGAATTGAAAAAGAAGAAGTTTTAAATCGCAGCGCGATAGGCAAATCATTTTATAATACTTGATATATGAATATTTTATTGACTAAATAAACCAGATTAGTACAATTCCCATAAACAATTCTATAACTCCCCAGAAATAATTCCAAAATATATTACTTCCTCTCTCACCTAAATTTTTTCCGAAAAGTAAGTGTCAGACGGCATCATAACTCCAGTTATTCTATTTTTTTTCTTATAACTAGACCGCAAAGAATATATTCCCCAAACTATTAGAAATATTCCAATTATTAAATTTACAATATTCATATATCTACTTCTTCATCAAATTCTCAACAACAGAAAACAACACATACAAGACTACGATTATTGGTATTGCAACAAATTGCAACCAAACAAGTAGCACAATAGATAATAGAATAAAGACATACTTTATCAAATTATTCTTAAAAGAAAAGTCTTTGAACTTCAATGAAAATAATCGAATATTCGCATTCATTAAATAACTCAGCACTAAAGTAACTGCTATTAAAAACCATTTATTCTGTATTAATTCTACAGCAAAATCACATGTATTATACTGCGTAATAAATGGCAATGATATTACAAATAATGTTGCAGCAGGAGTTGGTAATCCTATAAACGAAGTAGATTGGCGTTCGTCAATATTAAAATTGGCTAATCTGTAAGCGGCTGCCAATGTTATAATCAAACCTAAAAGAGGTAGATATGATATTCCTTCAGTAAATAAAGACGTTGGAGGTAATCCTTCTTCATTCCATAAAACAGAAGATTGTTTTAATAATTGATACATGATGATTCCAGGCACCACTCCACTTGTCACCATATCTGCCAACGAATCCAATTGCTTTCCTAATTCACTTTGCACATTTAAAATTCTTGCAACCAATCCATCAAAAAAATCAAAGAAAATACCAATCAACACAAAAACTCCAGCCAAAACTAAATTCCCTTCAACTCCCAGCATCACAGCGATTGTTCCTGATAATAAATTTATTAATGTAATTAAGTTTGGAATGTGTCTCTTCATAAGTGAAAATTTAAGTAAATATAGTATTTTTGAATTTACAAATTTCAAAAAAAACAATAATAAGTGCCACTAGTAGAATCTACTTATAAACCATCCTATTTACTTAAAAGTTCACATATTAACACTGTATTTAGAACTTTATTTACAACAAACAGGGTTAACTATACACGTGAAAGGTTAGAGTTAAATGATGGAGATTTCATGGATTTAGATTTTGTTTTTTCTAATTGTGATACACTCGTTGTTATTCTCCATGGTTTAGAAGGCAGTTCGAATGCAAATTATATTGCTTCAATTTCAAAATATCTAAGTAAGCAAAAAACAGATGCTGTTGTTGTAAATTTTAGAGGTTGTAGTGGTGAAGAAAACCGACTTTTCGAATCATATCATAGTGGTAAAACTGATGATTTAGATGCTGTAATCAAACATATAAATAAAGAACATAATTACAAGAAGATTATTGTGTTAGGGTATAGCCTTGGAGGTAATTTGGTCTTGAAGTATATGGGTGAACAAGGAGAAAACCTAGATAAAAACATAACTGGTGCAATTGCGATATCAGTCCCTTGTGATTTAACGGGTTCTTCGATTGCACTATCTAGATCAACAAATAAGATCTATTTATTGAGATTTATGATTACGTTAAGAAGGAAAACACTTCAAAAGTTAAAAAAATTTCCAAATTCATTTTTAAATAAACAGAAAATACGAGCGACAAAAAGTTTTAAAGATTTTGATAATTTGTATACTGCTCCTGCTCATGGTTTTAAAGATGCAGAAGACTATTATATAAAAAACAGTAGCAAACAATTTTTAGCTAAGATTACCAAGCCAACACTTTTGTTAAATGCGCTAGATGATACATTTTTAAACGATGAATGTTTTCCTTTTGAAATTGCAAAAGAAAATAAATATCTATTTTTAGAAACTCCAAAACACGGAGGACATGTTGGATTTAATTCGAAATTTATTGGTACAAATGGACATTGGTTAGAAAAACGTATTTATGACTTTATCAAAGATCACTCAATACAATAACTTCAGTAAAAACGTGTTAATTAATATATAATGTTAGATATTTGTAAACGCTAAAAAAAACTACTTGAAAAAATTACTTTTTTTACTAATTTTAATTTCACAAGCCTCTCAAAGTCAATCACTTCGTAAATACTCCAATGAGTTTTTAAACATTGGTGTAGATGCAGCATCGTTTGGTATGGGGAAAGCTGTAGTTGCAAGTACTTCTGATGTGAATTCAGGATATTGGAATCCAGCGGGATTAGTAAATATAAAAGATTATCAAGGTTCGTTGATGCATAATGAATATTTTGCAGGTATTGCAAAATATGATTATGTAGGTTTTGCGATGCCAATAAATAGTGAAAGTGCGCTAGGCTTCTCAATTATTCGTTTTGGAGTTGATGACATTCTAGATACAACAGAGTTAATTGACAGTCAAGGAAATATAGATTACAATCGCATCAATTTATTCTCTGCTTCAGATTATGCCTTAAATATGGCTTATGCTAAAAGATTGCAAATTCCAGGATTAAATCTAGGAGTGAATGCAAAAGTAGTTCATAGACGTATTGGTGAATTTGCTTCATCTTGGGGCTTTGGATTGGATGCAGCACTTCAATTTGAAAGAAATGATTGGCAGTTTGGTTTAATGCTTAGAGATATCACTACGACATTTAATGCTTGGAGTGTTGATGAAGAAAAGTTTAATCAAATTAAAGATGCTATTCCAGATCAAAATCAAGAATTACCAGAAACTGTTGAATTGACTTTGCCTAAAGCACAATTTGGAGTTGCAAGAAAGTTTGAAATTACACGTGATTTCGGTTTATTAGCAGAAATTGATTTAAATATGAGATTTACAAAAACGAATGATATTATATCGACAGATTTTGTAAGTATTGATCCTGCAGTTGGTTTTCAAGTAGACTATCTAGATATGGTGTTTCTTCGTTGCGGAGTTGGAAACTTTCAAAACATTACTGAGTTTGATGATTCAACCTCTCTCTCTGTTCAACCAAATATTGGAGTTGGTTTTAGATATGAAGGTATTCAAATAGATTATGCCTTAACAAATATTGGAAGTGTTGGGAATGCGCTGTATTCAAACGTATTTTCTATAAAAGTTGATTTTGATAATTTTAGATAAGTATGAGAAAACTATTTTTTATCGTACTATCAATACTTTGTTTATCATCTTATTCACAACATCTTAAACTTACAAATAACGCTGAAATTAGTGTTATAACTTGTGGTCCAGGAACAGAATTATACACCGCCTTTGGACATTCTGCTTTTAGGGTTAGAGACACCACAATTGGTGTAGATAAAATATACAATTACGGAACTTTTGACTTTGACCAACCTAATTTCTATGGAAATTTTGCTAAAGGAAATTTACTTTATTTTTTAAATGTTACAGAAACTTCACGGTTTCTAAGAGTATACTATCATGAAAAACGCTGGGTAAAAGGGCAAGTTTTAGATTTAATTCCAGCAGATACTCAAAAATTTTATGACTATTTAGAAAACAATACATTACCAGAAAATAGAGAGTATTTATATGATTACTTCTTCAACAATTGTTCCACAAAATTGTTTGATGTTGTAAATGATGTATTAGGTACTAAATTAGTAAAGCCTGAATTATTTGCAAATAAAAATTTAACACATCGAGAGTTAATGCAACTATATCTTGGAGATCAACCTTGGGGAGATTTTGGAATAGATTTGTGTTTAGGCTCAGTGATAGACAGGAAAGCAACTGCAAATGAATACTTGTTTTTGCCAGATAATGTATTTACATACTTTGACTCACTAAAAATTAATCAAGGATTCGTAAAGCCTTTAATTAAACGCACAGAAACAATTTTAGCAGCCAAAAAAACGGAGGAAAAGAAATCTTTGATAACTCCTCTCCTATTTTTCTCAATAATTGGTATGATTGTTATTTGGACAACTCTAAGGAATATTAAAAGAAAAAAACGAAGTAGAATTTTAGATTTTGGCCTCTTTTTTATTACAGGTGTTATTGGCCTTGTAATTACCTTAATTTGGTTTGCAACAAATCATATATCTGCAGAAAACAATTTTAATGTGCTATGGGCATTTGCACCTAATCTATTTGTAAGTTTTTACTATTTAAAAAAACAAATTCCAAATTGGTTAAGAAAATATTCTCTAATAACTTTTGTATTAATAGCATTAAATATATTGCTCTGGATTTTGAAAGTTCAGATCTTTTCAATTGCAATAATTCCAATATTGATGTTTTTAGGAGTGCGCTATTATTTTCTTTGGAAGTATACCTATTGACCTTTAAAGAATAAGACCGTATTTATAGTTTTTATAAATATCTTAAAGTCAAGAAAAAACCCTCTTTCTTTTATATAAAATAAATCATAGCGCAATTTCATTTTTTGCTCTTCTATACTATTAGCATAAGGAAACATTACTTGTGCCCAACCTGTTAATCCTGGTTTTATAACATGTCTTATAGCATAATAAGGGAGTTTCTCTTCCAATTCTTTAACAAACTCAGGACGTTCAGGTCTTGGTCCAATCAAGCCCATATCCCCTCTTAAAATATTTATATACTGAGGAACTTCATCCAAGCGTGTTTTTCTTAAAAAAGCACCAAATTTAGTTACTCTATGATCCTCTTTTGCTGCCCAAACGGCTCCATCAATTTCAGCATTTTTAACCATTGTTCTGAGTTTAATGATGTTAAACATTTCACCCTTCACTCCTACTCTATCTTGAAAATAAAACAATTTACCTCTATTAGCTACTACATTACCTAGTAATATTAATGGCAACATTAATAACAAGAAAACAATTCCAATCAATGAAACTAAAATATCAAAAGTCCTCGTTGTTACTAGATATAAATTACTTTCATGACTTCTACTAAAAGTTAAATAATCATAAAAAGAATCATTAAAATTTAAGTCCGGAAATAAAGATGTTATTTTTTCAACAAACTTTCTAGCGCTAGTAATTGAAACGCCATTTTCAAATAAATAAATTAATTGGCTATGTACTTTTTTAGATACTGAGATTTCACTTTTTGAAACTACAATTTCGGTAATAGAATGCGTTTCAATTATATCCTTTATTTTAGAATCGCCAACATTAAAATATTTGTATTCATCAAGCTCAGAAATTTCCTTCTCGGCTACATAACCTACTATCTTATTATCTGGCGCTTGTTTATTAATAATATCAATCAAGCTTGTAAGTTCTTCATTCTGACCAATTAAAAGAATATATTTATGGTATTTTGGCAACTTAATTAAACCGATGTATAAAAATCTCCAAACAGTAATGGGCACAAAAATTAACGAAAATAAATACAGAATTTGCAATCTACTTATTGGTAATTCTGGAGAAATAACAGGAGTAAAAATATAAAATATTGTAACAAATAAAGAGGTAATACCAATACTACGAATTACAAGATATCTACTAGAAGAAACTTTTAAATTATATAAATCAAATATTTGACCAAAGAATAAAATATAAACACAAAGAGTTATAAACCATGATATTATATTCGAATTTAATGATTTAAAATAATGTAGATCATAATTTTGAGAAATAAAGAAAATACTAAAAAAAACAACTAGTACATCTATGATACGTAAAGATAATTTACGTTCAGATATACTATATTTTGGGTTTTGGGGCATCCGAAAAGATATTTAAATATTGAGTACTCAAGAAATCAAAACTATGATATTTTTTAACATAATCGTATCCATTCTGACCAAACTTATGAAGTTCAACTGTTGACAAGTGATAGAGTTCCATAATACCGTCCTTAATCACTATAGCATTTTCGGGAGATACAATTAGTCCACAATTGGAAAGTTCAATAGGATCTTTTATTAGATTTGAAGATTCTAACACTGGTTTTTTAGCAAGCATATAGTCAAAGTATTTATTATAAGAAACTCCATGTTTGTATAATGGTGAGTTGTATCGGCCAACATAACAAACATCAAAATTCATAAGCATCGATTGCACTTGTGTTTTTTTAATCTTATGAATAAAAGTAATATTAGATAAACCTAGAGTAGTTTTAATAAATGATTCCTTTAAGTATCCATCTCCAACTATTACAAAATGAATATTTGAATTATCCGACATTAATTTTGCGGCTTCCATCAAGTATTCCATAGCGTTTGCTAAACCAATAGTACCTGCGTAACCGATGATAAATTTATCTTTTGGAATTTTTGATATTATTTCATCAGATAATACTTCGTTTCCAACAAATTGCTCATCTATTCCGTTTGGAATATAATTAAATTTTGATGGATCATTAGAAATTTTATTTATATAATGGTAGGAATTAGGAAGCACTGAAACAATCTGATCTGCTTTTATATATCCAAATTTTTCGATGAATCCCATTACAAGAACAATTGGATGAAATCTTGAATAACCCTTAAGGTGGATTGGAGTTTGTGGCCATAAATCTCGAACTTCAAAAATTAATTTTGCATTGTATTTTTTAGAAAGGAAATAAGCCGGTATTACTGAAAACAATGGCATTGAA
>CAWVTS010000023.1:0-19901 GCA_963933045.1 uncultured Lutibacter sp. | reverse complement strand
AGTTGTTTTATCTCCACAAGAACAAAAGGTGTTTGAATTGATGAATGAAAATATAACCAATAAAGAAATAGCAGATAAACTCTTTATTAGTTTAAGTACAGTTAAAACACATATCAACAATATCTATTCTAAACTCTCAATTTCTTCAAGAAAAGAAATAACTCACTTTTTCTGATAAACTGTATTCAATTTTAAGGCAATTGCTATTGATGCTACCCTATTTTTAATTTACTCTGTTTTTTATTTTTTATAAATAGTTGAGATTGTTTCTACAACTTCTGCCCTTTTTCGCATAGAAACTGGAATATTTGAGCCATTTTTTAACATTAAATATCCTCCATCAGACTTGATAAATTCTTTGATGTATTGCAAGTTGACTAAATGACTTTGGTGTGTTCTGATAAACCCAAGTTCCTTTAACATTTCAGCAAAATATTTTAACGTTTTGGTTACAAATATTTTCTGACCGTTATTAAGATAAAAAAGAGTGTTATTACTATCAGATTCACATCTAATAATGTCATCTACATCAACAACGCTAATCTTTTCAAGTGTATGTAAGGATATTTTTTGTGGTGTTTGATTAGATTTTGATAGTGTATTCTTCAAGATTCCTAAACGCTCTTTATCTGGATGTAAATGTTGTTTTGCTTTATCAATTGAGTTCTTTAGTTCTTCTAATGAATATGGCTTTAAAACATAATCAATCGCTGCGAATTTAAAGGCTCTAATTGCGTATTCATCGCTTGCTGTAACAAATATGATTTTAGACTTTAAATCAGGAAATATCTCTAATAAATCAAAACCTGTTCCATCACCTAACATAATATCTAAAAATAAAATATCTGGAGTATTCTTCCGAAGTAATTTTGCTGCTTCAACAACACTCTTAGCAGTACCAACAACTTCGATATCAAAAGAGTTTGATTGAATATCTGACTCTAATAATTCTAATGCCGATGGCATATCGTCTACTAAAATGGCTCTTAACATAAGTGTTTAATAGTCGGTTAATAATGGTATTTTAAAACTCACTTTGGTTCCTAAAACTAATTGTTTCTCATCTTTCATTTCTTCTATCTCAAAACTATTTTTCTCAGACAATGATTCTATCCTTTCTCTAGTAACTTCTAAAGCCATTGATTGATGATTTGACTTTGTTTTATTTCTTTTAGACACTTCAATTCCTATACCATTATCTTGAATAGAGCAAAGTAATTGCTCTTCTTTTATAAAAAAATCAATCACTAATTTTCCATTTTCAATACTAGATATTCCATGACGAATCGCATTTTCAACAAATGGTTGAATTAACATTGGTGGAATTAAAATTTCTTCAATATCAAAATAATAAGGAGTATTTATCTCATAATCAAATGATTGATTAGACATAGATTCTTCAATTTCTATATAATTTCTCAAAGTACTAATTTCCTCTGAAAGTGAAATATGTTCTTTTCGTGAATTACTCAGCGTCAACCTCAACAATACTGCAAACTTATTTATAGTTTCATTCATTTTAACAGTGTCCTTTGATCCCATTGCTTTTATTCCATTCAATACATTAAAAATAAAATGAGGATTCATTTGCAACTGCAATGCTTTCTGCTCTAAAGACAATAAATTGTTTTGTGCTTTTAATACTTCTTGCTCTCTATCATTTTTCTTTTTTAACTTTTTAAAATAGTTTCTAATAATCCAAAATATAAGAAGTAAGCCTAAAATTAATAGCAACTGTTTAAACCAAGGTTTTTGAAATAAAGGTACATCAACATTAAATTGAAAACGGATCGGTTCACTTAGATTTGCATTAAAGATTCTCGATTGTGCTTCAAAAGTATAATCTCCAGCATTTAAACTAGAATAATTCACTTTTCTATCTTCAGTCCAAGGACTCCAATCTGAAGCGTTTAAACGCCATCTATATTGAATATCATCTGCAAAGGTTAAGTCTACAGTTCTATAGCTAAACGATATATGATTGTCTGTTGGCTTTAGATATAGTTTATTGTTACTATTTGTCCAATCAACTAATTTAATTGAATCTAGGCTCTTATATGCAATTTCAATCTGTTCAAAGAAGATTGTAGGATCAGTTAACATCCTTATAGTTTTTATATCATTATATTTCGACAAACCATTGATCGTCCCAAACCAAACATTCCCAAAACTATCTTTAGTAATAGTATTTTTGACAGTTTCTACTCCATCAAAACCATTATTTTTTCCATAATGAGTAACTTCCAAAATATCGTTTCCAGAAGACAAAGAAACTTTATCAACTCCTTTGTGAGAACCAACCCATAAATTATGATTGTTATCAAATAGCAATTGAGAAATATTTTCAGAATATAATTTTTTACTCCCTCTTAATTTATTGAATATTAAATTCTCTCCTAGTTCAGACCACCAAACTCCTTGACCTTTAGTTCCTAGAAAAAGTGTTTTGTTATGAATTAAAAGTGAATTAACTTCTACATCTAATTTCAAAACTTTTCCTAAATGTTTTACAATATTATCTTTTATATAACCTAAGAATCCTTGTTGAGTTACAAACCATAAGCGATTAGTATTGTCTAATTTTAAATCATTGATTTTTAAATCATAAACTCCATCAGACTTATTAAAACTTGCTAGATTAGAGATAGATGTAGACTTAAAATCATAATTGAAACTAGAAATACCTCTATTTTTTTCTACTGCCCAAATAGTCTCATTTTTAATCAACAAATTTGAAATGATTTTCTGCTTAAAAAGGGTGTCTAGAACCTTGAGTGAATCCAAAACAATTATTCCTCTATTAGTTCCAACGAAAACCTGCTTTTTATTATTTACAATTGAATTTACTTTTTGAGTATCAATTAGATTAGTAATTCCCAAAGAATCTAATTGCATCAAACTTTTAGAAGTACCAATTAACAACTTCTCTTTAATATTATTTATAGAAGTAATTTTATTTCCTTTCAAGTAATTATCAAAATTGCTTTTATATATTTTATACAATCCTTTTTCAGAAGCAACCCAAATATTTGATTGACTATCAGTTATAACTTTATTAATTGAATTTATTCCAATAACACTATTAACTATCGAATTGCTTTTAATGGCATCTATATTTTTTTGTTTTTGGAATTTAAAGGTTGCATCTAACACCTTAATATCAGAATTTTCCGATAAACTTTGAATTACAAATAGCCCATTTGAATTTTTTATATGATAGTTTTCCTCAGTAAATTCAATATCATAAATAATAGAATTATCAATTAATTCTCCAACTTTTTCACTCTTAATATATTTTAAATCTCTTAATGACTTTAGCCCTTTAGTTGTTGCTAAATAAGCAATATCATTATTAAATATAATCTTTTGTATGCTTGGGCATTTAAAGTTTAAAATCTCATTATTCCCTATAATTGACAATCCGTTTTTAGTCCCAACATACATTAAACTATTATTATAGCTAATTGTGTTTATACTGTTATAAATTAAGTTGTTAGATGTATTGTACTCTTTAAATTCTTTACCGTCATAACGTGCAACTCCTCCTCCATTTGTTGCAACCCAAAGAAAACCATTTTCATCTTGTACAATATCTTTTATTTGCGATTGTGGCAATCCATCTGCAATAGAGAACTTTATGAATTTACGTTCTTGAGAATAAGAAAATACTGCAATAAGCAGTATTAAATAGAATAGATATGTTTTTAAAAAATGTAGCATTCCGTTTTCTTAACTATACAAATATAACTGTTTATCATCTAAGTTTATTTTAAATAAAAACAGAAAAGAGTGACGATTTTATACTTCAAACAAAACCTTCGTGCTCTTTTCTGTCAAACCCAACTAAAATAGTTGTTATAGTCTATTATACAGTCTAATATTATCGATACTTGGATTCATATATTCTGATGGATATGCTGGACTCATTACTGGTTCAAGAATACAAACTACAGTTACTTTACCTTCTATTACTAATTTGTCATCTTTTACAGTTTGAAACCATCTGAACTTTTCGATAGGAATATCTAATTGCTCTAAATCTTTTGAAATTAAATCATGATCTTTCATGAAAGTATACATTTCATCTAGTGTTCTAAAACCTGGTATTTCTTCACCTGCTTCATAAGCAATCTCCCACTTTACAGGAATATTAAATTTGTAACTATAAATATCTCCTTGAAATCTCTCTGAATCATTCTCCATAGCCGATAACCATTCAATATCTGATTCTGGATAATTTTTAGAAAATTCTTTTGCTAAATCAACTCTTCCAGGACTTTTGGCTGTTGGATAAAATCCATAAAAAGGCTTTGCTAAGAAGTGCTCTGAGAATTGTCCACTAAAGACGCTTACACTTTTTGATGCAATAACTGATGGGGTTACATCTGTAGTAAAAACATGCTTGAACTCATTTATTAATTCTGTCTGCGAACCTAAACCTGCAGAATGTAAAATTACTTTTGCATCTTTTGCCAATACATTTTCAAGTTTAGGAAGTTCTCCACTTTCAACTGCACTTTGTATTGCTTTTGAAGACAAACCCTCTCCATTTACTGTAGTTTCCAATAATATTTTATTCATTTTATTATTGGCAACAATATGAATTTTAGAAATTGGTTTATTATTCTGATTGATATTTAGCCACAAAATAATTTCTTGCAATGAATATGCAGTTTCAACAATTTCAGTGTCTATTTCTTTAAAAAATGCTCTTGCATCAGAAAAATACGTTTTGCTTCCTTTATCAAATCCTGTGATAAATACCACTGATCGTTCTTTTTCTTTTACTATTTCATCAACAATATCTGAAGAATCAGACATAGCTATTTCATTAGTTTCGAATACTTGTGGATCAATATTCTTTTTTTCTACTTTGTTTGCGCAACTAGTCAATATTAATGTAATTGCTAGCGCTGTAATTTTAATTGAAGTGTTCATAATTTATAATTTTACGGTTATTAATAGTTCAAATGTATACTTGAACCTTCCGTAAATTTTAGCCCAATTAGAATTCGTAGGCTATAAATTAGAATTCGTGTGTAATAATAGAAATATTAACTTTTTACTAAAATTGCTTCTTTTAAAACAATAATAGTCGAATCAATATCTTCTTTTGTGTTAAATTTAGATATTGAAAAACGAATAGATGTTTTTTTAGACTCTTTATAAGGTAAAATAGCCTTTAAAACATGAGATCCTGCTGCACTACCACTTTGACATGCACTTCCGCCTGAAGCAGCGATTCCTTTGATGTCAAGAGTAAATAACAGCATCGAATCATTCATTGGAAATCGGACATTTAATATTGAATAGGTATTATTAATTTTATCAGTAGTATTTCCATTAAACGCAATATCAGGAAAATTTAATTGCAATTGCTCAATAAAATATTGCTTTAAACTTCCAATATATTTAATCTCACTATCTAAATCTTCATAAACCAATTCAATTGCTTTTTCCATACCTAAAATTCCGTGAACATTTTCAGTTCCTGCCCTTGCTCCTCTTTCTTGTTTCCCTCCAGTCAAAATTGGTTTAATACCAAATCCTTTTTTAAAATAAGCAAAACCTACACCTTTAGGTCCATGGAACTTGTGAGCACTAGCAACTAAAAAATCAATTCCTAACTCTTGTACGTCTAAATTATAGTGACCAATTGCTTGAACAGAATCTGAATGGAATAACGCATCGCTCGCTTTGCACAGAGAAGATACTTTTCTAACATCCAAAATATTTCCTATTTCATTATTTATATACATCAGACTAACTAAAGCCTTTTTATTAGATGAATTTAATATAGTCTCTAAATGGATTAAATCTATTGAACCATCACTTAATAAGTCAACGTAAATAACTTCAACCATAGAATGACAATCACAAAGTTCAATAATAGTATTTAAAACTGCATGATGCTCAATTTTTGAAGTAACAATTCTTTCTACACCAAGATTTGTCACTGCATTATGCAAAATCATATTGTCAGCCTCACTTCCACCTGCTGTAAAAACAATTTCACTTGCCTTAGCATTAAACTGTTTTGCTATATTTCTTCTGGCTTTTTCTATTGCAGATTTTGCAGATCTTCCAAATTGATGCGTAGAAGAAGGGTTTCCATAAATTGTCTGCATTGAATTCATCATTACATCAATCACTTTTGGATCCATTTGAGTAGTTGCAGCGTTATCAAAGTATATTCTATTCATAATACAAAAGTAAATAAAATTAATTGGAACTTAATACGTTAATAATGTCAAAACTACTATTTTTGTTTTATAAATATTACTGTATGAAAAAAATTATTGCCCTTCTATCATTAACATTTCTTTTTTCTTGCAATGATGGAGATTTTGATGTGCCAGCATTTGAGTTTAGTGACACTGTTTATAATTGTGATGAAAATAATAGTAATTATACACTCTATAGATTAAGTGATACCGAAGCCTTGATTGTAACTTTGACAACCAATCAAATAAAAAATGAAGTTTCTACAAGTGTTATTTCTACTAACATTAATCTTGATAACGTTATCTATAGGACTTTTAGTTCAGATATTTCTGGTAATTATTTTTGTGAAGATATTCCTCCAGTAAGCCCAACCGTTTTATCAAACTGGACAGGTGTTTCTGGAACAGATAATCTAATATTGATTGAAACTGTAGAGGAATTAAATGGTACGAGCGCACTTATTGGATATAAGCACACTATAACTTTTCAAAATCTGACTTTAGAAAACGGGAATGAAACCCTAACCTATACTGAAACTGATTTTGGGAGTTTTGTAACGTCTCTTTAATTTGTTTTTTTCTGAATTATATATACTTCTGTAGCACCTAATCCATACTTTTGATAGGATGCTTCTTGAACACTAACATTATATCTGTTAAATAAAAAATTTAATTCAGTTTTTAAAACTCCTGCTCCAACTCCATGAATAAATACAATCCGTGGAATTCTATTTTTAATTGCAAACTCTAATTTATGCTGTGCAGTATCAACTTGCTTTGATAGCATATCATAATTATCCATTCCGCGAGTAGATTTTACTAACTTATGAATGTGTAAATCAACTTCCATTGCTGGAACTTCACCCTTTTTAGTTTTGAATCCTAACTTACTTCTATTCTTTTTAGGCTCCTCTTTATCACTTACATCAAAATATACATTGACTGATTTGGCTAACTCAGATTGTTCAACGTCAATTCTAACTAAATCCTTTTTAGAGAATTTCATGTCAAAACCGTCTGTAGTATTAATAGTTATCAAACTATCCGAAATAGAAATAATTTCCCCTCTAATCTGCTCGTCTGTTACAGCAACACTATCTCCAATTTTAAAACTCATATTTAATAACTATTTGGTAATTTAAAATAAACATTCCGTTAATACAGAAAGTCCTACTTTAGTGCAAAAATAATACGTTGATTGAAACTAATACAATAAAGACAAAAAAATTCTTCAAACATTCACTTTACATATCGTTAATACCTATAGACAGAAGGGATTTTCTTACAAGTATCGCTGAAAAAATTGTGGAACAACGTCATAAATTAAAAAAAGTAAGACTTAATTTTATTTGCACTCACAATTCTCGCAGAAGTCAATTAGCCCAAGTCTGGGCTCACTATGCAATTGATAATTACAAACTAAGAAAAATAAAAAGTTTTTCAGGAGGAACTGAAACTACTGCATTTCATAAAAATACTGTCAAAACTTTACAGGAAGTTGGTTTTAAATTCAAACTTATTGAGTTTTCACATACAAACCCAATATATGAGATTACCTCAAAAAACATGAAAAAACCTATTATTGGTTTTTCAAAAATATATAATAACGAAAGCAACAAACACCCTTTTATAGCAATCACAAATTGCTCTTCGGCAGAAGAAAATTGCCCTTTTATTCCGGATGCAGTCCATAGATTTCATTTGCCATATGAAGATCCAAAATCATCCGACGACACAACATTTACTCAAAAAAAATATCTAGAAACGAATCAAATAATTGCATCAGAAATGAATTTCCTATTTCAACAGGTTTCGGATTTATTATAAAACTACATCTTCAATATAACTCGTTGTAGTAATTTTTTAACTTTTCCGTAATGTATCGATACTTTACACTTTTCGTATCTATACTTAATTAAATTTCGATATTCTTATCATAAGGAATAGACTTTAAAATATGTTCAATAACAGCAATTCTTGATTCTGTTTTTCGATTTGCCTTAATTATTTTGAACGGAAATCCACCGTTCTTTGTTTTAGCAAACATTTTATTTTTATACGCTGTGTAACTATCCCATAAATCCTGAGCTTCCTCATCAACTTTAGACATTTTCCACTGTTTCAATGGATCAGATTTAATTTCGTTAAACCTTTTTGATTGCTCATTCTTAGAAATAGACAGATAGATTTTTAAGATTCTTGTACCAGATTCCATAATCATTCTTTCAAAATCATTTACTTGATTCATGAAAATCTCATGTTCCTCTTTAGTACAAAATCCATTTACTGGCTCTACAACAGCTCGATTATACCAACTCCTATCAAAAAAAACGATTTCACCTTCTTTTGGAAACTTATTGATATATCTTTGAAAATACCATTGCGAACGCTCTTCTTCTGTTGGCTTAGGTAGGGCAACAATTCTAAAATTTCTAGGGTTGATTCTCTCAGTTATTCTCCTTATAGCACCACCTTTTCCAGCGGAATCCCTTCCTTCAAATAAAATAATAATTCTTTCATTATTTTTAATAGCCCACGTTTGTAACTTAACGAGTTCTACTTGTAATTTCTTTAATTTTTTCTCATAATCAATATACCTCAGCGTTTTTTCATAACTCAATGTCTCTTTTGAGAGCAAATACACTAAACCCTTAATGGAATTTAATTTTTCGATATTTTCTTTAGTAAA
The DNA here is from genome assembly GCA_963933045.1 of uncultured Lutibacter sp. Taxonomy (GTDB): domain Bacteria; phylum Bacteroidota; class Bacteroidia; order Flavobacteriales; family Flavobacteriaceae; genus Urechidicola. Next base: position 10,988 of record CAWVTS010000023.1, on the reverse strand, counting down.
ATTCATCTTATCAAGGTTTAATCTAATTGTTTATTTGAACGGAAATATCTCATTACAATATTTGGATCTGGATGTAAACTTACTTTCGTTTCATCTTTATTATCATAATCAAATTGAGAAAGAACATATTTCATACTTTCCAACCTTGAAGCTTTTTTATTATTTGCTCTTACAATAATCCAAGGACTATAAGTTGTATGAGTCTTACTAAACATCCTGTCTTTATATGTTGTGTAAACTTCCCATAATTGCTGTCCTTTTTTATCAACTGAACTAAACTTCCATCTTTTTAACGGATTTGATAAACGCGCATTAAAACGTTTCTCTTGTTCTGCTTTAGAAATTGAAAACCAAAATTTAATTATAGTAACCCCATCTTCATACAACATGTGTTCAAACTCTGGAACTTGCACCATGAATTTTTTATATTGATTTTTATTACAGAAACCCATAACTGGCTCAACAACAGCCCGATTATACCAACTCCTATCAAAAAAAACGATTTCACCAGGATTCGGTAAGTTTTTAATATAACGTCTAAAATACCATTGTCCTACTTCAACTTCAGTAGGCTTTGTTAAGGCAACAGTTCGCATTGAACGAGGACTTAAATGCTCCGAATAACGTCTAATATTACCTCCTTTTCCTGCAGCATCTCTCCCTTCAAATATTACAACAACTCTCTTCTTGTTTTTTGAAATCCATTGTTGAAGTTTTACGAGTTCAATTTGTAGATATCGAAGTTCATCATTATAACAAATCACCTTATTAACATTATCGATAGGGATGTTTTTAGAACTTATAATTGATATTAATTCTTCCTTATTGGTTGCTGATAAAAAATCTTGCTCTTGAAGTAATACTTCAGTAGGTTTTTCTGTTTCTGCCATATACAAAAATACGAATCATTTTTAAATAAAAAAACCTCTGAGATTCAGAGGCTTTAATATATTATATAATAAAAAAATTAGACCATAGTTGCTCCAATTCTCTTATAAATACCTTTTTCTAATTTACTTCTTATTTCAGAAAATGCTGTAATAGTTTCATCAATATCTTCTTGAGTATGAGATGCTGTTGGAATTAACCTTAGAATAATTAATCCCTTTGGAATAACAGGATACACAACAATAGAACAAAATATACCATGATTTTCTCTTAAATCATACACCATAGCCATTGCTTCAGGTATTTCTCCCTTCAAAAATACAGGTGTAATACACGTCTGAGTTGTTCCCAATTCAAAACCAGCATTTTTCAATCCACTTTGTAAGGCATTTGTTATTCTCCACAATTTATCCTTTAATTCTGGCATAGTACGGATCATATCTAAACGCTTTAAAGCTCCTTTAACCATTGCCATTGGTAAAGATTTGGCAAACATTTGAGATCTCATATTATATTGCAAATATTGAATCACATCTTTATCACCTGCAAAAAAGGCTCCAATTCCTGCCATAGATTTTGCAAATGTTGCAAAATAAACGTCAATTCCACCTTGAACTCCTTGCTCAAACCCTGTACCTCGTCCATTATCACCTAATGTTCCAAATCCATGAGCATCATCAACCAATAATCTAAAACTATATTTCTCTTTTAAGGCTACAATCTCTTTTAATCGACCTTGTTCGCCACGCATTCCAAACACGCCTTCAGAAACTACTAAAATTCCTCCACCAGTTTGTTCTACTAATTTAGTTGCTCGTTGTAAATTTTTTTCAAAACTTTCAATATCATTATGCTTGTAAACAAATCGTTTTCCAGCATGTAGCCTAACTCCGTCTATAATACATGCATGAGTATCCATATCATAAACTATAACATCATTTTTAGTAACTAACGCATCAATGGCAGAAACCATTCCTTGATATCCGAAATTCACTAAATAAGCAGCTTCTTTATCTATAAATTTTGCACATTCTTTTTCTAATTGCTCATGATAATTAGTGTGTCCAGACATCATTCTAGCACCCATAGGATATGCCATACCGTACTCTGCAGCTGCATCAGCATCTGCTTTTATAACTTCTGGATGGTTTGCAAGACCCAAATAATCATTGATACTCCACGTAATAACTTTTTTACCGTTAAATATCATACGGTTAGATATATTGCCTTCCAATTTTGGAAATACAAAATAACCTTCTGCTTGTTTTGCCCATTTCCCTAATGGTCCCTTATCATTTTTTATTCTATCAAATAAATCTTTCATTCTACTGTTTTAACTATTTTTGGAAATTATTATTATCCAAATTTAACATTTTACAAATTAACTAAATTTTTGGGATTTTTCAAATAAAAAAGGTGTTGAAAAATCAACACCTTTTTTATAAAATATTTATATATTTTATTTTATGAATTCAATTGCATACGTTTCTTGTTTTTGACTATCAAAAAACCCTTGTTCTCTCATCCAATCATCACTATAAACTTTACTCATGTATCGTGAACCGTGATCTGGAAAAATAACTACAACTTTACTGTTTTTATCAAATTCTCCAGCTTCAGCATATTGCTTAGTTGCTTGCATCACTGCACCACTTGTATAACCAGCAAAAATACCTTCTGTCAATGCTATTTCTCTTGCAGTATGAGCACTTTCTTCATCAGTTACTTTCTCAAATTTATCAATAATATCAAAATCTGTAGCAGTAGGAATTAAGTTTTTTCCTAAACCTTCTATTCGGTAAGGGTAAATCTCATTTGCATCAAACTCTTTTGTTTCATGAAATTTTTTCAAAATAGACCCAAATGCATCAACTCCTAAAATTTTAATATTTGGATTTTGCTCTTTTAAATATTTTGCTGTACCTGAAATTGTGCCTCCAGTTCCACTAGCAGCAATTAAATGTGTGATTTCCCCTTTAGTTTGCTTCCAAATTTCTGGCCCTGTAGTTAGGTAATGTGCATCAATATTTAATTGATTAAAATATTGATTTATATAAATCGAATTTGCAGTTTCTGTATGTAACCTCTTCGCTACTTGATAATATGATCTTGGATCATCAGCACTAACATGGGCAGGACAAACATAAATTTTGGCTCCCAGCGCTTTCAACATATCTATTTTATCTTTTGAAGACTTTGAACTAACCGCTAAAATACATTGATAACCCTTAGTAATACTGACCATCGCTAGACTAAAACCTGTATTACCAGAAGTAGTTTCAATAATTGTATCACCAGGTTTTAATAAACCTTGCTTTTCAGCTTGATTAATAATATATAATGCTATTCGATCTTTAGTAGAATGTCCAGGATTGCAGCCTTCAAATTTTGCTAAAAACTCACCTTCTAAATTCTCGGTGATTTTATTTAATCTTATCATTGGAGTTTCTCCAATAAGTTCTAATATACTCTTGTGAATACTTAAGTTTCGTTTCATGAATTGTAATCAGTTGACAAGGTGCAAATCTACAAAAAAAAATTAAATTGCTATAACGTCTCCAAGTCTAATATGAACGCGTAGTCGCGTGCAACGTCTTTTAAACTGTCAAATCTTCCCGAAGCACCTCCATGACCTACACTCATATCGGTATGTAATAATACTAAATTCGTACATTTCGATTGATCTCTTAATTTCGAAACCCATTTTGCAGGTTCAAAATACTGAACTTGAGAATCATGCAAGCCTGTTGTTATCAATAATTTAGGGTACTTTTTATTTTCAACATTATCATAAGGTGAATATGACTTCATGTATTGATAATACTCTTTTTGATTTGGATTTCCCCATTCATCATATTCTCCTGTAGTCAGAGGAATTGTATCATCTAACATCGTCGTAACAACATCTACAAATGGTACAGCAGCCACAACTCCATTAAAAAGTTCTGGATTTAAATTTACCACAACTCCCATTAGCAATCCGCCAGCAGAGCCTCCCATAGCGTATAAATGCTTTTCAGAGGTATAGCTGTTTGCTATTAAATGCTTTCCACAATCAATAAAATCATGAAAAGTATTCATCTTTTTAAATAATTTTCCGTTTTCATACCAACCTCTACCAAGATACTCACCTCCTCTAATGTGAGCAATTGCAAAGACAAACCCTCTATCAAGAAGACTTAATCTTGAAGTGCTAAAGCCATCGTTAATTATATGACCATAAGAGCCGTAAGCGTATAACAATAATGGTGTTTCTTTTGATATTTGTGTTCTTTTATTATAGACTAAAGAAATTGCTACTTTTTCTCCATCTCTAGCTTTAGCCCAAATTCTTTCACTTTTATAATTATTCTTATCAAATTTCCCACCAAGTACTTCTTGCTCTTTTTTAATTTCCTTCTCAAAAGTATCCATATTAAAATCTATAACTGAACTTGGAGTTGTCATAGAATTATATCCATATCTGATCGTATTTGTATCAAATTCAGGATTAGCATAAACACCTACTGAATATGTTTCTTCATTAAATGGCAAATAATAATCTTGCGTTTTATCCCATCTAATAACTCTAATTTTATTTAAACCGTTTGAACGCTCTTCTAAAACAAGATGTTCTTTAAAAATTGAAATATCTTCTAGTAACACATCTATTCTATGTGAAATTACATCAATCCAATTTTCTTTTGAAGTCAGGACTTCACTAGTTTTCATTAATTTAAAATTGGTTGACTTGTTTAAATTTGTCAGAATATAAAATTCATCCTTATAGTGTGCAATGCTATATTCTAAATATTTTTCTCGCTTTTGAAAAATTTTAAATCCTCCTGAAGGATCATCAGCCTTTAAAAATTGATATTCGGTTGAAAGTGTACTGTATGAGCCTATTACTATATATTTTTCTGATTTAGTTTTATAAACAAAGGTTCCAAATGTGTCATCAACCTCGCTATAAACCTCAATATCTTCAGATGGGTTTGTTCCCAATATATGCTTAAATATTTTATGACTTCTGAGTGTTTCTGTATCTTGTTTAGCATAAAAAATAGTTTTATTATCATTTGCCCAAGTGCCAGATCCTGTAGTATTTTCAATTTTATCATCAAAAATTTCTCCAGTTTCGACATTTTTGAATTGCAAGGTATACTGCCTTCTACTTATGGTATCAACCCCAAAAATTGCAAACTTATTATTTGGACTAATTGACAATCCCTTTAGTTGATAATAGTCATAATCCTTTGCTAATTGATTTACATCAAAAAGAATTTCTTCTTGTGCATTTAAATTCCCTTTTTTACGAGTGTAAACTGGATATTCATCTCCTTTTCTAAATCTATTTATGTAATAGTATCCATTCTTTTTATAAGGTAAAGATTCATCGTCTTCCTTAATTCTTCCTTTCATTTCTTCAAATAAATCTTCTTGAAGGTTTTTTGTATGCTTAGTCATTTGCTCATAGTAACTATTTTCAGCATTCAAATATTCAATAACTTCAGGATTCTCTCTCTCATTCAGCCAATAATAATCATCTATTCGAGTATCCTCATGAATTGTTAACTTTTTTGGCTTTTTTGCAGCTTTTGGAGGGGCTATATTATTATTTGACATTGTTTAATTTTTGTTCTGATCACAAAAGTAATTCTTCATTTATTAACTGACAATGAATAAATAACTTATGAATTGTTAAAATGTTATCAGTTATTCTTTAATAATCTTTTGGTTGATCGTAATTTGATTATCATATTTTATTTTCGAATAGTAAACTCCCTTTGGTAACTTATCTATCATTGAAGTATTAATTGTATCTTTTTTTCCATAAACAACTTTACCTAATTCATTTGTGATTTTGATAATTTTATATTCATCCGAATTACTTTTATTAGTTTCCATTTTCATAAAAGAGGTTAAATTATCTAGATTTAATTCAAATACAGATGCAGGAGTGTTTAGCGAGAAGCCAGCAATTTTTTTTCTAAAACGTTCTCTTGAAAAATTAATTTTATTTTGAGAAACAAATGTAATTCCTTCTACTTGATTTGCTGCTCCAACGAACTGAGAGATGTCAATTCTTTGAAATGACTTGTCAATCATATTAAAATCACTTAGCATGACTAAAAACGGACTTAACGATGAAGTATAACCACACAAGACAACTTTATTAATAATAGAATTATATGTCGCGCCAGTTATTTTCCCGTCAATATCAATAGTCTTTATTGCTTCGGCAACATGTATTCCTGGAGTTTTTGGTAAACGATAAATCGTAGTTTTTCCATTCCCTCTATTTTTACTAAAAATTAGAAGATTGTCTTTATAGGATATCAGTGCTTCTGCATCAAAATTGGATTTGGAAGATGGCCTAAAATTCGTTTGATTATTATATGTGTAATTCAATATTTCTGCAGTGACATTATCACTTGCTAAATACTGCTCTTTTGAGATCTTATAAATTTTGAGATTTGTTCTATTTCCTTTATTATTTCCCGAATCACCAATGTATATATAAGTCTCATCTTCAGCTATATCTTCCCAATCTATATTAAATGCATTAGAAATTTCAATAGTCCTTAATAGTACACCTGTTATAGGATCCACTTCATATAGATTTGGTTTCCCTCCTGAATCATTATGAATTATCAATTTTCCATTAAAATATAATAACCCTGAATTTTCAGCTAATTCATTAGTTAAATTAAATTTTGGTGTTATTATATTTTGAGCATTTAAAAAATAAAAGCCAAATAAAGTAAGTATAAAAATTACTGTCTTTCTCATATTATTATTTATAAAAATTAAATATAACAAATAGTATGCTAAACTTATTCTTCTTCAAATGAGTCGTTTTTAAAACCAATCAAATATAACTTTTCTTGAGCTCTAGTTACAGCCGTATATAGCCATCTTAAATATTCTCTATTTGAGCCTTCTGGCAAATAAGGTTGTTCAATAAAAACAGTTTTCCATTGTCCACCTTGTGACTTATGGCAAGTCATAGCATATGAGAACTTTACTTGAAGTGCATTGAAGTATTTGTTTTTTTTGATAGAAAGTAGTTTCTTATAATTTGATTTTTCATCTTCAAAGTCTTTAGCAACTTCTTGATACAATCTATTAGAGTCATCATAGGATAAAGAAGGTGTTTCTGAGGTCAATGTATCTAATAATATTACTGTTTCAAAAGGTTCTTGATTCTTATAATCAATCATTCTTAAAGTAACTTCTGCAAAACGAAAACCATATAGTTCAGTGGTTCTTTTAATCTTCATGATTTCACAAATATCTCCGTTGGCTATAAAACCTGCGTCCGAAGAATCACTTAACCAAAAATAGTTGTTCTTAACAACCATGACAAAATCACCAGTAGAAATTTCATTTTCTTGCCCTCTAATCTTACTTCTAATCTGTTGGTTGTATTGATTTGCACGTTTATTAGAACGCACTATAAATGCTGTATCCTCTACTCCAATATTATCATAAGCACCCGTAATTGCATCTTGAATATCATAACCATCTGTAAGACGGATAATATCTGGAAAACCAAGTGTAAACTTAAAATCAAAGAATGAATTTCCTGAAAGCAATATTCTTAATTCTGTTGCATTCACTAAAATTCCTGAATCTGTATGTTGACGCATCACTTCATTCAATTCTAATTCAATAACATCTTTATTATAATTCAATGATAATTTATCTGGATCAAGTGCTGGACTCATATCTAATTTAACTGGAGGTAATTGAGCCGTATCACCAATAAAAATTAATTTACACCCTTTACCGGAATATACATAAGACATCAAATCATCTAATAAAGATCCGTTTTCAAAAAGTTTAGAATTAGACGTAGCATCTGAAATCATTGAAGCTTCATCAACTATAAAAAGTGTGTTTGTGTGTTTATTGGCTTGAATTACAAAATTTACACCGCCATTTTTTGCTTTTTTAGGATGATATATTTTTTTATGAATTGTAAATGCTGGTCTGCCTGCATAATTTGAAATCACTTTTGCAGCTCTTCCTGTTGGTGCTAACATAACCGCTTTTTTACCTGTTTTCCATAAACTCTTAACAACTGCACTAATTGAAGTTGTTTTCCCTGTTCCAGCATACCCTTTTAATAAAAATAATCCAGAAGGGTTATTTTCAAAAATAAAATCAGACAACTGATTCAATAACAAATTTTGAGAGTCTGTAGGCTCAAAAGGGAACGTTTCAAGGAGTTGTTTGTAAAAATCGTTAGAAGATTTAATCATATATGTAATAAAAAGTCAAATATACGACTTGATTTTGTCAAAAAAATTTTTACGATTGAAAAAAAAATGTAAATTTGCGTATAATCAATTTATAAAAAAACTATCTAATGTTTACAATCTTACTAGTATTTATTCTTGGACTAATTGCTTGTTACTTTATTGCTAAGGCAATATTAAAGTTTATTCCAAAAAAAGCACATCCAATAGTTTCTTTGGTGTTATACGCTTTAATTGTTTTGTTAGCATATCTAACATACAATGCTGTAATGGCTCCAATTAAATTTCATGCTGAAAAGAAAGTTCGATATACTAAGGTTATTAAAAATTTAAAAATTATTCGTGATGCACAAGCTGCTCATAAAAAAGTAACAGGACAATATGCGAAAGATGGAGATGCTCTTGTTAAATTTATGGATACTGCTGTGTTTGCTGATGTTATTACAATGAATTTAGTACGAAAAGTAGACAAAGGTGGAGGAATAGAAATTGAAGAAGAATACAGGAAGATTGATACTGTTGGATATACAGATGTAAGAGCAAGTTTTGCAGGAAGAGATTATGCAAATATGATGACTGTACCTGGAACTTCTGAAAAATTTAAAATTAGTTTAGGGAATGTTCAAAAAGCACATGGCTATATGGCTCCTGTTTTTCTTGTTGAAGCTTCAAAAGAGGCTGTTTTAAATGGTATGGATGCCGATTTAATTCGTCAAGAAAAAGAAGCAATTACAAATGATCAGGTTAAAGGTGCAAACATTAGTGTTGGTTCTCTTGCAGAAGCAACTGATAGTGGTAACTGGCCTCCAATGTATGACCAAGGTGATGTTAAAAAATAGAAACTATTAAATCAAACTTTAATAATAAACACTTATCCATTCAACTTAGGTCGGATGGATTTGCTTTTTGTATTCTACATAAGGATTCAAAAGAAATAATTAATATCCAAGATTTAAGTTTTCCTGAAAATAGTAACAGTCCAAATATTCAATTAGATTTTATTTCTAATGAGTTCAAAAACAACGATTTGTTACATGGTGGGTTTGAATCCATCAATGTAACACATAGTAATAATCTATCGACGTTTGTCCCTAAACCTTTTTTTAATGAAGATAACTTAAGTGATTATTTACAATACAATATTAAAATATTAAAAAACGATTTCATTGCTTACGATACTTTAGAAAATTCTGAATTGGTCAATGTGTTTATTCCCTATGTTTTTATAAACAATTACTTGTTTGATACTTTTGGAAGTTTTGAATACAAACATACGTCAACTATACTGGTCGAAAGGTTACTTCATGAAACTTCAAGTTCTGAAAACGTCAATTTTTATGTAAATGTAGAAAAAGACATTTTTCAAATTGTTGTTATAAAAGCAAAGAAAATAGAGTTTTTTAATACTTTTAACTATAAGACCAAAGAGGATTTTATCTATTATATTCTATTTGCTGCTGAGCAATTAAATTTAAATCCCGAAGAGTTAAAACTCTATTTTATAAATGGTATTGAAAAAGAATCTGAACTCTATGAGATTGTCTTCAAATATATAAAGAATGTTCGTTTTTTTAAATCAAATTATTCTATACCAAAAGAGTTAAAACTTTCTAATCATTCATACTTTACACTTATAAATCAGTATTAATGCGCATTATTTCTGGAATTCATAAAGGAAGACGTTTAACAGCACCAAAGAGCTTACCTGTAAGACCAACAACCGATATGGCGAAAGAAGCGTTGTTTAATATTTTGAATAACACGTATTATTTTGATGAGATATCTGTAATTGATTTGTTCTCTGGAACAGGGAATATAAGTTTTGAATTTGCTTCAAGAGGTTGTGAAAAAATAACTGCAGTTGATACTCATTACGCATGTGTAAAGTATATTTCTGAAACCTCTAAACAATTAGACTTTAATATAAATACTCTTAAAGCTGATGTTTATAAATTTCTTGAAAAATCACCATCAAAAGCAACCGTCATATTTGCTGATCCTCCTTACGATTTTGATCAAGAAAAGTTTCAAAAAATTATAGATTTAGTTTTTAATAATAATTTATTAGAAGATGAAGGTGTATTAGTTATAGAACATTCAAGTCGTACAGATTTATCTAAAAATCAGAACTATAATTATTCAAAAAAATATGGCGGCAATATGTTTAGTTTCTTTGAAAAAGAAGAACTACAATAGTTTTCTAATAATATCTTCTTCTGAAACCCCTTCTGCTTCAGCCTTATAATTCTTAACTATTCTATGTCTTAAAATTGGATATGCAACTGCTTTTACATCTTCAATATCTGGTGAAAATTTTCCATGAATCGCTGCATTTACTTTAGCGGCAATTATCAAATTTTGTGAAGCCCTTGGTCCTGCTCCCCAATCAATGAAATTATTCACAATCTCTTCTGAAAATTCTGAATTAGGTCTTGTTTTAGAAACAAGTTTAACAGCATATTCAATAACATTGTCTGCCACAGGAATTCTTCTAATTAATTTTTGATACGCTACAATTTCATCAGCAGTAAAAAGTGATTCCAAATCAGCAACTTCGTTCGTTGTTGTTTTTTTAACAACTTCAACTTCTTCAGAGAAAGTTGGATACTTCAACAAAATTGAAAACATAAAACGATCTAATTGTGCTTCAGGTAATGGATATGTCCCTTCTTGTTCTATTGGGTTTTGAGTCGCTAAAACGAAGAATGGAAGTGCTAACTTATGATGTTGACCAGCAACAGTAACGGTACGTTCTTGCATTGCTTCTAAAAGTGCAGCTTGTGTTTTTGGAGGTGTACGGTTAATTTCATCTGCCAAAATAATATTAGAAAAAATTGGCCCTTTAATAAATTTAAA
>CAWVTS010000022.1:0-21135 GCA_963933045.1 uncultured Lutibacter sp. | reverse complement strand
AATATTTTTTATGAAAAAAATTATATTGATTACAATTATATCAATTGTTAGTTTATCAACCTACGCTCAAGAAGAAAAGGAAAACCATCATGAAGTGAAAATAAATGCATTTAATCTTCTTATTTTTAAACATCTTGAAGGCTCATATGAATATTTAATAAATTCTGAATCTTCAGCAGGTATAGCAGCTCGTTTTGCATTAAATTCTTATGATGATCGGAATATTATTTCCTATAATGAACGATATGTTTTTACAGGGTTTTATCGTCGTTATTTTTCTAAAAAATATGCTGCAGGTTTTTTTGTAGAAGGCTTAACCATGTATAGTCATACTGAAAATGATGTAGATATCATTGGTACTACATCTAAACAATCTTCCAATGATATAGCATTAGGATTTGCATTGGGATGGAAATTTGTAAGTAAAAGAGGTCTTGCTTTAGAGTTTTATGGAGGCATCGGTGAACAAATTACATCTTCAAATGATAATGTCGCAACCGAAGTTATTCCACGATTAGGAGCTTCGATTGGATATCGATTTTAAGTTTTGAAAAAATAAGTGCTAAAAAAAACCTCCAAGAAGTTCTTGGAGGTTTTTAGTTTTTTATAAGATTCTTACCATCTCAGGAATGATATCTTACATTTTCATCAACCATGTTTTCATTGAAACTTCTTTTACTATAATATCTTTCACTTCAGTTATTTTTACACGCTTTTGCTCCATTGTATCTCTATAGCGTATTGTAACTGAGTCATCTTCTAATGTGTCATGGTCTACAGTAATACAAAATGGTGTGCCATTTGCATCTTGCCTTCTATAACGTCTTCCAACTGCGTCTTTTTCGTCATATACTACATTGAAATCCCATTTCAAATCATCCATAATCTTATGCGCAACTTCTGGCAAACCATCTTTCTTTACCAATGGTAAAATAGCGGCTTTAGTTGGTGCCAAAACAGCAGGTAATTTCAATACAGTTCTTGTAGTCCCATTCTCCAATTCCTCTTCTTCCAATGAATTAGAAAAAATAGCTAAAAACATTCTATCTAATCCTATAGATGTTTCTAAAACATAAGGAACATATGATTTATTTTCTTCGTGATCAAAATACTGTAGTTTCCTTCCAGAATGCTCTTCATGTGCTTTTAAATCAAAGTCTGTACGAGAATGTATTCCTTCTAACTCCTTAAATCCAAACGGAAATCTAAATTCAATATCCGTAGCAGCATCTGCATAATGTGCTAATTTTTCATGGTCATGAAAACGATAATTACCTTCTCCCATTCCCAATGACAAGTGCCACTTCATACGAGCCTCTTTCCAATGCTTATACCACTCACCTTGAGTGCCTGGTTTTATGAAAAACTGCATTTCCATTTGTTCAAACTCACGCATTCTAAAAATAAATTGACGCGCAACAATCTCATTTCTAAACGCTTTTCCTGTTTGAGCAATCCCAAATGGGATCTTCATTCGCCCTGATTTTTGAACATTTAGAAAGTTTACAAAAATACCTTGTGCAGTTTCTGGGCGTAAATATAAATCCATTGCATGCTCTGCAGAGGCACCTAATTTAGTTCCAAACATTAAATTAAACTGCTTTACATCCGTCCAATTTCTAGATCCTGATAAAGGACATGCAATTTCTAATTCTTCAATTAATGCTTTGACGTCTGCCAAATCTTCTTTTTCAAGAGATTGCCCTAAACGTTTTAAAATAGCAGTTCCTTTTTCTTTATAACCCAATACTCTTGGATTGGTAGAAATAAACTCGTCTTTATTAAAAGTTTCTCCAAAACGTTTTGCCGCTTTTTTTACTTCTTTTTCAATTTTAGCATCTAGTTTTCCAACATAATCTTCTACTAAAACATCTGCTCGATACCGCTTCTTTGAATCTTTATTATCAATCAAAGGATCACTAAAAGCATCTACGTGTCCTGATGCCTTCCATGTAGTTGGATGCATAAATATTGCCGTATCAATTCCGACAATATTTTCATTCATCTGAACCATTGCTTTCCACCAATACTCTCTAATATTTTTCTTTAATTCAACTCCATTTTGTGCATAATCATATACCGCACTCAATCCGTCGTAAATTTCACTGCTTTGGAATACATAACCATATTCTTTAGCGTGTGAAATAACACTTTTAAATTTATCTTCTTGTTTTGCCATAGTACAAAAATAGTAAAGGTTTTAAGATAATACTCATTAGAAATAAAAAAAGTGAATGCTATATTAAAGCATTCACTTTTTTATAAAATTTATAACAAATTCTTATTTTAATATGAATTTTGATATTCCAACTAATCTTCCGTTTAAGAAAATATGAACTGTATGTGTTCCTTTTGTCATTTCTTTTCTATTAACTTCAATTAATGAAATCACATCAATGTTATCTTTAGTATATTCAACTGAAGTTTTATCGGTATATAGAATAGTTTTACCATTTTCTAGAGCTTCTTCTCCAATTCCATGTACCACTTCTCCCTTTGGGTTTAATACTTGAATCAAAGCATTTTCTTCTCCTTCATCAGCCAAATTATTTCCTGCAATTGTAAAACTTATTCTTAATGCGTCTGTTCGGCTCGCTCTAATGGTAGATATAAGCTTCCCATTATTACGCTCTTTCATTGAAATCGTATTAATACTATTCACTTGTAATTTTGCACCAATTCCAATTTTCTCTATCAATTCATTATTCTGAATATTTAAAGTGTCTAATTGTGCTGTTTGACCTTGAATAAATGCTCGTGCGCTATCAATCTCATTAGTCAAAAATTGATTTGAAACTCTTAATGAATCATTTGCCTTAAATAAATCTTGATTAGATTGCTCTAAATCTTTTATTTTATTTCGATAACGTCTAATAATGCTGTAATTCGCCTTTTTTAGATTCTTTACAGAATCTAAAAACATGAGAATATCTTCTCTTTCTAATTTTAACTCTTCAGATAATGATGAATTATCTTTAATTGCCACATCATACTTAGCAATCATTTCGTCTAAATCTTGAGTGATTTTAACTTTTTCATCTTCTAAAAAAGTGTTCGCTTTTTCTAATTCTGCATTATTATAGAACATGTATCCTGAAAGCCCTAATAATACTGCAACTAAAATTGCAATTAAAATTCGATTTAACGAATCCTTTTTTTGTTTATTTTCCATTTGTAAATAGTTATATAGTGTTGTAAACCTCTAACGTGCAAATCTATTAAAAATTATCTATAACTGGTTATTTTTCACATACATAAATAAGAGCAGGAGGAAGATTTAGTGGTTCAAATTTCAAAACTATTTTTTTGCTAAAAATTGCTTTAAATTGTTTTAAAAACTGTGTGCTATATTGATATTGTACAAACCTGCCGTTTTCTTGTAAAGCAGTATACGAATTTTCTACAATTACTTTTGAAAGTTCTTTAGGAAGGATTGCTAATGGAAGGCTAGAAATAAAATTATCGACCTTATTAAAACCTAACTTTTCTATTTCTTCTTGCACATTTTCTGCAGATGCATTTAAAACTATTATCTGCTTATTATCAATTTTTCTTAGGTCTAATAAAAAAGTTTCGTTGATCTCAAAACATATTAGAATTGCAGATGGGTTTAATTTTTTTAGAATTTGTTTAGTTATTATTCCGTTTCCAGAACCATATTCTACAATCAGTTCAGAAGTAGAAAAATCTATATTCTTTAATATTTTCTTAACCAAAAAACGGGAACTTGGAATAACAGTTCCTGAAGTTTTTATGCTTTTTATTGCTTCTTTAAAAAAAGTTAGTTTTTTTCCCATCTATTTAATTAATTTTTCAAGTTTAGTATCTTTCTTTAACTTGCTGTCTTAATTATCACAAAGATGCAAATATTTAAAGATATATTTTATTTATTTTTTCCTAAAGTCTGCTTAAACTGTAAACTTCAACTAAGACAGAATGAAACTACAATATGTACACCTTGTAGACATGATTTTCCTAGAACATGTTACACTAATGTTGAAAAAAATTTACTTGAAAATAAATTTTATGGCAGAATCCCTTTAGAAGAGGCAACTTCATTGTTCTTTTTTCATAAAAAAGGGAAAATTCAAACTCTCATTCACCAACTAAAATATAAAAATCAAGAAGAAATAGGAACTTTATTTGGTAACTGGCTTGCCAGCGAAATGCAAGAAAGTAGTCGCTTTAAAAATATCGATTACATAGTCCCAGTTCCTTTACATCCTAATAAACGAAAAAAAAGAGGGTATAATCAATTAACAAAATTCGGAGAAACTCTTGCTAATAAGTTGGATGCTGTTTTTATAGAAAATAAATTAATTAAAATAAAATCTACAGAAACTCAAACCAAAAAAAGTCTCATTGAAAGGTGGAGAAATGTCGATGAATTATTTCAACTTTCTGATAGTACTTTTTTTGAAAATAAACATCTCCTTTTAATAGATGATATCATAACTACTGGAGCAACAATTGAAACTTGTGCAAATGAACTACTAAAAACAAAAAATATTAAAATCAGTATTGCTGTAATGGCTTATACTGAATAAAATATCTCTAAAAATAGTTCGTTATATGATAAAAATATATTGTTTCTTTGCATCAAACAAATTTTAAATGCAGTTTCGTTATTCATACTTAATATACAGTTTAATCATATTACTTGTGCTTGAGAGTTGTGCGCGTAGAGGAAGACCAACTGGTGGAGAGAAAGATAAAGATGCTCCTATTATGGTTACTGCAACTCCTGATCATGAAACTACAAATTTTACCAGCGAAAAAATTAGAATTAATTTTGATGAGTATATAAAATTAAAGGATATAAATAAACAATTAGTTATTTCGCCTCCAATGGAACATCAACCAATAATTACTCCTGTTGGAACAGCAAGTCTGTTTATTAATATCAAAATTCTAGATACACTTAAAGAAAACACAACATACACTTTTAATTTTGGAAACAGTGTTGAAGATAATAACGAAGGAAATCCTTTAGAACAGTTTAAATATGTTTTTTCTACAGGAAACTATATTGATTCTTTAACCATTTCTGGTAAAGTTTCTGATGCTTTTAACAAAGATCCTGATGACGGTTTATCACTCTTGTTATATGAAGTTACTAAAGACTATACGGATTCAATAATATATAAACAAAGACCTAATTATATTGCAAATACTTTAGATAGTGTTGGATATGAAGTGACAAATCTTAAAAGTGGTAAATATTTATTGATTGCATTAAATGATTTTAGTAACAACAATAAATTTGATCCTAAACAAGATAAAATTGGATTTTATCCTGACTTCATAAACCTTCCAACTGACTCTGTATATAATATATCACTTTTTAAAGAAGAACTGCCTTATAAACTCATGAGAGCGGCTGAAGTAAAACAAGGACATATCTTTTTTGGATATGAAGGAAATCCGCAAGGAATAAAAATAGAGCCTTTAGATACAGTTTCTAAGGATTTCAAATCTACTTTAGTTTTTGAAAAAAATATAGATAGTGTTAGTTATTGGTACACTCCAAGCAAACTGGATTCTATTTTATTTAAAGTAAGTACTAAAAATAAAATTGATACGGTAACGGTAAAACTGCGCTCAAAAGAAATAGATTCTTTGGTTGTAAGTAGTGTTGCTAGAAATAATTTAAGTTTAAGAGATACTTTCGCTATTGCAACCAATATTCCAATACAAAAAATAGATAAATCTAAAATATCCCTCATTGATAAAGATTCAATAAATGTCAATTTCACGACTTCACTTGACGCTTCTAAAATGAAATTAAAACTGAATTTTGATAAAAAATTTGACACTAATTATCAATTTCGCTTTTTGCCTAATGCAATTGAAGACTTATTTGGAAATATAAATGATACCCTAAATTTCTCTGCTAGAACAAAGCACCCTGATGATTATGGCAATATAAATTTGACACTTACAAATGTTGAAAGTTTTCCAATAATCATTGATCTTATTGATGATAAAAACGAAATTGTAGAACAGGTTTATGCTACTGAAAACCAATTGTTTAAATTTAAAAATTTAGACCCTAAAAATTATTCTTTTAGAGTTATATTTGACGTAAATAAAAATGGAAAGTGGGATTCTGGAAATTTTTTGTTGAGAACAAATCCTGAAAAAATCAAGTACTATGATAAGGTAATTGAGATTCGGGCAAATTGGGATTTAAATGAACCATTTAATTTAAAATAAAATAAACTAACCTATAAGACGTTTTAAATGAAATGCTTTTTTTAAATTTGGTTTTTAGGAAAAAAAATAATTGATAAAAATTATAAAAATATTACTTCCAATATTTGTTCTTTTATTCATAGTTACAAATACATCTGCACAGAATTGGTCTAAGTATGGTAAAAATAGCCATGAGATTGGTTTTATGAGTGGCTCTTCTCACTTTACAACTGATTACGGAGAACGTTTTTTATTTAAAAGTAACGTTGGTGGTAACGTTGGCCTAGGTTTTGGAATTATACATTACTTAACGTTTACAGACTATAGGTATAGATGGAATAGGCAAACTAGTTATTGGGCTGAACACTTTAGACTTAGAAATGAAATCTCTTTTATGAGTGCTGATTTAGATCATTTCGGTCAATATGTTGATGAAAGTCAAACTTCTTTAGAGGCTGACCAACTTAGGGCCATGCATGGGAAATCGAACGTTATTAATGTAGGAACACAATTGGAGTGGCACATACGCAATATTGAAGACTTTGGATCTAGAAGAGATCCTTATATGAAGTTTTCTCCTTATATTAGTTTTGGTGTTTTAGGAGTATTTTACAATCCTTCCTTATATTCAGACCTTGGTGATTGGAAACTGAACCAAAGTATTTTATATCAAAAATGGGCAGTTCCAGGAACCGTAAATGATGAAGCAAATTTCACTCTTTCTTTAACTGGTGGTATTGGTACTAGAATGAAAGTAAGTGAATATGCTGATATTTTTATAGAGTCTAAATGGCAACATTACTTTAGTGATTGGGTTGATGGATTAAACGCAACAGATTCAAGTGCAAATAATGAATTCAATGATTGGAATCTATTCCTACATATTGGCTACATCTACTATTTAAACTAGAATAAGTGCTAAAAATTTGCTAGAGCATTTGAAATATCTTTATATTAAATTGCAAAAAAAAACAAACGTTCTATTGTTTTGTAAGTTTTTTAATTAATTTTCCAACTGTTAATCCTTGTCCAATTATTGAAAATACAACAATAATATAAGTAATTACTAAAAATAAATCTCGATGCATTTCTTGAGTTAAACTTAATGCCAAGGCTATTGAAATACCACCTCTTAAACCTCCCCAAGTCATAATCAAATTTGTATTTGGAACAAAATCGAGTTTTTTAGCAAAGAATTTTATCGGTAACATCAATGATAAATAACGAGCAAATAACAACATTGGAATTGCTAAAACACCTGCTAGAATAAATTTCCCGTCAAAAGTTAAAACTAGGATCTCCATTCCTATCATAACAAATAGAATGGTGTTTAATAGTACATCAACTAATTCCCAAAATTTATCTACATATTGCTCTGTGATTTTACTCATTGCTGTTTCCCTTACCGTATCATTTCCAACCATTAATCCCGCAGTTACCATCGCTAAAGGTGCCGAAACATGCATTTTTTGTGCCAATACTGTCCCTCCCATAACAGCAGCAACCGTTATTATTACTTCTATATCATAATCATCTATAGATTTTAAAAGTCTGTACGTTATCCAACCTAATGCCAATCCTAAAGCAATTCCTCCAACAACTTCTAACAAAAATAATTCTGCCACATGAGCAAATGAAACCTCTGTACCGCCTTTTGCGATTTGATAAATGGTTAAAAACACTACAACTCCTACACCGTCATTAAATAAAGATTCTCCTACAATTTTAGTTTCCAGTTTTTTTGGTGCACCTGCCTGCTTTAAAATTCCTAAAACAGCTATTGGATCTGTTGGAGAAATTAAGGCTCCAAATAACAAGCAATAGATAAAATCAACCTCAAAACTTAAGATTTGTAACAAGTAATAGGTGAATACACCTACAATAAATGTAGACGAAATTGTTCCTAAAGTAGCAAAAGTAAGAATCGGCTTTCGCTGAATTTTTAACTGCTGAAAATTTGTATGTAACGCGCCTGCAAATAACAAGAAACTTAACATTATATCTAATAAGACTGTTTCAAAATCAATACTACTTATTAAGGCTCTTTCCTTCTCTAATAGTGTGGTGTCAAAATAACTTACCCCTAAAACTACCAAGGTAAATAATATCGTGATCACCATTAATCCAATGGTGTTTGGCATTTTTAAAAAGCGAACATTGATATATCCAAAAAGTGCTGAAAGCACCATTAATATTGTGATAATTATAAATACACTCATCTTATATTAGTTTTTTTAATGCTAAAATATATCCCAAGTGTATTCCTTCATGGAAATTGTTGAATTCGATAGCAGAATTAATATCTGATAAATTCACATTAACACTTGTTTTATATTCATTATACGTTTTAAAAATTCCAATATTAAAATCAGTATCAAATTGATTTGGAATCTCTATAAATTGAACCTTAATTTTTTCAAACTCTTCTTTTGAAATATCGCTTTTAGGTGAGGTCCCTTTTTGATATAATTCAACCAATTTATCAGAAATATTTAAAGGTAAATTCGAGAGTTGGTAACACAATAACTGCTGCGTAACTAACAAGTGAGCAATATTCCAAGCAATATTATTTTTAAACCCTTCAGGGATTTTATTGAGTTGCTCTATTGAACAATTTTCAATAAGTTTTAAAATTAATATTCTGTTTTCCTTTAGAATTTTGAATTGATTCTTCATCTAATAAATTTTCTATAAAAATAAATAATTTTCTATTCAAAGGCCTTACATTTATAACATGAAAAAAATTTACTTTTTAAAAACATGTGATACCTGTACTAGAATATTAAAATCTATCAATTTAGATGGTTTTATACTACAAGAAATAAAGACTGAACCTATAACAGTTACTCAATTAGAAGAAATGGTTGCTTTGTCAGTCAGTTATGAATCACTTTTTAGTAGAAGAGCAAAGAAGTACAAGCAAATGGATTTAAAAAACCAAGAATTAAACGAAAGCGATTATAGACAATTGATATTGGATGAGTATACTTTTTTGAAACGTCCAGTTATTATTATTGATCAAGAAATTTTTATTGGGAATAGTAAAAAAAGTGTTGAGGCTTTAAAAGAAAAGCTAAATTAGTTATTTCCAATAATCGCCAACCCAAGGTGCAGCTCTTACATATCTATACCATTTTCCGCGACCACCTTTAATCGCTTTATGTGGATTTATTTCGCCATGAAAAATAATAATTTTGGCTCCTTTTGGAATAACTGGTTTTTTCCAAAATGCTAACGGAAATCTTGAAAGACAGTCATATTTATAACTTGGACACCATTCTTTGTCCCAATACTGAAGCTTTCCTTTATCATTTATTGCATGTGTTAAGTATTCTTGTTCATTTCTATGAATTTTCAAAAGTGTATCAAAATTGGCAATGAAATCATCAAAAACGTAACCGTGTTTTGCAATATCAAATCTATACACTGAAGAATTTCCTGTAATTCTCCAAGACCTCCAACTGTGATCTTTTATAATTCTAAACTCTCCTTCAACATCAAAAAAGCAATCAATGTTGTCTACTATTACAATATCTAAATCTAAAAACAAGGCTCTTCCTTCTAGTCCATACAATGGAGATTTCAATGTGGTTAATTTTTTCCACATTCTTTCCGGAAGATTAGAATCTAAATCTATTTCTGGAATTGGAAAACATTGAACATCATCTATTATTCCCGATTTATCATCAGTAAAACAGATGATTTTAAAATTATAGGTTAAATTTTTTGAAACCATGGAATGCAAACGGTTTACATACTCTGCACCATACAGAGTTCCCCATTTCATGCAAAAAATATAGTTTGTTTTTTTCATCTAAATTTTATAAAAACTTCCGATCTACTAAATCTAAAAAACGCTCTTCATATTCTTCTTTTCCAGTCCAATCATAATCCGGTTTTACCATTTTTTTTATAAAATTACGAGCTTCTTTTTCAGTTTTAAAAGAGTTTAATTGTGATAATACACGATTAAAATCAGCTTGAGAATTATTAAACAAATGCTTCACAAAAGCAATTCTATCATTCAACCCAACTTGAATGTTTTCTTGGTTTAATGTATCGTTTAATGATGACTTTGTCTTTGTTTTAGTTTCACTTTTTTGAAATAGATCTGCAGTCACATCAACTGAAACCGTTCCTTTAAGCTCTTCTTCAAAAGATAATTGTTTTTTTATTTCTTTAACCTCAACAACCTCTTTTTCTGGAACTAAATTTAAAACAACTTCAGGTTTTTCTTCTTCAACTACTTCCTCATCCTCAAGAGTAAATACTTTTTGCTCAACATTGACTTCTTTAACAACAGCAACTTCGATAGGTTTATCGACAACTGTCTCTATTTTTTCAATCAATTCTTCACGCGATTCTTTTGCCTCTGGAGTCGTTTCTAAATAATCGTCTACAAACATTAAAACGGCTAACTGTTCTTGTAACTTCTGTGCTTTTTTATGTAATGCTGTAATATCATCCCGATTTTTCATCTGAAGAATGCTATGTGCAATACTCACTAATTCAGCCTCCAATTTTTTGTGCATAAGTTGATAAATTTAAATAGTTTTGACTGTTTATTTTTGATACATTTGTAATGATTAGATCATAAAAATTATAAAAATCCTTACAAGTCCGAAAATTACAAAATGTTTCTTGAAAATACAGTAAATCATACAGAACAATTTGGTTGGATAGAAGTCATCTGTGGTTCCATGTTTTCTGGAAAAACAGAAGAATTAATTCGCCGACTTAAAAGAGCTCAATTTGCAAAACAAAAAGTTGAAATTTTTAAGCCTTCAGTTGATGTGCGTTATGATGAAGAAAAAGTGGTTTCACATGACTCTAATGAGATTCGTTCCACTCCTGTTCCTGCTTCTGCAAATATTAGAATTTTAGCTGATGATGTTGAAGTTGTTGGGATAGATGAAGCACAGTTTTTTGATGATGAAATTGTTGCTGTTTGTAATGATTTAGCAAATAGAGGCGTTCGAGTTATTGTTGCTGGTTTAGATATGGACTTTAAAGGCAATCCTTTTGGTCCAATGCCTGCATTAATGGCTACTGCAGAATATGTTACAAAGGTTCATGCTGTATGCACTAAAACAGGAAATTTAGCGCATTATAGTCACCGAAAATCTGCAAATGAGAATTTAGTTTTATTAGGTGAAGTTCAAGAATATGAACCGTTGAGTAGAGCTGCATATTACAAAGCAATACTGAAAGACAAGGTTTCAAAAATGGATGTTACTGAAGAACAAGTTAAAAATGAAACGAGCAACTAAAAGTTTTATTTATAAGAAAATAATTAATAGCGAACTGCATATGTTACCCTTAAAATACAGTCTAAACATATGAAAAATAATCATGTTACAATACTTCAAATTGATTTAAATGCAGTTTCATTTAATTTAAATTATTTCAAATCTAAACTTCAAAAAAACACAAAAGTATTAGCTGTAGTTAAAGCATTTGGTTATGGTAGCGATGCAATCGAAATTGCAAAACATATACAAAGTGGTGTTTCTTATTTTGCTGTTGCTTATTCAGATGAAGGCATCGCCTTGAGAGATGCTGGAATACATACTCCAATTTTAGTTTTACACCCTCAAATATCTAATTTACAGTTAATTATTGATAGGTGTTTAGAGCCAAACCTATATAACTTTTCTATCTTAAACAGGTTTATTGAGTTAACTGAAGCGCAAAAACTAAATGATTATCCTATTCATATAAAATTTAACACTGGTTTAAATAGACTTGGGTTTAAACCCAATGAAGTAAATTCTATTGCTGAAAAAGTGAACGCTACAAATTCAGTTAAAATCACTTCAATATTTTCACATTTAGCAGCATCAGAAGATAAAAAAGAATATGATTTTAGTCTAAATCAAATTTCATTATTCAAAAATTTAAGTAGTGAATTTGAGAGAAAATTAGACTATAAACCTATGTTGCATATGTGTAATACTTCTGGGGTTGTTAATTTTCCTGAAGCTCATTTTGATATGGTAAGATTAGGAATTGGTTTGTATGGATTTGGAAATGAAAATTCTGTGACGAATGATTTAAAAAATGTAATAACATTAAAAAGTGTGATTTCTCAAATTCACACAATCAATAAAGGAGAAAGTGTTGGTTATAATCGTTCTTTTATTGCAGATACAAAAATAAAAACAGCCACAATTCCAATTGGTCATGCAGATGGAATTAGCAGAAAATTAGGGAATGGTATTGGTTTTGTAACAATCAATAATCAAAAAGCATCAATAGTTGGTAATGTATGCATGGATATGATTATGGTTGATATAACTACTATTGATTGTAATGCTGGAGATGAAGTTGTGATTTTTGACAATCAACAAACGATTGAAGAATTATCAAAAAATTATGACACAATCCCTTATGAATTAATCACAGCAATCTCACAACGAATTAAAAGACAAATAAAATGTTAATTTTTTAGTATATTAGCAATTAACAACTAACTAAAAACTAATTAAAATTATGGGAATGCTTAAAGAATTTAAAAGTTTTATTATGACTGGTAACGTAGTCGAATTTGCAGTAGCTGTTATTATGGCTGGAGCAATTGGAGGCGTTGTAAAAGGATTTGTGAACAATATCGTAATGCCTTTCGTAGGCCATTTCTCTGGAGGAATAGACTTTGCAGATAAAAAATATGTGCTTGATGCAGCAATAGTTGATGCAGCAGGAGCAGTTTCTACTCCTGAAAATGCAATTATGTGGGGATCTTGGATCAATACAATAATTAACTTATTAATTGTAGGCCTTGTAATGTTTATGATTGTAAAAGCATATAATAAAAGTAAAGCACCTGTTGCAGCACCTGCTCCATCAGGACCTTCTGATAATGATTTATTAAAAGATATTTTAAAAGCTTTGAATAAATAATTCTTTAGATAAAAGAATATTATTTACAAACCCTAACTCGTTGAGTTAGGGTTTATTTTTTTGACTCATATAGTTGAGCAATTGTAAGTGTGTTTATAGATCTTTTAATTAGA
This sequence comes from uncultured Lutibacter sp., assembly GCA_963933045.1. Lineage (GTDB taxonomy): Bacteria > Bacteroidota > Bacteroidia > Flavobacteriales > Flavobacteriaceae > Urechidicola. Next base: position 7,927 of record CAWVTS010000022.1, on the reverse strand, counting down.
ACTAATGCATCACCAACTTTCACATTCCCAACTTCTAATACTTTAAAGTAAATTCCACTCATAGAAGTATCCCAGAATTGTTTGATAATTGCTGGATCATTAAAACGAATTCCTAATTTATAACAAGGCTGCCTTGGCTTGGTTACTTCTAGTTTACATTCTCCTAATTGGTATGTGCTTCCTACAGTAATTTCTTCTTCATTTAAATCATCAAATGTGATGTTTTCGCCAAACATACCTAATTGCCAATCTAAATTTGTATGTAATTTTTTGAAATAGTCATAGTGTTTTTCTGAATAACCATAGACTGCTTGCTCAATTCCACCATGGTGAATTCTGTCAACCACTGAGTCTCCTTTTACATCTTTGCTTCCTAAAAAAATGAGTTTATCAACTGGAAATTTATAAATTCCAGTTTCAATTTCTTTCTTTCGCCAAATAACTTTTTTTCGTTCACCAATATTTACGGATACTACTTTCATATTATTTAACTTTAAACTTCAGCAACTCATCTGCAATTTTACGATCATTAGAAAGTCTTGGGATTTTATTTTGACCTCCTAATTTCCCTTTAGATTTCATATACTTTTGAAATCCTAATTTTTTAATTTTAGTAACCTTCAAAGACTGTAAAACTTTACCTTGAATTAAATCAAAATAGTATGAATTTTGTTGTTGTAAATATTCGTCAAGTTTTAAAGAAAAAGCGTTTAAGTCTTTTGGATCATTTTCAAATTCTACAAACCATTCATGATACGGGAGTTCCCCTTTAACATCAATTTTTGGAGCAACAGTATACTCGGTAATACTAGCGTTTATTGCCTTTGTAGTCAATTGCATTGCTTCTTCAACTTCTTTGGAAATCACATGCTCACCAAATGCAGAAATAAAATGTTTGATCCGTCCTGTAACTATAATTCTATGAGGTTTTAAAGAAATGAATTCTATTGTGTCTCCAATATTATATCCCCAAAGCCCTGCATTGGTATTTAAAATAATCACGTAATTAATTTCTAATTTAACATCAGCGATTGATATTCTTGTTGGATTTTCATCAAAAAACTCATCCGCAGGAATAAATTCATAAAATATTCCAGCATTTAATGTCAACAGCATTCCTATTTCATCAGTATCTTGAAAGGAGATAAAACCTTCAGAAGCAGGATATAATTCTACAGAATCTACTTTTCTTCCAATTAATTCTTCAAATTTTTTTCGATAAGGTTCGTAGTTTACGCCTCCATAAACAAAGACTTGAAAATTAGGGAAAATCTCTCCTACTTTTTTACCCGTTCTTTCAACCAAACGCTCAAAATACATCTGAACCCAAGAAGGGATCCCTCCAATCAATCGTAAATCTTCATTTACCGTTTCATCTATTACTTTTTCTACCTTCGTTTCCCAATCTTCAATACAATTGGTTTTATAACTTGGTAATCTGTTATTTTGAAGATATTTTGGAACATAATGTGCAGAAATACCTGACAAACGACCAATTTTAATTCCGTTTTTTTCAGTTAACTCAGGACTTCCTTGTAAAAAAATCATTTTCCCATTTACAAAAGCTGCATTTTTTTTACGATTTATATACATCAAAACGGCATTTCTAGCACCTTTAATCTGCATGGGAATAGACTCTTTGGTAATTGGAATATACTTCGTTCCAGATGTAGTCCCTGAGGTTTTACCAAAATAAAGTGGCTTACCCTTCCATAAAACATCTGGCTCTCCCGCAACTACTCTATCTACATAAGGCTTAAGGGCTTCGTAATCTCTAATAGGAACGTTGACTTTAAAATCTTCGTAGTTTTTAATTTTTGAAAATTGATGATCTTTTCCAAATGCTGTTTTTTTAGCATCTGAGATTAAATTCCGTAAAACCTTGTTTTGTGTTTTAACTGGAGTATCTGCCCATTTATAAATCTGTCTCGTAATTCGTTTAGCATAGGGTATGGCAAGAATAGATTTTATCATTTATTCGAAATCAATAAAATTAATAGGATTAACTGGATAACCATCATTCCATAATTCAAAGTGTAAATGAGGCCCTGTAGAAAGTTCTCCTGTAGAGCCAGAACTTGCGATTACCTCACCAGACTTCACTAAATCACCTTGCTGTTTGTGCAACCCTCCATTATGCTTATAGACTGATATAAATCCTTTAGCATGCTCTAAAATAATGACATGCCCTGTTTCGGCTGTCCATTCTGCAAAAATTACAGTCCCGTCAGAGATTGCTTTCACTGGCGTTCCTGTTTTTACGGCAATATCTAAAGCATAATGTTTTAAATTTATATCATAATTTGAAGTTATAACCCCTGTAATTGGAGCAAAAAAAACAATATCCAACTCTCTTTTTGCTTCTTCAAAAAAACTGTATTTTTCTTCTCGTTCAACCTCAACTCTAAATAATGAATCTATTTCTGAGGCATTTATTTCCATTGAATCTTTATCAAACTTAAAGGCGTCTAAAACTGAACCTTTATCAAATTCAAAATTTGTCACATCACCAGTTAAAACATTTTTTAACTTATTTATATACAGGCTATTAACAGAAATTATATTTTCTAAAGAATCTACTTTAAAAACTAAATCTGTTGCTTGTTTCTTTAATTTTGTTGAAGCGTAACCTGGAATATACTCTTTTATGGGAGTGAATGCTATTAATACGGATGTGAAAACAATCAACAGTATTGCAAAAAAACTTCCAAAAACAAAAACATTTAAACGACTGAGTTTAAATGAAAATTTTTCTTCAAACGTGTCTTCATTAATAATTACCATTCGGTATTTATCAATCAACTTTTGTCTAAACTTTTTTTTATTTGTATCCTTTATTGCCATTTAATTCAATTAAAACAAATATACAACGGATTTTTATTTGTTGAAGTACAAAAGTGGAAGGAGATTTTTAATTAAGATAATTACTTCTTATAAAAATTCATTTCGTCAAGATATTCCCAAACATTTTGAGGTAACAAAGGGCGAATATTTACATTTTCATTTATAGAGTTTCTAATAAAAGTTGAAGAAATTTCAACTATTGGCGCAGCTACTTTGTGAATTTTTTTATGATTAGCAAACTGAATTTCACCTTTTGCATCTGATATTCTTGGGTACACATATATATGATGGTTTTCTAAAATAGTTTTATAGTTTTTCCAACGGTGCAAACTTTTTAAATTGTCTTCACCCATAATTAAACTAAACGTATCTTTTGGATACTTTTCAGCAATATGAGCCAATGTATTTACGGTATATGAAGGTTGTGGAAGGTCAAACTCTATTTTTGAAGATTTTAATTGCGGATACTCTTCCAAAGCAGCATCAACCATCCTTAATCTATGATGATTATCCAAAAGCGAACTTTTCTTTTTATGAGGATTGTGTGGTGTTACAACCAACCAAATTTGATCTAAATTAGAATGTTCCACCATATGATTAGCAATAATTAAATGACCAACATGAATTGGATTAAAACTCCCAAAATATAAACCAATATTCATTATTCGCTTTCTTCTTTTGAATTAATAAAATTATCAACCAATTTATAAGCATCTTTTAATGCAGCATCAAGGGTTTCATTTACAACGATAACGTCAAATAATGGTGATGTCGCCAATTCAGCCGAGGCTTTTGCGACACGCATATTTATTTTATCATCGCTTTCTGTTTTTCTTTTCTTTAAGCGAATTTTAAGTTCATCTATACTAGGTGGTTTCACAAAAATCGCTAAAGTTTCTTCTGGAAATTTTCTTTTTATTCTTAATCCTCCAGAAACATCTATATCAAAAATAACATGCTTTCCAAGTTTCCAAATCCTGTCAACTTCTGTTTTTAGAGTCCCATAAAAATTATCTCTGTATACTTCTTCCCACTCTAAGAATTCATCGTTTTTTATTTTACCTTTAAATTCATCTGAAGATAAAAAATAATAATCTTCTTCATCAACTTCTTCACCTCTTTTTTCTCTTGAAGTGGCAGATATAGAAAATTCTAATTGCAATTCTGGCTGTTGTAATAAATGTCTAACAATCGTAGTTTTTCCTGAACCTGAAGGTGCCGAAAAGACAATCAATCTTCCTTTTTTACTCATTACAACACGTTTAAGTTCTGTTCTTTAATTTTTTCTAATTCGTCTTTCATTTCAACAACAATTTTTTGCATATTAGCAAAATTAGCTTTTGAACCTAGTGTATTAATTTCTCTTCCCATTTCTTGAGTAATGAAACCAAGTTTTTTTCCATTAGAAGAATTGTTATCGTTCAATTCTTTTAAAAAGTAATCTAAATGGTTTTTTAAACGAACTTTTTCTTCTGTAATATCTAACTTTTCTAAATAGTAAATTAACTCTTGTTCAAACCTGTTTTCATCGACCTTGACCTCTAATTCTACAATTGCTTTTTGCAATTTATCTTTTACATTCTGAATTCTTAATGGGTCAATTTTAATAACATCTTCTAAAAGGTTTTGAATTTTTTCAATACGCTTTTCAAAATCTAATTTCAAAGTATTTCCTTCATCTGATCTATATAAAACTATTTTTACAATAGCACTATCTATAGCATTTTCAATTAAACCCCATTCTTTATCGTCAACAGATTCTCTATTGCTTTGTAACGTTTCTGGTAATTTAATTGCCATTTTCAACAATTCTAAATCAGATGCAGGAGAAATTTCTTTCAACTGACTCATGTACGCTTTTATTGAATCTTGATTTATTTGAGTAGCTAAATTATCCCCGATATTTTCAACATAAATAGAGAAATCAACTTTACCCCTAACCAATTTGGCTGCTATTTTTTTTCGAATTAAAAGTTCTTTTTCTTTATAAGAAGAAGGCATCCTAACGTTCAAATCGATGTTTTTACTATTTAAAGATTTTAACTCAATGGTTATTTTCTTTGTTGGTAATTGAATTTCGGTTTTACCGTAACCTGTCATTGATAATATCATGTGCTAAAAATAAAATTACGCAAAGGTACGTTTTTTGGTTTATTTGAATAAAAAAACGCTTATCAAAGGCAAATGTTTTAAATACTTGATTTTACTGCTTCATTAATCTAAAGCAAAAATACGCAATACTTGTATTGGATATATTTTATAAGAATCAGAAAGCATTGATTTTTTTACAAAGGTAAAAAACATACTTTTTGTAAATATTTTAAACAAAATATGCGCTAATAGAAAGAAATAATAAGCCTATAATTATCAATTCTCTAATTAGCATTTTATCAAATAGTTGAATGAAATTTGAAATAATTATAGTAAGTGGGAGAAATAAAAATAGTTCAGACTTTTCAGGAACAATTACAATCAAATATATGGCTACTAACAAATGAATTATAATTAATAGCCAAGATGATTTAATGTCATTTAGTGATGAATGATTTTTTAGACTCACAAATACGATAGAAAAAATTACCAATACGGTTAAATAAACAATTGAAAATAATTCTGAAAAATCAGCATATGAAAAACTATAATAAAAAATTAATTTATCATTAAAAGCACTAGTGTTATCGGTAAAAAAATAATAGGTAAACACTACAAAAAATGGAGTTATTAAACCAATAATAGGAATAATCAGACTTCTAATTTCTTGTCTCTTTCTAATAATTATAGCCGCATAAACTAAAATTAAAAACAATATACTCCAACTATAAATAAGTGCTGCAACCCCAATCCATAAACCGCTATCAAAGAGTTTTTCTTTGATGTTTTTGTTGGTTTTTAAACTATAGATTCGTCTAAAAGAAAACAATAAAAAAAAGTGAGCATAAAAAATATTTTGAACCTCCATAGTCTTTGGAAATATCCCAAAAAGAATTGTTAAAACTAATAATACATAGGAATTTTGTCCAGACAATTGGTTTTTTCTGTTTATAAATCTGACTAAAAAAAATAGAAATAAAAATAAAAATAACTGTACCGTTTTTTCCACTACAATTCCTAATGAATATAGTGGCTTTTCTATTAAAAGAATTGCTGACAAATAATAAACTACAAATAATGCACTAATAAATATTGCATGTATTGGTTTTGTTTTTCTAAAAAAATTGGCAATCATCTTGAGTTTTTATACATTTGCAAAGTAAATATATTAAACAATGATTGCAAACAATATTTTTAGAGTTATCGGTGATTTTTTCACAAATGTTGTATTCGCCCCTCTAAATTGGTTAAGAAACGACATTTCTAGTTGGTGGACTCAAAATACAATTAGTTGGATTTTAATGATTATCTGTATGGTAGCATTTGTTTACTGGATGGGTCAATTAAAAAAATTCAAGAAAGAAGGAACAGAATAACTCCTTTATTTCTCTTATTATATTTATTAAACATCTTTTTTATTGGGAAGCAAAAATAAATTAAAACGATTTCGAGAGAATGACACTTTTTCTAATGTTGAACAACCAACTCGTGAAGAAGTATTATCCGGAAAATTTTCTTTAAAAGGTAAATGGAACTCTTTTTTTAAAAACAATAATCCTATTGTTTTAGAATTAGGTTGTGGTAAAGGTGAGTATACTTTAGCCCTTGCGGATAAAAACCCTGAAAAAAATTTTATTGGAGTAGATATTAAAGGTGCTCGTTTTTGGAGAGGCGCTAAAACGGCTCTTGAAAATAGCATGAATAATGTTGGTTTTCTTAGAACACAAATTGAGCTTATTAATCAATGTTTTGATATCAATGAAGTTGATGAAATTTGGATAACTTTTCCTGACCCTCAAATAAAATATACAAGAACAAAGCATCGGTTAACAAATCAAGATTTCTTAAAAAAGTATCATGAAATCTTAAAGCCTAACGGTATAGTTCATTTAAAAACTGATAGTGAATTTATGCACGGGTATACTCTTGGACTGCTACATGGAGAAAATCACGAAATTTTGTATGCCCATCATGATGTGTATAATAACAAACAACATTCTCCTAAAGAAGTCATTGAAACTCAAACTTTTTATGAAAGCCAGTATTTAGAGAAAGGAAAGGCAATAACTTACGTCAAATTTAGAATCAACTATTAATTAATACTTAAATGATTTTTTCTAATTTAATACTTGGAATTCTTACTGCATATATCGGTTCGATCCCTCCGAGCATGCTTAACATGACTGCCGCTAAAATCAGTCTTGAAAAAGATAAAAAAACAGCTTTACAATTTGCAATTGGAGTTTCTTCTGTTGTTTTCATTCAAGCATTACTTGCATTATTGTTTTTAAAAGCAATTCATTCTAATCCATTAATTCTGGACTCAATTCAAATCATTTCAATAATTATTTTTATGGTTTTATCAATAGTTTTTTTAAAAAAAGCATTGAATGAACAAAAAGCGATTATTCCTAAAAAAAGCTTGAAAAATGGTTTTTTAACAGGTATTGGACTGTCTTTCATAAACATGTTTTCAATCCCGTTTTATTGTGGTATAGGCGCTGTATTTAACATGTATGGGTGGCTTTCATTAGAGCTGTCAAAGGTTATGTTTTTTGTAATTGGAGCCGTAATTGGGACTTATTTAATACTGAATCATTATGTGTTATTAGCTGAAAAAATAAAACCCAAAATTGCTAAATTTACTAAATACTTAAACTTCATATTAGCTGTAATAACTGGTTTTGTAGCCGTTTTTTCATTGATTAAAATATTATAACTTAGAGGTATGAAATCAAATGATAATTTCTATGAAAAATCATATGAAGTTTCACGTCTAATTCCTTTTGGACGAGTTACAAGTTATGGTGCAATTGCAAAATATTTAGGAGCAGCACGTTCTGCAAGAATGGTTGGCTGGGCAATGAATGCTTCTCATAATGATGATAGCATACCGGCACATAGAGTTGTAAACAGAAAAGGATTACTCACAGGAAAACATCATTTTGAGGGCACAAATTTAATGCAACAACTACTAGAAAGTGAAGGAGTA
>CAWVTS010000021.1:0-21817 GCA_963933045.1 uncultured Lutibacter sp. | reverse complement strand
CGCACCCATTAAGCCGTGCAAAACCACAATAGTTTGCCCCTCTCCTTCTTCAATATAACTAAATCTCCCTTCTTTTTTTAGTGTATAATTCATTTATAAAACCTTGATTTATGCTCTGCGCAAATGTAACTATTTTGCACCAAAATACGATTTTTTTAGAAGTATCGAGTATTAATTTTCTGAACTAAATCTAAAATGCTGTTAATCAGCAAAATGCTTGAGTATGCTTTGAGAATGGTAAAAGTTGTTAACAAAGTGGAGATTAGTGGTAAAAAGTGGAAATATTTTTTTACTTTTGAAGATATTACTGAAAATTAATGATAAATCTAATTGGAACATACGAGTGTAAGGCAGATGTCAAAGGACGTTTGATGATATCGTCTGCTTTAAAAAAGCAGTTGATGCCAGTTTTACAAGATAGTTTTGTATTGAAAAGAGCAGTTTTTCAGCCTTGCTTAGAATTATACCCTATGGCAGAATGGAATGCTATGATGCAGAAGATTAGCAAGTTAAATAGATTTGTGAAAAAAAATAATGATTTCATACGTTTATTTACTGCCGGATTAAAAATGGTAGAATTGGACGTTTCAGGAAGGTTACTAATTCCTGCAGATTTACAAAAATTTGCTGGAATAAAGAAAGAAATAGTGCTCTCTTCAGCTGTTAATATTATTGAAATTTGGGATAAAGAAAAGTATGAATTGGCGATTGATGCTGCAACACAAGATTTTGGTGAGTTGGCTGAGCAAGTGATGGGGAATGTAAATGACGATGTTGATGGAATATCATAATCCTGTTTTACTTCATCAGAGTATTGATGGTTTAGACATCAAGTCAGATGGAGTGTATGTCGATGTAACCTTTGGAGGTGGAGGTCATTCAAAAGAGATTTTGAAAAGGCTTGGAAGTGAAGGGAAATTGTTTGCGTTTGATCAAGATGTAGATGCTCAAGAAAATAGTTTAGGAGATAAGAGGTTCGTGCTTATTCCAGAAAACTTCAGGTATATAAAAAGATTTTTAAGATTTTACGGGATAAAAAAAGTAGATGGGGTTTTGGCTGATTTAGGCGTATCTTCTCATCAGTTTGATGAGGCTGAACGTGGTTTTTCTACACGTTTTGATGCTGAGTTGGACATGAGGATGAATCAGAATGATAAGATATCAGCTTATAAAGTTGTGAATTTCTATAGCGAAGAGAATTTGAGTAGAATATTATTTTCTTATGGTGAATTAAGAAATGCGAGAGCATTAGCAAAGAAAATTGTTAGTTCTCGTGAAGAAAATAAAATTAAAACAAGTTTTGAGTTGAAAGAAATTTTGAAGGAGTTTTTACCAAATGCAAAAGAGCATAAAATTTTAGCTCAAATATTCCAAGCAATTAGAATTGAAGTAAATCAAGAGTTGGAAGTGTTGAAAGAATTTTTATTACAAATCCCAGAGTTATTAAATGAAGACGGGAGATTAAGTGTTATTTCATATCACTCATTAGAAGATAGGTTGGTGAAGAGGTTTGTTCAAAATGGTTTGTTTGAAGGTGAGCCAGAGAAGGATTTTTATGGAAATTTTGAGGTTCCTTTAAAAAAAGTTGGTAAAATGACCATTCCAGCAAAAGAAGAAATTAAAAAAAATAATAGAGCTAGAAGTGCAAAATTAAGAATTGCAACAAAATCATAAATGGGGAAAGTTAAACAAAACATTTATAATGTTTTAAAAGGAAGGTTTCTTGTAAGTGATGATGCTTTTAAGAATTGGAAAATAATCATTTTTGTTGTTTTTCTATTATTATTTATGATTTCCAGATCACATAGTACAGATAAAAAAGTATTGAGAATTGCTAAATTGAATAAACAAATAAGGGAATTAAAAGCAGAATTTGTCGATACAAGGACAAGAGTGATGCGGCTTGAGTTAGAGTCCGCAATCGAAAATAAAGTGGTTGAGCGTGGATTACTCCCTTCTAAAAATCCACCAAAGAAAATTAAAGTAATAAACAGAAAACGAGACTAAGTTGGCAACAGAAAAAAAGAACATATTGAGTAGATTATATATCTTTTTTGTCTTCTTGACTTTGTTTTTTATTGCAATAGTTGTCCAGTTAACAAGAATCCAATATGTAGAAGGTGATAGGTATCGAAATATTTCTGAAGAAAGAACTATTAAGAATGATACAATCCATGCGAATAGGGGGAATGTATATGCGGATGATGGGAGTTTATTGGCGACTTCAATGTCTAGATTTGAAATAAGAATGGATGCTTCAAAACCTGAAGATAATAAGGTTTTTGAAAAAAACATTCAACAACTTTCAATTGAATTATCAAAACTTCTTGGGAACACATCAGATTATTATGTTATGCTAATTCGTAAAGCTCGTAGCAGGTCTCCTAAACCAAATAAATATTTATTGATTGCTAGAAATATTGGCTATTTGGACTGTCAGAAAATGAAGACATTTCCAATTTTTAATTTAGGAATGTATCAAGGTGGATTTATTGCCGAGCAATCTACAAAGCGGGAACATCCTTTAGGGAAGATTGCAGAGAGAACTATTGGCTATGATGATTATCGAGGTGCTCCAGGAATAGAAGGTGCGTATAAAAAATTCCTCAGGGGTAAAGTTGGTTGGAGAAGAAAACAAAGAATTGCTCAAGGTCAGTGGAAGCCAATCAATGATAGTAATGAAGTTGAGCCGGAGGATGGGCGTGATATTATCACAACTATTAATGTGAATATTCAAGACATAGCCCATCATTCTTTATTAAGACAATTAGAATATTATAAAGCAGAACATGGATGTGTTGTGGTTATGGAAACTAAAACTGGAGAAATTAAAGCGATTTCTAATTTAGGAAGAACTTCAGACGGAAAGTATTATGAGAAATTGAATTATGCTATCGGAGAATCTCATGAGCCAGGATCTGCATTTAAAGTGATGGCAATGGTTGCTGCACTTGAAACAAAAGCGATTGATTCGTTTACAGTTGTGGATACTGGAAGCGGAAAGTATAGAATGTATGGGAGAAGTATTAGTGATTCTCATAAAGGAGGTTATGGAGAGATTTCTGCAGCTAGAGCCTTAGAAGTGTCATCAAATATTGCTTTTGCAAGATTGATAGATGAAAACTTTAATAATGAGCCAATCAAATTTATTAATGCACTCAAAGGGATGCATTTAGATAAAAAATTAAATTTATCTATAAGAAAAGGTGAAGGTAAGCCTGTCATTCCTAGTCCGGGAGATGAAATTTGGAGTAAGAACGCCTTACCATCAATTGCATATGGATACAATTTGAGTTTAACGCCAATGCAAATATTGACTTTTTATAATGCTATTGCGAATGATGGTGAGATGGTAAGGCCAAGACTTGTTAAGGAAATTCGTTTTTGGGATAAAAAAGTAAAAGTGTTTGATAAGGAAGTTATTGACCCTAAAATTTGTTCTCAAGAAACAATTGATAAGGTAAAAGTAATGTTAAAAAATGTAGTTGAAAGAGGTACGGCGAAGACTTTGTATTCTGAAAATTTTTCAATGGCAGGTAAAACTGGAACTGCAAGAACAGAATACGCAAACTTTGAAGAATGGAAAAAAGACAGAAAATATATATCGTCTTTCACGGGTTATTTTCCTGCTGAAAACCCTAAATACTCATGCATAGTTGTGATCCATAAACCAAGCGCAGAGAAAGGCTATTACGGAGCAGATGTTTCTGGGCCTGTTTTTAAAGACATCGCTCAGAAGATATATACAGATGCCCCTTTGTTGAAAGAAATAATAAATAAACAACCACAGTTTGCAAAAATTGATAGTGATTTTGAATACTACAATAAAGTTGTTGAAAGAAAGGTAAAGACAATTCCGAATGTAAGAGGTATGGTTGGTATGGATGCGGTTTCATTGTTAGAAAATCTTGGATTAAAAGTTCAATTTTCAGGAAATGGAAAAGTTAGAAATCAGTCGATAAATAAAGGGCAGAAGATCGTAAAAGGTTCTGTAATAAAATTAGAATTATCATAATGAAAATCTTAAAAGACATTTTATTTGGAGTTTCTGTAAACAAGGTTTATGGAACTACTGATGTGTCTATAAATGATTTAATTTTTGATTCAAGAAAAGTGAATGATAACTCATTATTTATTGCGCAAAAAGGAGTTTTGGTAGATGGGCATAAATTTATTGATAAAGCAATAAATTTAGGTGCTATAGCGATTATTTGTGAAGAGATACCTTCAAATTTAAACAAAGGAATAACGTATGTACAAGTTGATGATTCTAACAAAGCATTAGCAATTATCGCATCAAATTTTTATGAAAACCCTTCAAAACAGACACAATTAGTTGGTATTACAGGTACAAATGGTAAAACAACTATTGCAACATTATTATATAATTTATTTAAAAAGGAAGGTTACAAAGTCGGATTGCTTTCAACAGTGAAGATAATGGTTGATGAAACAGAATATGTGGCAACACATACAACCCCTGATTCTGTTTCAATCAATCATTATTTACACTTAATGGTATGCGCTGGAGTTGAATATTGCTTTATGGAGGTGAGTTCACACGGAATTCATCAAAAAAGAACAGATGGTTTATGTTTTTCTGGAGGGATATTTACCAATTTATCTCATGATCATCTTGATTATCATAATTCGTTTGCAGAGTATAGAGATGTGAAGAAATCTTTCTTTGATAATTTACCTAAAACTGCTTTTGCTTTAGTGAATGCTGATGACAAAAATGGAACTGTAATGCTTCAGAATACAAAAGCGAAAAAAGTCACCTATGCACTAAAGTCTTTAGCTGATTATAAGGCTAAAATTTTAGAAAGTAGGTTTTCGGGATTGCTTTTAAATATTGATGGTTCAGAGGTTTGGGTAAAACTTATAGGAGGTTTCAATGCATATAATTTGTTGGCAATTTATGGTGCAGCAGATTTACTTGGAATGGAGAAAATGGAAAGTCTCCGATTGCTTAGTGAATTAGAAAATGTTTCAGGACGTTTCGAATATTTTATTTCAAACGGTGGAATTACTACAATAGTTGATTATGCGCACACTCCAGACGCATTAAAAAACGTATTGGAGACTATAAATAGCATAAGAACTGGAAATGAAAAAGTAATTACTGTGATGGGTTGTGGTGGTGATAGGGATAAGACCAAGCGACCAAAAATGGGGTTTATAGCTTCAATTTTAAGTACACAAGCAATTTTCACTTCTGATAACCCTAGAACAGAAAATGCACAAACGATAATTGATGAAATAGAACAAGGAGTTTCTCCAGAAAGTTATAGTAAAACACTATCAATATTAGATAGAGAACAAGCTATAAAAACTGCTGTAAAGTTAGCAAATAAGGGCGATATTTTACTGATAACGGGAAAAGGACATGAATCATATCAAGAAATAAATGGTGTGCGATCAGAGTTTGATGATTATAAGAAAGCACAATTAATTTTAAAAGAATTACAGAAATAGGATGTTATATTATTTATTCGAATTTTTAGAAAATCAATATCAATTAGCAGGAGCGGGATTGTTTCAGTTTATTACGTTTCGAGCTGCATTAGCATTTATATTTTCATTATTGATTTCTACAATTTATGGTAAAAGAATAATCACCTTTTTACGTTATAAACAGGTTGGAGAATCTGTAAGAGAATTAGGCTTAGAGGGGCAAAAAGAGAAAGCAGGAACTCCAACAATGGGAGGAATCATTATTATTTTGGCAACATTAATTCCAGTTTTTTTATTGGCAAAACTAGATAATATTTACATTATCATTTTAGTGATTACAACGCTGTGGATGGGTGTAATTGGTTTTGTAGATGATTATATTAAAATATTTAAAAAAGATAAAGACGGATTAAAAGGAAGGTTTAAGGTTTTAGGTCAAGTTGGACTTGGAATTATAGTTGGAAGTATGCTTTTCTTTAATGACGATGTAACAATAAAAGAGGAATTACCCCAAAGTGTTGTGCAACTTGCCGAAGACGGTAGTAGGATAGTTTTCGGCAAAGCGCACAAGTCATCAAAAACGACTGTTCCATTTTTAAAAAAGAATGAACTTGATTATTCAAAGGCTTTAAATTGGTTGGGTGATGATTATCAAGACTATGCTTGGTTAATTTTTATACCAATAGTTATTTTTATAATCACAGCCGTTTCTAATGGAGCAAATCTTACCGATGGTATTGATGGCTTAGCAGCAGGGTCATCAGTAATTATTGTCGCTACTCTTGGTGTTTTTGCTTGGATTTCTGGGAATATCATTTTTGCAGATTATTTAGATGTTATGTATATACCAAACTCTGGAGAAATGGTAATTTTTATTAGTGCTTTTGCAGGAGCCTTAATAGGTTTCTTATGGTACAATGCGTTTCCTGCACAAATATTCATGGGTGATACAGGAAGCCTTACAATAGGTGGAATTATTGCAGTTATAGCAATTGCTACAAGAAAAGAATTATTGATTCCAATATTAGCAGGAATCTTTTTAGCAGAAAATTTATCAGTGATTTTACAAGTTGGATATTTTAAATATACCAAGAAAAAATTTGGAGAAGGAAAGCGAATATTTAAAATGTCACCGTTGCATCATCATTATCAGAAGTCTGGATATCACGAAAGTAAAATTGTTACAAGATTCTGGATTATTGGAATATTATTGGCAGTATTAAGTATTGTAACCTTAAAATTGAGATAAATGAAACTGGTTGTTTTAGGTGCAGGAGAAAGTGGTGTAGGAGCAGCAATATTGGGTAAAAAAATAGGGTACAATGTTTTTGTTTCAGATAATGGAACAATAGATAAAAAGTACCGACAAGTTCTTTTAATTAATGAGATTTCATTTGAAGAAAACGGTCATTCTGAAGAACTGCTTTTTTTGGCAGATATGGTTGTAAAAAGTCCAGGAATTCCAGATTCAGTTTTATTAATAAGACGATTGCATGAACTTGGAATCAGAGTTATTTCTGAAATAGAATTTGCATCAGAATACACTAAGAAATTAATTGTTGGAATTACAGGATCTAATGGTAAGACAACAACAACAATGCTGATAGATCATATTTTGAAAAGGAGCCAATTGAATTTTGGAGTTGGCGGAAATATAGGGAGTAGTTTTGCTGAGCAGGTGTCAGAAGAGAAGTATGAAGGGTATGTGTTAGAGTTAAGTAGTTTTCAGTTAGATGGTATTGTGAAATTCACACCGCATATTGCCATTATGACGAATATTACACCTGATCATTTGGATAGATATGAAAATAATTTAGTAAACTATGTAAATTCAAAATTTCGAATAATAATGAATCAAACAGAAAATGATTTTTTGATTTACGATAGTGATAATGAAATTATATTAAACTGGTTGAAAAACAATAAAATAAGAGCGCAATTAATGCCCTTTTCTTTAGAGAAGAAGTTTGAAAAAGGAGCGTATATAGAAAACGAAGAAATAATAATTAAGACAAATAAAGAAGAGTTTAAGATGGGAATTACATCATTAGCATTACAAGGAAAACATAATGTAAAAAATTCAATGGCAGCAGCAATGACTGCTCAATTATTGAAAGTAAGAAAGCAGACTATTAGAGAAAGTTTAGAAGATTTTGAAGGGGCAGAGCATAGGTTAGAGGAGGTGTTGAAGATAAATGGCGTTAAATATATAAATGACTCTAAAGCGACTAATATCAATGCAACTTTTTACGCATTAGATAGTATGACAACACCAACGGTTTGGATAGTGGGAGGCGTAGATAAAGGAAACGACTATTTTGATTTAATGCCTTTAGTCCGCGAAAAAGTGAAAGCAATTATTTGTTTGGGTGTAGAAAACGACAAGATTATAAAAACTTTTGGAAATGTAATTGATTTGATTGTTGAAACTCAAGGTGCAGAAGAAGCGGTAAAAGTTGCTTATAAAATTGCGGAAAAAGGTGATACAGTATTGTTATCTCCTGCATGTGCAAGTTTTGATTTATTTGAAAACTATGAAGATAGAGGGCGTCAATTTAAGCAAGCAATAAGAGAATTATAAAATATGAGTAGCATAATTAAAAATATAAAAGGTGATAGAGCAATATGGGGAATCATAATTGTGCTTGCTGTATTTTCGTTTATGCCAATTTATAGTGCTAGTACAAACCTTGTTTATGTTGTTGAATCAGCATCAAGTACCTTTTCTATATTAGTAAAACATGCTGTCTTATTGAGTTTAGGTTTTATAATTTTGTTTGGGGTTCATAAGATTCCATATAGATATTTTAGTGGTGGTTCTGTCTTAATGCTTCCATTAGTTTTTGTGTTATTACTTTTTACACTTGTTCAAGGAAATGAAATTGGTGGAGCAAATGCAAGTCGTTGGATTAGAATTCCTTTTGTTGGTATAGGGTTTCAAACATCTACACTTGCAGGTTTAGTTGTGATGACTTATGTAGCAAGATATTTAGCAAAAAATAAAGATGAAGTTATTGATTTTAAAGAAAGTCTATGGTTATTATGGTTACCAGTTGGTGCCGTTTTAATATTGATTTTACCAGCTAATTTCTCTACAACCGCCATATTGTTTTGTATGGTTTTGGTGTTGACATTCCTCGGAGGATATCCCATAAAATATATTGGATTTATTTTAGGTCTTGGCTTAATAATTCTTACTCTTTTTATTGTAACAGCAAAAATATTTCCAACTTTAATGCCAAATAGAGTAGATACTTGGATCAGTAGAGTCGAGAATTTTTCTGATAAAAATGCGAAAGAAACATATCAAGTTGAGAAAGCGAAAATAGCTATTGCAACAGGTGAATTTTTTGGACGAGGACCAGGAAAGAGTGTGCAAAAAAATTTTTTACCACAGTCTTCATCGGATTTTATTTATGCAATTATTGTTGAAGAGTATGGGCTGATTTTAGGTGGAATAGGAGTTGCTTTAGTTTACTTTTTATTACTATTTAGAATAATGATGGTTGCTAAAAATGCTCAGACAATTTTCGCAACATTGTTAGTAATAGGTGTTGGTCTTCCAATCATTTTTCAGGCATTAATAAATATGGCAGTTGCGGTTCATTTGTTTCCTGTAACGGGTCAAACTTTACCCTTAATAAGTAGTGGAGGAACATCAATTTGGATGACCTGTTTTGCAATAGGTATGATATTAAGTGTGAGTTCTTCAAAAGATGAAAAGTCAACTGATTTAGAACATGATAATCCATTAAATATATTACATGAAGCAATCGATTAATGTATTATTAAGTGGTGGAGGAACAGGAGGTCACATTTATCCTGCAATAGCAATTGCTAATGAATTGAAAAGTAGATTTCCCAAGGCAAATTTTTTATTTGTAGGTGCCAAAGGAAGAATGGAAATGGAAAAAGTGGCGCAAAATGGATATGAAATTAAAGGTTTGTGGATTTCAGGAATTCAAAGAAGTTTATCAATAAAAAACCTCTCTTTTCCGTTTAAATTATTAAGCAGTTTGTGGAATGCTAATAAGATTGTAAAGAAATTTAAACCAACAATAGTAATTGGTACAGGCGGTTTTGCAAGTGGACCAACGCTATATATGGCGAATAGAAAAAATATTCCAACATTGATTCAAGAACAAAATTCATTTCCTGGAATTACGAATAAATTATTAGCTAAAAAGGCTCATAAAATTTGTGTAGCATATGATAAGTTAGATCGCTTTTTCCCAATAGATAAAATCATAATAACAGGAAACCCTGTGAGAGATGAATTATTGAATTTAGAAAGTTTTATAAGTGATAATCCATTCCAATTAGATAAATCTAACAAAACACTCCTTGTTTTAGGTGGCAGTTTAGGAGCTAGAAAAATAAATCAATTAATAGAGTCTCAGTTGGATTGGTTTGTGAAGAATGGTATACAATTGATTTGGCAAACAGGGAAGTTGTATTACAATGACTATAAAAAATATGATGAGTTAGAAGGCATACAGATACATTCATTTTTAAACAATATGAATGAAGCGTATACTTCTGCAGACTTTATAATTAGTAGAGCAGGAGCAAGTTCAATTTCTGAATTATGTATCGTTGGAAAACCAACAATTTTTATTCCATCACCTAATGTTGCAGAAAATCATCAAGTAAAAAATGCTGAATCTATTGTCGGAAAACATGGTGCAATAATGATAGAAGAAGAGAATTTGAGTGATTTCCAAATTCAGTTTGAAGAATTATTGAATAATGATAAAAAACAAAAAGAATTAAGTAGAAGTATAAAAAAATTAGCATTACCAAATGCTACAAAAGAAATTGTTGACGAAATATTGAAATTAATAGAATAAATGAATTTAGATAAAATACATACTATTTATTTTGTTGGTATTGGAGGTATCGGAATGAGCGCTTTGGCCAGATACTTTGCTGTAAATGGCAAGAAAGTTGCTGGTTTTGATAAGGTTCAGACTGATATTACAAATTCTTTATCTCAACTAGGAGTAGATATTCATTATCAAGATTCTATAGATCTAATACCAAGTAATTTTAAAGATTCACAAAAAACATTAGTTGTTTATACACCTGCAATTCCAAAAGAAAATTTAGAATTGCACTATTTTAATCAGCATAATTTTAAAGTTTTAAAACGCTCAGAAGTCTTAGGTGAAATAACCAAAAATTCTTTTTGTTTAGCGGTTGCTGGAACACATGGAAAAACAACAACATCAACAATTTTAGGTCATATTTTAAAAGAAGCACAAGTCAATGCAACTTCTTTTTTAGGTGGAATCTCAGAAAATTACAATTCAAATTTAATTCTTGGTGGAGATAAAATATCAGTTGTAGAGGCAGATGAGTTTGATCGATCATTTTTAAAACTCTCTCCTAATATCGCTTGTATTACCTCAATGGATGCTGATCATTTAGATATTTATGGTAAAGCGGATGCTCTAGAATATTCATTTAATGAGTTTGCAGATAAAGTTTCGGATAAGTTAATAGTGCGTAAAGGATTACCGCTAAAGGGCCTAACTTATTCAGTTGATGAAAAGGCAGATTATTACGCCGATAATATTAAAATAATTAATGGAGTTTACGTCTTTGATGTTAAAACTCCTACAGAAATAATTACAAACGTGGAGTTCAATCTCCCAGGAAAACACAATGTGCTAAATGCTGTAGCTGCCCTGGCAATGGCTAATAATTTTGGAGTTTCACTTCAGGTCATTGCTAAAGCGCTACTTTCTTTTAAAGGTGTACAAAGACGTTTTTCTTATAAAATTAAAACAAACAATTTAGTTTTAATAGATGACTATGCACATCATCCTACGGAAATAATAGCAGTCGCAGATTCAATTAAGGAAATGTATCCAAATCAAAAGACTTTAGCGGTATTTCAGCCACATTTATTTAGTAGAACAAAAGATTTTGCTGATAATTTTGCACAAAGTTTGAATTTGTTTGATGAGATTATTTTACTGGATATTTATCCTGCACGAGAAAAACCTATTAAAGGAATTACATCTCAATGGCTTTTAGATAAAATAAGTAATACAAATAAGAAGTTATCATCTAAAGAAGATTTATTAAGAGAGATGAAAAACTCAAAAGCAACAGTAAAAGTAATGATTGGCGCAGGAGATATTGGACAATTGGTAGCTGAAATTCAAAAAGGATTGTTAGATGAAAATTAATTGGAACTATATTAAAGGGTTGTTTTTAGGATTAAGTGTTCTATTTCTTTTTGGGTTTTCTAACTATAGAAATTCTCAAAAAAAGATCACAAATATCAATATTGAATTTGAGCAAGGTGAAAATCTTTTCATGAATTATGAAATGGTTAATAAGTTGTTAATACAAAATACAAGGACAGTTAAAAATCAAGCAAAATCCTTAATAGATTTGAATGAACTGGAAAAACAAGTTTTAGCACATCCAATGGTTGAAAATGCAACAACGTATTTTACAATTGATGGGTATTTAAAAAGTAGTGTAAAACAGCGGACTCCAATAGGTAGAGTAAATACTGATTTAAAATCGTATTACATTGATAGACAGGGAAAAAAAATGCCTCTATCAAGTAATTATTCAGCAAGAGTTCCTATAGTTACAGGGTTTTCAGAAAAAGAAAGTAGTTCTGATTTATATAAGTTGTTGCTTTTTATTAAACACGATTCGTTTTTAAAAAAACAACTAATAGGAATACATAAATCTGCCGAAAATGATTTTATATTAATGACTAGAATTGGAGGTCATCAAATTATTCTTGGAAAAATAGAGAGATTAGAAGTGAAATTTAAAAATTTGAAGGCGTTTTATAACTATACCATGATAAATAAAACAATTGAAAATTATAAAACAATAAATTTAAAATACAACAATCAAGTTGTATGTACAAAAAAAGAATCGTCGTAATGGAACCTAATGATATTTCTGTAGGATTGGATATTGGAACAACAAAAATTGTTGCAATGATTGGTCGTAAAAATGAATACGATAAAATTGAATTACTTGGCATTGGTAAAGCCAAAAGCTTAGGTGTTCATAGAGGTGTTGTGAATAACATAACACAAACAATACAATCAATTCAGCAAGCTGTTGATGAAGCAGTTTCAGTTTCGGGAGTTCAAATTTCTGATGCAATTGTAGGGATTGCAGGTCAGCATATTAGAAGTTTACAACACAGTGATTATATAACAAGGCCAAATTCACAGGAAGTTATTGATGAAACTGATTTAGAAAAGTTAGAAAATCAAGTTCATAAATTAGTGATGCTTCCAGGTGAAGAGATAATTCATGTTTTGCCACAAGAATTTAAAGTTGACGGTCAAGGAGAAATTAAAGAGCCAATTGGAATGTATGGAGGGCGCTTGGAGGCTAATTTTCATGTTGTCGTTGGTCAGGTTTCTTCAATTAGAAACATAGGTAGATGTATTAAGAGCTCTGGACTAAGCCTTGGAGGAATAACATTGGAGCCTTTAGCATCTGCAGATGCAGTTTTGAGCCAAGAAGAAAAAGAAGCAGGAGTTGCATTGATAGATATAGGAGGAGGGACTACTGATTTAGCCATTTTCAAAGATGGTATAATTCGTCATACAGCAGTAATTCCATTTGGTGGTAATGTGATTACAGAAGATATAAAAGAAGGTTGTTCTATCATAGAAAAACAAGCGGAATTGTTAAAAACAAAATTTGGCTCTGCATGGCCTGGAGAAAATAAAGAAAATGAGATTGTGTCAATTCCTGGTTTAAGAGGTAGAGATCCAAAAGAAATTACTTTAAAGAATTTATCTAAAATTATTCACGCACGTGTAGTTGAAATAGTTGAGCAAGCATTTGTAGAGATTAGAAACTATGGCCATGAAGAAACTAAAAAGAAATTAATTGCAGGTATTGTACTTACTGGTGGAGGAGCGCAATTAAAGCATATTAAGCAGTTGGTTGAATACATCACAGGAATGGATACAAGAATTGGATATCCTAATGAGCATTTAGCAGGAGATACTGAAGAAAGCATTTCAAGTCCTATGTATGCAACAGCAGTTGGACTCTTAATGAAAGGATTGAGAGACAAGAAGAGGGTTTATGAGATGAGTCAAAATTCTCCAATAGAAAAAGAGGTTGAAGAAGGAGAGTTAAATCAAGAGAATCCAGAAGAAAAAAATAAAGAAGTTGTTAAAAAACCACTTTTTGAACGTTGGTCAGACAAGTTTAGAGAGTTTTTGGATAACGCAGAATAAAAATAAAATCAAACTAACATATAGCACCCGACTAAAATTATGGATAAATTTAATAACATTTTATTTGATATGCCTAAGAATCAATCTAATGTCATCAAGGTGATTGGTGTTGGCGGCGGCGGAAGTAACGCTGTTAATTACATGCTTATGCAAGGTATCAAAGGTGTAGACTTTGTAGTTTGTAATACAGATGCGCAAGCTTTACAAAATAGCCAAGTTCCTTGTAAAATACAATTAGGCCTGACACTTACAGAAGGTTTAGGTGCCGGAGCAAATCCAGAAGTTGGAGAACGCTCTGCTTTAGAAAGCGAAGAGGAAATTAAAAAAATGTTAGGGAATAATACCAAGATGGTATTTATTAATGCTGGAATGGGTGGCGGAACAGGAACTGGCGCAGCACCTGTAATTGCTAGGTTTGCAAGAGAGTTAGATTTACTCACAATAGGTGTAGTTACAATCCCATTTTCATTTGAAGGAAAAACAAGAAATGAGCAGGCTCAAAAAGGTATTGAAGAGCTTCGCAAGCATGTAGATTCTTTAGTTGTGATAAACAACAATAAACTGAGAGAAGTTTATGGAAATCTTGGGTTTAAAGCAGGTTTTTCTAAAGCAGATGAAGTTTTAGCAACCGCTTCTAGAGGAATTGCAGAAGTGATTACACATCATTACACACAAAATATAGATTTAAGAGATGCTAAGACGGTACTTGCAAATAGCGGTACTGCAATTATGGGTTCTTCAAAGGCGTCTGGAAAAAACAGAGCAGAAGAAGCTATAATTACAGCTTTAGATTCTCCTTTATTAAATGACAATAAAATTGAAGGTGCTAAAAATGTGCTTTTATTAATTGTATCAGGAAGCAGTGAAATTACTATTGACGAAATAGGAGAAATAAATGATTACATTCAGTCAGAAGCAAAAACAAATGTAAATATAATTATGGGAGTTGGTGAAGATGAGAGTTTGAATGAAGCAATTGCAGTTACTGTAATCGCTACAGGTTTTCATAAAGATCAGCAAGGAATAATTTCTAATATTGAGGATAAGAAAATTATTCATGCATTAGAAGAAGAGCAAGAAGTAACGTATGATTTCTCTAAAGATGATGAAGTAATTTCTGTAGTTCAGGAACAAGAGCCGTTAATTATTCATGTTTTAGAAGAAGACGAAAAGCAAGTACATAGTTTAGATATAAATGAAGAAATGGAATTGATTTCTACGTCAGAGTTTATAAAAAACATTAATGTGATTCATGAAGAAATATCATTTGAAGAAATAGATGAATTCGTAATAACTTCTGCAGTAAAAGATATTGAAGTTAATGACTTTGAAGAGGTGATTGTAGATGAAGAGCAGAATCAAACAATTTTTACGTTTGATATGCCGCTTTCTGAAAATAAAAAAGCAAGTGATTCAGAGCAAGAGATTGATATTAATGAAATTGAAATTGTTGGACATGTAGTTGTGAAACCAACGCTTGAAAAAGAAGTTGAACAGGTTTATTTTGAATTAGAAGATCATAATAAAGCTGAAGAAACATTTAATAAAGCAGCCAAACCAATTGCAGTAAAAGAAAAAGTTGAAGAGGAATTACAGTTTAATTTAAGAACTGAACCAACTGAAGAAATTAAATCTTTAGAAACTAAAGAGGAAGTGTCACCATTGCACTTAACTATTTCAGAACTACAAAATCGATCTCAGGATAGAAAAGAGAAAATGAAGCAGTTTAATTATAAGTTTTCTAATAAGTTGAATCAAAATATTGATGAAATTGAAAAAGAACCAGCATATAAGAGAATGGGAGTTGAGTTAGATCATAGAACTCTGTCTTCAGAAAATGTACAGTCTAAAACTGTGTTGGGAGTTGATGAAAATGACGATTTAAAAATACGATCAAATAACTCTTTTTTACATGATAATGTAGATTAAAATATTACCCAAAGACGATAACCCCCGAGAAAACTCGATTTATTTCATTATCTATGAAATTACTTCGAGTTTTTTTATCTTTACAACTTAAAGAAATATAAGACATGAGTTTACAATCAAAGTTAATGGAGCAAATGAAAGTTGCAATGAAATCTAAAGATAAAGTTGCTTTACAATCATTACGAGCGATCAAATCAGAAATCCTCCTGGCAAATACAAAAGGTGAAGATGCTGGTTTAACTGAGGAAGATGAAATTAAATTATTACAAAAATTAGTAAAGCAGCGTAAAGATAGCGCTACACTTTATACCGAAAAGGGAAGAGAAGATTTAGCAACACCTGAATTAGCAGAAGCTAAAATAATCGCTCAATTTTTACCCGAACAAATGAGCACAGAAGATTTAAAGAAATTTATTTCTGAAATAATTTCTAAAACTGGTGCTACTACTATGAAGGATATGGGGAAAGTTATGGGGATAGCATCTAAAGAATTGTCTGGTAAAGCAGACGGAAAAGCGATTTCAATGGCTGTAAAAGTATTATTAGCATAGAAAGTACTTTGGCCTCGTGGCGCAACTGAATAGCGCATCAGATTTCGGCTCTGACGGTTGCAGGTTTGAATCCTGCCGAGGTCACAAAATCAAAAAAAGTCTAAATGTTCAAGAAATTGAACTTTTAGACTTTTGCTTTTTAAAATACAGTTTTGTCAATAAATAAGACTCTGCATAAACGATTTGTTACCTCTATACATCTACGATGGCTCAACAACAAACTCTATTTCTAATTCTTCTAAAGATTTTCCTTTGGTTTCTGGTAATATTTTTAACATGATAAAAAAGCCTACTAGTGCAACTGCACCAAATAAGAAGAAAGTTAAAGCGTTGCCTAAATTGGATAATTCCCAAGGGAAAACTAACTGTACAATAGAACTAATTAAAGAGTTTACAAAAGCGATTACTCCAATTGCTAGTCCTCTATATTTTATTGGGTATAATTCTGATAATAATACCCACATTACAGGGCCTAATGAAAATGCAAAACAAGCTATAAAGCCTAAAATTCCAATCAATATTAAATTTGCATTTATATTGGTTGCTGCTTCTAAAATTGCGCCATCATTTTTACTATAAACTTTATTTCCTAAAGCAGCTTTTATTTCGTTTTTAAAATCGATATCATTCTCATACACTTTATCAACAAAAGGCAATAATTTTTGGAAATCAGAAAATTCAAATTGATTAATTTTTTCTTTTGATAATTTATATGTTGCTTGATTAAAACCGTAAGCACAGACTAATAAACTAACAGCAATACCTGCTGTACCAATCAATAATAGAGGTCTCCTCCCCATTCTATCAATTAAATAGATAGCGACAAAAGTGAAAACTACTGAAATTGTACTTAATAAAACTCCTGATGAAAAAGCAGCATCTGTACCAATACCAGTTTGTTTGAATATAGAAGTAGCATAGAAATACACTGCGTTTATACCTGTAATTTGTTGTAAAACACCCACGATTAAGCCAACAACTAAAATAAAACGTAATGATGGTTTTAATAAATCTTTAATTTTTAATTTAGATTTTTTTTTATCTGTATTTATATTTTTTTCTATAGATGCAATTTCTATACTTCCCCTTTCAGTACCATGAATCTTATTTAAAACTTTTTTTGCTTCTTCAAAATTCTCTTTTAAATACAGCCAACGTGGACTTTTGGGAACAAAAAATAAGAAAATAAAATAGCATAAAGCGGGAATTAATTCTACTCCTAGCATCCACCTCCAAACGTTTTCATCTGTAAGAAATGTGCTTTCTGATGTGTTATATTTATTGAAAAGATAATTACTCAAAAATGCTGCAAAAAAACCAAAAACTATATTTAGTTGCTGTAAAGAAACTAACCTTCCTCTATTTTCTGCCGTTGAAATTTCTGCAATATAAATAGGCGCTAGAACTAATGCTGCACCAAATGCTAAACCACCAATAATTCTTGCTATATAAAGCATTTCATAAGAGCTTGCCATTGCAGATAATACCGCCGAGATTGCATATAAAAAAGCGACAAAAATCAACACTTTTTTTCTGCCAATCTTATCACTTAATCTCCCTGAAAAGAGCATAGCAAACATCGCTGCAAATGAAGGAGAACTTACCACCCATCCAGTTTGGATTACATCTAAATCAAACTCTGGACCTGCGTAAGACATTACGCCAGAAATAATACCTGCATCAAAACCAAATAGAAATCCTCCTAATGCAACTATAAAGCTGATAAAAATCGTGTATGCCTTATTATTCATAATTTGTTTTTAAGTTTTAAAAAACGTAAATTTAATAAATTATTGATTGCATTGCACGTAAGTCAGTATAATCTAATTAAACAACTATAAATTATCCTTTTTTTCAAAAAAGTCTCGCACTTCTATAAAAATTGTCATCGATTTGAATTCTTTTTAAAAGAGTTAAATCTAGAGCAAAGACAAGTGGTGTCTAATAAAATAAGTTTTTACAATAAACTTTCATTAACTGACAAAAGATACTTTGAACACCGAATCACTAAATTTATAAAAAATCATGATTATAAGAGTAGAGAAGGGATTGCAATAACAGAAGAAATTAAATTATTGATTGCTGCTACAGCAATAAAAGTGTCCTTCGGATATAGAAATTACCTTTTTTCTATAGTAGATACTATAATTGTATACCCTAAAGAATATTTTTCAAACATTACAAAACAACACCATAAAGGAGAAACTAACCTAAGATATAAAACTGTTGTTCTTTCTTGGGAAGGTTTTAAAGAAGGTTTGAAAATAGAGAATGATAATTTAAACCTTGGGATTCATGAGTTTACGCATGCAATGCAGTTTAGTTTTAAAAATAAACAAAACTCAAGTTCAAGATATTTTTAAAAGAAATTATAACAACTTATTACATTTTCTTGAAGATAAAGATGAACAAAAAAAATTGGTTAGTTCAGGTTACTTAAGAGAATACGCTTTTGAAAATCAATATGAATTTTTAGCAGTTTTAGTCGAGCATTACTTTGAAACCCCTGAAGAGTTTAATCAAAAGCTTCCTGAGATATTTGATTACGTAAGGCGAATTTTAAATATTGAGTTTGAAAATTAACTATTAGCTAATTCTTTTAAGTTTTTAATTGTTTCGATTGGATTTTCGGCTTTAAAAACAAAACTTCCAGCAACTAAAACATCAGCACCTGCAGTTACTAATTTATGAGCATTTTGATCAGTTACTCCACCATCAATTTCAATTTTAGCATCAGATCCAGATTGTTCAATCATATGTTTTAATTGAATTACTTTTTTATAAGTGTTTTCTATAAAACTTTGTCCACCAAAGCCTGGATTTACACTCATTAAACAGATTAAGTCAATATCTAAAATAACGTCTTCTAAGACACTAATTGGCGTATGAGGATTCAATGCTACTCCAGCTTTCATTCCTTCATTTCGTATTGCTTGAAGCGTTCTGTGTAAATGAGTACATGCTTCATAATGAACGGTTAAAATATCTGCACCGACTTCTTTAAAAGAACTAATGAATTGATCAGGATTTACAATCATTAAATGAACATCCATAGTTTTTTTTGCATGCTTTTTAATCGCTTGTATAACTGGCATTCCAAAAGAAATGTTTGGAACAAAAACTCCATCCATAACATCAATATGAATCCATTCAGCTTCACTTTTATTTAACATTTCAATCTCACTTTGAAGATTTGCAAAGTCTGATGCGAGTACTGATGGTGCAATAATTTTGGTCATTGTAATAGAGTGTAGATTAGTGTGCAACAAATATATAAAAGAGTTTACGAAATATGGGGTTAACTAATAAAAAGAAAACTCTCGAGTTTTCGAGAGTTTTCTTTTTATTTGAAATATGATATAGACTAACCTAAATAAGTCTTTAAAATTTTACTTCTAGAAGTGTGCTTTAAACGTCTTATCGCTTTTTCTTTTATTTGTCTTACACGCTCACGAGTTAAATCAAAAGTTTCACCAATTTCTTCAAGAGTCATTGGATGTTGTTCTCCTAAACCAAAGTATAGTTGTACTACATCTGCTTCTCTTGGAGTTAAAGTTTCTAGTGCTCTAATAATTTCTATCTTTAAAGAATCATGCATTAAAACTCTATCAGGATTTGGAGAATCACCAGTATTTAATACATCATATAAATTTGAATCTTCACCTTCAATTAATGGTGCATCCATTGATACGTGACGGCCAGAATTTTTCATTGATTCTTTTACATCACTTATAGTCATGTCCAACTTTTTTGCAATCTCTTCTGCAGATGGAGGGCGCTCGTTTTCTTGTTCTAAGAAAGCGTACATTTTATTTATCTTATTAATAGAGCCAATTTTATTTAAAGGCAATCTAACAATTCTTGATTGTTCTGCTAGTGCTTGTAATATAGATTGACGAATCCACCAAACAGCATATGAGATAAATTTAAATCCACGAGTTTCATCAAAACGTTTTGCAGCTTTAATAAGACCTAAATTCCCCTCGTTTATTAAATCGGGTAATGTCAACCCTTGATTTTGATATTGCTTTGCTACAGAAACAACAAAACGTAAATTGGCTTTAGTTAATTTTTCTAAAGCTAATTGGTCTCCTGCTTTAATTCGCTGAGCTAATTCTACTTCTTGGTCTGCAGTAATTAAATCTACTTTCCCAATTTCCTGTAAATATTTGTCTAATGACGCAGTTTCTCTATTTGTAACCTGCTTGGTAATTTTTAGTTGTCTCATCTAATAATTTTAGGTATCAAGTATATATACGCAAGTTGTTATTGTTTTGTTACAAAAAAAAAGACATTTATTTTTATTTAGTAAAAGTTTGACTTTAGGGTGCTGTTTTATAAATAGCAGTGTCTTAAAAAAATAAGCAGTTAGCGATAGTTTTAATTGCTTAAAATCAAATAATTAACTTGAGTGATGAAAAGTTAAGTGATAGGATTGTTAAACAAATGATTGTTGAACTATAAACGGTTATTAAAATTGGAATTTAAAAAAAGCTGTTTCCATAAAAAAACATGTATCAATTTGTTTGACAGTCTATTAATATTGGTAGAGTAAATAAAAAAAGCCTCAAAAATTAATTTGAGGCTTTTAGAATATGATAAAATTATTTATCTTCTCTTGGTTTACTTTCTTCACGAGCTGGTCTTGGCATAAGAGCTTTTCTAGAAACTTTTTCTTTTCTAGTTTTTGGGTCTCTACCAAAATATTTAACGTCAAATACGTCACCCATGTTCACAACATCAGTTACGTTATCTGTGCGCGCCCAGGCAAGTTCAGAAATATGTAATAAAACTTCGTTTCCTGGTGCATCCATATATTCAACAACTGCACCGAAATCTAACATCTTAATTACTTTTACTTCATATACACTACCTTTCGTTGGTTTGAAAGTTATAGAGTCTATTTTTGCAAGAACAGTATCAATACCATTTTGGTCAGTACCAAGAATTTCAACAATTCCTTCTTCTGTAATTGGATCTTCATTAATTACAAGTGTACAACCAGTTTGTTTTTGAATTTCTTGAATTACTTTTCCTCCAGGACCAATTAAAGCTCCAATGAATTCATTAGCAATTCTTCTAGTAACCATTTTAGGAGAGTGAGCTTTCACATCTGCATTTGGAGCAGAGATAGTGTCAGTTATTTTTCCTAAGATATGTAAACGACCATCACGAGCTTGTTTTAATGCCGCTTCTAGTACGTCATAAGACAATCCTTTTACTTTAATATCCATTTGACAAGCAGTAATACCGTTAGCAGTACCAGTAACTTTAAAATCCATATCTCCTAAGTGATCTTCATCTCCTAAAATATCAGATAATACAGCGTATTTTCCAGATTCTGCATCAGAAATTAATCCCATTGCAATACCAGAAACTGGTCTTATTAATTGAACTCCTGCATCCATCAATGCCATTGTACCTGAACATACAGTAGCCATTGAAGAAGAACCGTTAGATTCTAATACTTCAGAAACAACTCTCACTGTATATGGACAATCTGCCGGAATCATTCCTTTTAATGCACGTTGCGCTAAATTACCGTGTCCAACTTCTCTACGAGATGTTCCACGAATAGGTCTAGCTTCACCTGTACAAAAAGGAGGGAAGTTATAATGTAAATAGAAATTTTCTTCA
>CAWVTS010000020.1:0-22262 GCA_963933045.1 uncultured Lutibacter sp. | reverse complement strand
TTGCCAAAACCTATTGTCAAAATAGAATCGAAACCAAAGATCAAAAAAAAGCGTGGTGGCCATCGCTCCATTCTTTTTCCGTGGGGCTTAAAGACTCTCCGGACTTATTAGCAGCAAAAAAAGCTTCTGAATACATTGGCACTATTCATCACGAAATTGTTTTCACCGTTCAAGAAGGTTTAGATGCTATTAAAGATGTTATTTACAACATTGAAACGTATGATATTACTACGATTCGTTCTTCAACTCCTATGTATTTAATGGCACGTGTTATTAAATCTATGGGAATTAAAATGGTGTTGTCTGGCGAAGGTGCTGATGAAATTTTTGGCGGTTATTTATACTTTCATAAAGCGCCAAACGCAAGAGAATTTCATGAAGAGACTGTACGTAAATTAGACAAACTACACATGTACGATTGTTTAAGAGCAAACAAAAGTTTAATGGCTTGGGGAATTGAAGGACGTGTACCGTTTTTAGACAAAGAGTTTATAGATGTTGCAATGCGTATAAACCCTCAAGATAAGATGATCAACGGTGAACGCATGGAAAAATGGGTGATTCGTAAAGCTTTTGAAGATATGTTACCAGAAAGCGTTGCTTGGAGACAAAAAGAACAATTTTCTGATGGTGTTGGCTATGATTGGATTGATACTTTAAAAGAAGTTGTTGATAAAGAAGTAACTGATGAACAATTAGCAAACGCTAAATTTAGATTCCCAATTCAAACACCACAAAACAAAGAAGAGTTTTATTATAGAACAATTTTTGAAGAACATTTCCCAAGTGATACAGCTGCATTAAGTGTTCCACAAGAACCTTCAGTTGCATGCAGTACTAAAATCGCGTTGGAATGGGATGAAGCATTTAAAAATATGAACGAACCATCTGGAAGAGCAATCATGAATGTGCACGATTCTGCTTATTAAATAAACCTTCCTTATCTAATCATAAAACACAAAACCTTCAAATTCATCTTGAAGGTTTTTTAGTATATTTACCTTTCTAAAATTTAATTTATCTAAAATGAAAAAAATACTTTTATCATTACTCGTAATTACACTATTCTTTAGTTGTAAAAAAGATTTGAAAGTTACTGACAACCCTGCAAAGATTGAAGCACAAAACTTTTTGGATGTGTACACCAAAACTTTTCAGAGTCTATATTATGCGTCTGCAGAAGCTGAATGGACAGCAAATACATATATAGTAGAAGGAGATACAATAAACGCTTATAATGTTCAGAAAACTGGTGAAGCATACGCTACTTTTACTGGAAGTAAAGAGGTGATAGAAAAAACTAGAGGTTTTCTTAAGAAAAAAGATCAATTAGATTTAGTACAAGTTCGTCAACTAGAGAGTATTCTTTATAGTGCTGCTAATAATCCAGAAACTGTTTCGGAAGTTGTAAAACTAAGAATTGCAGCTGAAACCTCTCAAAATGCGGCATTATTTAGTCATGATTTCAAAGTAGATGGAAAGTCAGTTTCTACAGGAGATATTGATGCTGTTTTAAGGGAATCTAACAATGAAGCAGAACGTTTAAAAAATTGGGAAGCTTCTAAGGAAGTTGGTGAAAATTTAAAAAACGGTTTAGAAAACTTAGTTGGACTACGTAACAAAACTGTACAAGCTTTGGGTTATGATGATTATTTCTCATATCAAGTTTCTGACTACGGAATGAATCGAGGAGAGATGATGACTGAAATGAAAAAAATGGTACAAGAAGTTTGGCCATTATATCGTGAATTACATACTTGGGCTAGATACAACTTAGCTGACAAATACAATGCTGAAGTTCCAGAATATCTTCCAGCACATTGGTTGCCAAATCGTTGGGGACAAGACTGGAGTGCTCTTGTAGATGTTGAAGGTCTTGACATTGACGCTGCATTGAAAGATAAAGATCCTGAATGGATAGTTAAAGAAGGTGAAGATTTCTTTGTGAGTATTGGATTTGATCCGTTACCAAAAAGTTTTTACGAAAAATCTAGTATGTACCCTGCTCCAGAAGGTGCTAATTACAAGAAAAACAATCACGCTTCTGCTTGGCATATGAACTTAGAAAACGACTTACGTTGTTTAATGAGTGTAGAACCAACTGCTGATTACTATGAAACTATTCATCATGAATTAGGACATATTTATTATTACCAAGCATATACAAATCCTGATGTACCGCCATTATTAAGAGGTGGAGCGAATCGTGGATATCATGAAGCTATTGGAAGTTTACTTGGATTAGCAGCAATGCAAAAACCCTTTTTAGCGTCCAAAGGTTTAGTTGATGAAAACGCTAAAGTAGACGAAACACAAAAATTATTAAAAGAAGCGTTAAGTAATATTGTTTTCTTACCATTTGCTGCAGGTGTGATGAGTGATTTTGAAAATTCTTTATATGCTGAAAACCTTCCAAAAGATGAGTATAATAAAAAATGGTGGGAACTCTCAAAAAAATATCAAGGAATGGTTCCTCCAAATGAAAGAGGCGAAGAGTATTGTGATGCTGCATCTAAAACTCATATAAATAATGATGCTGCGCAGTATTACGACTATGCAATTTCATATATATTATTATTCCAATTTCATGATCATATCTCTAAGAATATATTAAAGCAAGATCCACATGCTACCAATTATTTTGGAAGCAAAGAAGTTGGTGCTTTTTTGAAAAGTATTTTATCTCAAGGAGCAAATTGTGACTGGAATGAATTATTAAAAGAAAGTTTAGGAAGCGGAATGAGTGCAAAACCTATGTTAGAGTATTTCGCTCCTTTAAATGAATATTTAAAAGAACAAAATAAGGGTAGAACTCATACTTTACCTG
Source organism: uncultured Lutibacter sp. (assembly GCA_963933045.1). Taxonomy (GTDB): domain Bacteria; phylum Bacteroidota; class Bacteroidia; order Flavobacteriales; family Flavobacteriaceae; genus Urechidicola. Next base: position 19,435 of record CAWVTS010000020.1, on the reverse strand, counting down.
AGACTATCTAATCAAACTATTGATTGACTAAAAAATCCCGCAAATGCGGGATTTTTTAGTTTTTATTGTATTCAATATTTATTCTAACGCTCCTAAATAACGTTCAGAATCTAAAGCGGCCATACATCCTGTTCCTGCAGCAGTTACTGCTTGCCTGTATTCTTTATCCTGTACATCTCCTGCAGCAAAAACTCCTGGTAAATTTGTCTTCGTTGATTTGCCTTTCGTAATCAAATAACCAACTTCATCCATATCTAGTATTCCTTTGAAGATATCCGTATTTGGCTTATGTCCAATTGCTATAAAAACTCCCATCACAGGAATCTCAGTCTTTTCTTTTGTTTGATTATTTACGACTCTTACTCCATCTACCACATTATCTCCAATAACCTCATCTAGTTCAGTATTATATAAAACTGTAATATTCTTAGTTTTATTAACTCTATGCTGCATCGCTTTAGAAGCACGCATAAAATCTTTACGAACAAGAATTGTTACATTTTTACAAATATTTGCTAAATATGTTGCTTCTTCAGCTGCGGTATCTCCCGCACCAACCACAACAACGTCTTGACCTTTATAGAAAAACCCATCACATGTTGCACATGCAGAAACGCCTCCACCAATTAAACGCTGTTCACTTTCCAACCCTAAATATTTAGCTGTTGCACCTGTTGAAATGATTATTACCTCTGCTTCAACTTCTTTAGTTTCATCAACTATAACTTTATGGATCCCGCCCACTTTATCACTAAAGTTAACTTTAGTAACCATACCAAACCTAACTTCAGTTCCAAAACGTTCAGCCTGATTTTTAAAATCTTCCATCATCATTGTTCCATCTGTTCCTTTCGGATAACCTGGATAATTATCAACTTCTGTAGTCGTTGTTAATTGACCTCCCATTTGCATCCCAGTATATATTACTGGTTTCAAATCTGCTCTTGATGCATATATTGCTGCGGAATAACCTGCAGGTCCCGATCCAATAATTAAACATTTTATTCTTTCGATAGATTCTGACATAATTTTATTTTTATTTTGTGAAGCAAAAATATAGTTTTTAGATTTTTTTTATTACAAATGTTTATAAGTTTTTACAATGCTAACATTTATTAATTCAATGAAAATTTTAGTCGTGAAAAAAAACTTTAATTACATTTTTAAAAAAGATTATATTTGCATGACCTACAACTATTTCATATGAAAAAACTATTACTATTATTCACTTTAATCTTTATAACTTTTTCTAGTTTTTCACAACAATCTATTGCTAGACAATGGAATGATATTTTATTAGAATCTATTAGAAAAGATTTTGCAAGACCAACTGTACACGCAAGAAATTTATTTCATATTTCTATTGCAATGTATGATTCTTGGGCGGTGTATAACGAAGAAGCAACACCCTTTTTCCTAGGGAATCAATTAGGAGATTATTTATGTGAATTTAATGGAGTTTCTTTACCTTCAGATACACAAGTAGCACAAGAAGAAACTTTAAATTACGCTGTATATAGATTATTATCCCATAGATTCCAAAACTCTCCAAATGCAACTGAATTACAAGATCTATATGATGCTTTTTTTATAGATATAAATTGTGATAAAGACTTTATATCAACTGATTATTCAAGCGGATCTAGCGCTGCACTTGGAAATTATATTGCCGAACAATTAATTATATTTGGTTTCCAAGATGGTTCAAACGAAGTGAACCAATATGAAAACACTTCTTATGAGCCTTCAAACCCTTCTTTAATTATAGATTTACCAGGCAACCCAAATATTGATGATCCAAATAAATGGCAACCATTGACATTAGATGTGTTTATTGACCAAAGCGGTAATCCAATTCCACTTGACACTCCTGAATTTTTAAGCCCAGAATGGGGACAAGTTGTACCGTTTTCATTAAATACAGCTGAAGCAACAATTAACCCAATAAACGGTTTTGACTATTGGGTGTATCAAGATCCAGGAGAGCCACCTTACATCTCTACAGATCCATCTATTTCTGGTATAGACGATCCATATAAATGGGGTTTTGCTCTTGTTTCGGTTTGGTCTTCTCATCTAGATCCAAATGATGATACGCTTATTGATATTTCACCAGCATCTATTGGAAATATTCAAAATTTTCCAACAACATTTGAAGACTATAAAAACTTTTATGATATCGAAAACGGTGGTGATGCAAGTATTGGTCATGAAACAAACCCAAAAACAGGTAACCCTTACACACCTCAACTTGTAAAAAGAGGAGATTACACAAGAGTTTTGGCAGAATTTTGGGCAGATGGCCCAGAGTCAGAAACTCCTCCTGGACATTGGTTTACTCTTTTGAATTATGTAAGTGATCATCCTGAAACTATTAAGAAATTTAATGGAAAAGGCGAGTTGCTTTCAAATTTTGAATGGGATGTCAAATCTTATTTAACCCTTGGAGGAACTCTACATGATGTTGCAATTTCATCCTGGGGAATAAAAGGTTATTATGACTATATAAGACCTGTTTCAGCAATAAGGTATATGGCAGATAGAGGTCAAAGTACAGATTCAAATCTATCTAATTATCATCCAGAAGGAATCCCTTTAATTCTAAATTATATTGAAGTTGTTGAAGATGGAGATGCATTAGCAGGTGCTTCAAATGAAAATGTTGGTAAAATAAAATTATATGCTTGGAAAGGTCCAAGTTATATTAACAATCCCGATATAGATGTTGCAGGAGTAGATTGGATACTTGCAGAAAACTGGATGCCTTTTCAACGACCTTCATTCGTTACACCGCCTTTTGCTGGATATGTTTCTGGTCACTCTACATTTTCTAGAGCTGCGGCAGAAGTAATGACATTGCTAACAAATGACGCGTTTTTTCCTGGAGGAATGGGAACATTTGACGCCAATCAAAATGAATTCTTAGTCTTTGAAGAAGGACCAAGCGAAAATCTAATTTTACAATGGGCAACCTACAGAGATGCATCTGATCAATGTAGCCTATCAAGAATTTGGGGAGGAATCCATCCACCCGCAGATGATATTCCTGGAAGAAGAATAGGTGAAAAAATTGGAGTTGAAGCATTCGATTTTATAAAATCGTATTTCTATAAAGATGCTGATAATGATGGGTTCTATTCATATGAAGATTGTAATGACTATGATGCAAGTGTAAATCCTGCTGCAATTGAAGCTTGTAATGGGGTTGATGATGATTGTAATGGTATAATTGATGACAACACTCCATACCATACGTATTATTTAGATGCTGATACTGATGGGTTTGGTGATATTAACAACCCCCAAGAATTTTGTGAAACAACTACTCCTGTAGGGTACTCAACAGATTCTTCTGATTGTGATGATACAGATCCACATATTAATCCATCTATGCAAGAAATTGCAGGAAATTATATTGATGAAGATTGTAACGGAGAAGACCTTGAAGAATTTGTAACTATTTACCCTAATCCAATAAACGAAAGCCTGTCTATCTACATAACTAATAGAGAAAATATTAAGGTAAATATTTATGACTACACAGGGTTAGTTGTCAAACAATTAGATGTTACATTAAATTATTATACACATACAATTTTGTTAGCTGATTTAAAATCTGGATTCTATTTTGTAGAAATTTTAGATGAAAATGGCAAAGCACTATTGATTAAAAAAGTAATTAAAAAGTAAGTGAATTTATTCTTACAATTACATTGCTAAACAAATATTATATAATACATTTGCAGTCCGAAAACTTCGGGGTGTAGCGTAGCCCGGTCATCGCGCCTCGTTTGGGACGAGGAGGTCGCAGGTTCGAATCCTGCCACCCCGACAAAACTTGATAATCAGTTGATTATCAAGTTTTTTTTATTTAAAGATTATTTTATTTAATTGAATTTTAAAAATTTCATTCTTTTTATTACCAATAAGTAAAGCAACTTGCCCAACTGTGTTTTTCTCAAAGTTTGGTATCTTTAATTTTACACCTCTAAATTGAGGAACAAAATCTTTTAAATAAAGCTCTATAATTTCTTCTTTACCAGTAGTTTTAAAACTTTGAACATAAGAATATGTATTGTACTGATTTTCTTTAATTCTAAATTGATATACTTTCCCATCACCTTTTATATCTAATACTATCTTTTGATAATCTTGTACATTAATAACTTTACAATTAAATTGAGTCATTGCAAAACCACCATTATTCTCTAATGAAACCTCACCTTCGAAAACACCCTTATTCTTCTTTAATAAAATTTTAGATCTAGATTTTCCACCCATAACATCATCATTGACTATTCTCCAAGAATTAATATCTGTAGCAGAATTAAAATTAAATATTGTGTGTGGTGTTAGAGTCTGACTCATAAATAAAAACGTGTATAATATACTTTTCATAATCTATATTTTAGAATAAATAAATATTATAATTACTACAAATATACATAATGTTTAACTTTTTTTATAAAAAAGTTAAACAAAATATATATTCACTACCTTTACAAAAAAATAAATAAGGTATTATGGCAAAAAAGAAAAAAATAATAGACTCTGACCTGATAAAAATGTACATTGATCATGTTTTAAACCATGGTGAAATACCAAAATCTGTATATCTTTTTGCAAAATCAAACAATTTTGAAGAAACTACTTTTTATACGTATTTTGGAAATTTTGAAGCACTTGAGAAAAAAATTTTCGAAGTATTCTTTGAGCAAACTATAATTTTACTAGAAAAAAGTGAAGACTATATCAATTATGATTCTCGTAATAAACTGCTAAGTTTTTACTTTACTTTTTTCGAATTACTTACAGCCAATAGAAGTTATGTGAGTGCTGCATTAAAGAATAAGACTAATTTAAAATTCATGAAGCCTTTAGGAAAACTTAAAAAGGTTTTTACGGACTATATAGGCACATTAGAAATAGAAAAAATTGATATCAATCAAAAACAGATTGAAGACATTCAAGATAAATCTTTAAAAGAAGCTGCTTGGATTCAATTTATAATGACACTTAAATTTTGGCTTGAAGACACTTCCTCTTCATTTGAAAAAACAGATATATTTATTGAAAAAGCCGTAAATACAAGTTTTGATTTAATAAGCGTTCAGCCTATTAAAAGTATTATTGATTTAGGAAAGTTTTTATTCAAAGAAAAAATGATGACGAAATAAATGAAAACAATAGATAAAATACCAACCTCGAAAATTCAACGTGCTACAAAACTGTTTCAGACAGGAGCAAAAGTTGGAGTAAATTACCTTAAATATTACGGTAATAAAATGGTTATATCAGAAGAAGAAGCAAAAGAGAAGCTAAATGATGATAATGCCGAAGACATTTATGATGGATTACAAAAACTCAAAGGAAGCGCCTTAAAAGTAGCGCAAATGTTGAGTATGGAGAAAAATATTTTACCTAGGGCATACGTAGAAAAATTCTCTTTATCTCAATTTTCTGTTCCTCCCTTATCGGCACCATTAGTAACCAAAACATTTAAAAAATACTTTGGAAAAGATCCAAATGAATTATTTGATACATTTAATTTACATGCTGTTAGTGGTGCAAGTATTGGCCAAGTTCATAAAGCAACCAAAAACGGTAAAGAATTGGCTGTGAAGATCCAATATCCAGGTATTGCAGAAAGTATTTCATCAGATTTAGCAATGGTAAAGCCAATTGCTATGAAAATGTTTAATATAAAAGGTGAAGGATCTAATGAATACTTTAAGGAAGTAGAAAATAAACTAAATGAAGAAACTAATTATGTTTTAGAATTAGCGCAAAGTGAAGAAATTGCGAATGCCTGTTCTATAATTCCAAATTTAAAATTTCCTAGTTATTATCCTGAATTATCCTCAGACAGAATCTTAACAATGAATTGGATGGATGGCCTGCATTTATCAGAATTCACAAAACATAATACAGATGAAAAAAAATCCAATAAAATAGGACAAGCCTTATGGGATTTCTACATGTATCAAATACATGTGTTAAGAAAAGTTCATGCTGATCCTCATCCAGGAAATCTATTAATTTCTAATAACACTGAATTGATAGTTATAGATTTTGGATGTATGAAAGAAATTCCTGATGATTTTTATGTTCCATATTTTGAATTGGCTAAAAAAGAGAATATTTCAAATCCTGCGTTTTTTGAAGAAAAACTATATGAGCTAGAAATTTTAAAACCTAGCGACAGCTTAGAAGAAAAAATATTTTTCAGAGACTTATTTTACGAAATGCTCTCTTTATTCACGCTCCCTTTTCATTCTGAAGAATTTGATTTTTCTGATAATTCATTCTTTGATAGAATTGGAGAACTTGGGCAGAAATATGCAAAAAGTAATGAGTTAAAAAACATGAACGGAAATAGAGGTTCTAAACATTTTATTTACATCAATCGAACATTTTTTGGGCTATACAATTTAATGAACGATTTAAAAGCAAACAATGTAAAAATTAATAATTATAAAAAATACTAAATGGCTTTTTTCACGAACAAAGACATATCAGAATTGGAACACATCTATAAGATAAACTTAGTTAATAGTTTATCTGGATATAAGTCTGCCAATCTTATAGGCAGTATTTCTAATGATGGAATAGAAAATGTTGCTGTGTTTAGTTCTGTAATTCATCTTGGTTCCAACCCTCCATTATTAGGCTTTATTTTACGCCCTACAACAGTTCCCAGAGGCACCTATAAAAATATTAAAGAAACTGGAGTTTACACAATCAATCATATTGCGAAAAATTTTATTGAAGATGCACATCATACTTCTGCAAAATATGCTTCCGAAATTTCAGAATTTGATATTACTGAATTAAATTCTTATTATTTAAAAGAGTTTAAAGCACCATTTGTTGCACAATCTCCCATAAAAATTGCCGTAAAGTATGTTGAAGAGTATTATATTAAGGCCAATAATGTTATTATGGTTGTGGGTGAGGTTCAATCGGTAACAATTGAAGATGATTTATTACAAAAAGATGGGTTTGTTGATCTTTCTAAAGGGAATATTGCTGCAATTAATGGACTAGATGGATATGCTTTACCTACTCTAGAAACACGTCAACCATATCAAAGACCAAAAAAGATAAATATTCATAAATGAAAATATTAGTCACAGGAACGACAGGCTACATTGCAAAAAGATTGGTGTTACAACTATTGAAAAATGGGCATCAATTAATATGCTGTGTAAGAGATTTAAGCCGAATTCCTGATGAGATTGAATATGAAGACAATATTGAATTTTTAAAAATTGACTTCTTACAACCTAATAAAACTGTTTTTCCTAAAGATATAGATGCCGCATATTATTTAATACACTCTATGTCAACTAGCGCAACTAATTTTAATAAACTGGAAAAAAATTGCGCCGTAAATTTTAAAAAATTATGTGAGGCAACTAATTGCAAACAAGTAATTTATTTAAGTGGGATTGTAAACGACAATTCGCTATCTAAGCATTTAGAATCAAGACTAGAAGTAGAAAAGACATTGCAATCCCAGAACTATGCACTTACTACCTTCAGAGCAGGAATTATTGTGGGAAGTGGGAGTGCTTCATTTGAAATAATCAGAGATATTGTTGAAAAACTACCTTTAATGGTTACTCCTAGATGGCTGAACACTAAAACGCAACCAATAGCAATAAGAGATGTTCTAAATTTTTTAGAACGTGGAGTAGGTAATGAAGAACTGTATAATAAATCATTTGATATATGTGGCCCAGAAATACTGACCTATAAAGAAATGATTTTACAGTTTGGAGAAGTCAGAAAACTAAAAAGACATATTTTAACGCTCCCTATTTTAACACCAAAATTATCCTCTTATTGGTTATACTTTGTCACTTCGACTTCTTTTAGTCTAGCACAAGCACTAGTGGATAGTATGAAAGTTGAAGTTATAGCGAGGTCAAGTAATATAAACAAACTTCTAAATGTAAAACCAATATCATATATAGATGCTGTTAATCTAGCATTTCAGAAAATTGAACAAAACGATGTTGTTTCTAGTTGGAAAGACGCTATAAGTAGTGGCGTATTCGACGATCAACTTGCAGACCATATCCAGCTACCTCAATTTGGATGTTACAAAGATGTTAGATTTAGAAAAATAGAAGATGAACAATTTACTATTGATAAAATTTGGTCTATCGGTGGAAAAAATGGGTGGTATAGTTTTAATGGTTTATGGAAAATTCGAGGTTATGTAGATAAACTATTTGGAGGCGTAGGCTTGCGAAGAGGAAGAACTCACGATACGCATCTAGAACCTGGAGATCCATTAGATTTTTGGAGAGTATTACTTGCTGATAAAAAACAAAAACGATTGCTTTTATATGCCGAAATGAAATTACCTGGAGAGGCTTGGCTTGAGTTTAAAATTGTAAAAGATAAATTATATCAACGAGCTGTTTTTAGACCTAAAGGGTTATGGGGAAGAATTTACTGGTTTTCAGTATTTCCATTCCACGGATTTGTATTTAAAGGAATGATTAACTCGCTAGTAAAAAAATAATATGACGCTTATAGAATTAGATAGAATCATTGAAATGGCTTGGGAAGATCGAACAACATTTGACTCCATAAAATTTCAATTTGGATTAAAAGAACAAGAAGTAATTGAACTGATGCGAAGAGAATTAAAACCTTCAAGCTTCAGATTATGGAGGGCTCGAGTTCAAGGAAGAGCAACAAAACACCAAAGTAAAAGAGGATTTGAAAAGGGAAGGTTTAAATGCAGTAGACAGACAAATATAAATAATAATAAAATATCAAAGAGATGAAAAATATACTGATAATAGGCGGTAGTAAAGGAATAGGAAATGCACTCTTAAAAATGTTAATTGGTAGCCATAAAATTATAAATATCAGTAGGACACTACCAGAAATAACACATGAAAACTTAACTAATTATAGTCTAGATGTAACTGAAGATGAGTTACCCACACTAGACACTATTGATGGCATTGTCTATTGTCCTGGAAGTATCAATTTAAAACCTTTTTCTAGATTGAAATTGGGTGACTTCGAACAAGACTTTAAAATTAATGTCCTGAGCGCTGTAAAAGTTATTCAGTTTTATTTAAAAAACTTAATCGCTAGTGAATCTGCGTCTGTAGTTTTATTCAGTACCGTAGCTTCTAAAATGGGAATGCCTTACCATGCAAGCATTGCTGCAAGCAAATCTGCTGTAGAAGGCTTGACAATGTCATTGGCTGCTGAGTATGCAACTAAAATTCGTTTCAATGCAATTGCTCCTACAGTGACCAACACAACATTGGCTGAAAAATTATTACGCAATGATAAAATGATTGAAAGTATTAAAGACAGACATCCTTATAAGAACTTTCTTGAACCAGAAGAAGTTGCTCATTTAGCAGAGTATTTACTTTCAGAAAAATCTACTGCTATATCGGGACAAGTATTTCCAATTGATTCAGGAATTGTAACCGTAAAATTATAATTAAACCTTAAATTAAAAATTATGTTTAACCTTTTTAAGAAAAAATCGAACGTAGAAAAACTACAAGAAAAATACGAAAAACTGATGAAAGAATGGCATCAATTTTCAACAACAAATCGTTCAAAAAGTGATGAGAAATATGCTGAAGCTCAAAAAGTTTTAGATGAAATAGAGTTACTTAAAAAATAAATTTATCTTTCTTTGAATTAAAAAAGTATGGTACTACTTAAGAAAATATTTTTATTTTTAGTTCTAAATTTCACAGCATTAGCAATAGGTGGTTTATTCACAGGAAATGGTGTTTCGTCAATGTGGTATCAAAATTTGAATAAAGCCCCTTGGACTCCTCCAGGATGGGTGTTTGGTGTTGCATGGACATTTATTATGATCTGCTTTGCAGTATATATGGCATATCTGATTGATCATAAAACAGATCGAAAAAAAATAATTATACTCTTCGCAATTCAATGGGTTTTAAACATTTCATGGAATCCTGTTTTCTTTTATTTTCAAGAAGTGCTATTAGGAATGATTAACATTTCTTTACTTACTATACTTATTGCATCCCTGTTTTTCAACTTCAGAAGAGAAGTAAACTGTAATACTTTATTTATTGCGCCATACCTCATTTGGCTACTCATAGCAACTTCACTTAATGGATATATATTACTCTATAATTAGATATTTCACTTTCAATTCTTTGATTTAGGGTCAAAATAACTAAAAAAACCATTTGTTTAAGTTGCTTGTTTAAACATTAATTTTATAAAATATAAATAACTTACACAAATTGAATAATTTTATTTAGGTTTGCTTACTCCAAAACTAAAAAAACTGTTATGAAAAAAGTCTTAGTTGCTGGTGGAGCTGGCTTTATAGGTTCGCATTTGTGCGAAAAACTAATTAATCAAGGCAATCATGTTACATGCCTTGATAATTTTTTTACTGGAAATAAAAGTAAAGTCGAAGATTTAATCGGCAATCCAAATTTTGAGTTAATAGACCACGATGTAATTGAACCTTATTCAAATACTGTTGATGAAATATTTAACTTGGCCTGTCCAGCATCTCCAATTCATTATCAAGTTGATCCAATTAAAACTATCAAGACATCTGTTTTGGGAGCAATGAACATGCTAGGTTTAGCAAAGAATGAAAACGCAAAAATATTACAAGCTTCTACTAGCGAGGTATATGGAGAACCAGAAATACACCCTCAGCATGAAGAATATTGGGGTAATGTAAATCCTATTGGAAAAAGATCTTGTTATAATGAAGGCAAGCGTTGTGCTGAATCTTTATTCATTAATTATCATACTCAACATAACTTGAAAATAAAAATTATTAGAATTTTTAATACCTATGGTCCTAAAATGGATGTTGATGATGGAAGAGTTATATCAAATTTTGTGATTCAAGCACTAAAAGGTCAAGACATCACAATTTATGGTGACGGAAAACAAACTAGAAGTTTTCAATATGTAGATGATTTAGTAAATGGTATGATTCAAATGATGAATACGCCTGATGAATTTACTGGACCTGTAAATATTGGAAATCCTGAAGAATATACAATGTTAGAATTGGTTCAATTCATTTTAGAATTAACAAATTCAAAATCCAAACTCATCTTTTATCCTTTACCTGAAGATGACCCAAAGAGAAGGCGTCCTAATATTGAATTGGCTAGAGAAAAATTCGAAAACTGGGAACCTAAAATAAAATTAAGAGAAGGATTGATAAAAACTATAGATTATTTTGAAAAAATAATCTAAAAACTTATTCACAACATCAAGCATTCCTAGTGAATTGTCTACTATCAATTAAGCATAGAATAATGTAACTTTTTTCGCTAGTTATTTTTTTACTTTTATAGAGAACCATCATTAGCCTTATTACTACTTATATCTAATTAATTGACTATTATTATGGAATTAAAATGTATGAAAGTAAAAAACAAGTAAAACGCTTTTTAAAATCAAGTTATTTATAATACCTAAGACTCTTATTCTTTTAAATATTGGGGCTTTTTTACTACAACAACATCCTATTCAATAAATTATTTGGAATAGAAATAGATTCTATAAAATAGTGATCCAAAAAAAAACGGGAATTCAACAACCATTTTTTATATGATAGAACTTTACTCCAATGTAATAAATGCAGATTTGCAATTATAACAATAATATTATTATTTCATCTCAAAATTTGTAAATTTGCTTTAAAACTATCACACTATGCTTATTATTGGAATTGCAGGAGGAACAGGAAGTGGAAAAACTACTGTTGTCAATCAAATTATAAATCAATTGCCTGAAAATGAAGTTACAGTAATTTCACAAGACTCGTATTATAAAGCAACAAATGATTTATCTTATGAAGAACGAACAAAAATCAACTTTGATCATCCAAGAGCAATAGATTTTGATTTATTAGTCAAACAACTCCAAGATTTAAAAAATAATAAAATCATTGAACAGCCTATTTACTCTTTTGTGACTCATAACAGGACAGAAGACACTTTAAGAACACATCCAAAAAAAGTAATGATTGTAGAGGGAATTCTTATCTTCAACAATCCAGATTTACGTGATTTATGTGATATAAAAATCTTTGTACACGCAGATGCTGACGAAAGATTGATAAGAAGGTTAAAAAGAGATATTCAAGAACGTGGACGTGATTTAAATGAAGTTTTAAACAGATATCAGGATACTTTAAAGCCTATGCACGATCAGTTTATTGAGCCTACAAAAAACTTTGCTGATATGATTATTCCAAATGACCGATATAATACTGTTGCAATAGATATTGTAAGAACCGTGATTTCAGAAAAACTCGCAAAAGATGTCTCTTAAAAGTATTAAAGAAAATAAAGCCTTCAAAATCTTAAGCAATCCTTTTATACTTATTCTTTTAGTGTTTTTAATTTGGATTCTTTTTATAGATGAAAACTCTTATTTATTTCATCATAAAACTTTAAATCCAGAAATAAACAAATTAGAAGGCGATAAAAAATATTATGAAACTGAAATAGAATCTGATAGAACAAAAATTGAACAACTTGAAAATCCTGAAACATTAGACAAGTTTGCAAGAGAAAAATATAATATGAAAAAAGAAGATGAAGAAATTTATATTATTGAGTATGACACACTAAAAAAACGATAAATGAGCACTAATTTATTTGAAGACTTCCCTTCAGTTTCAGCAAAATATTGGAAACAGAAAATCCAATTTGATTTGAAAGGTGCCGATTATAACAATACTTTAGTAAGTGATACAAACGAAGGGATTAAAATAAAACCCTTTTATCATTCTGATACTTTTGAAAAAGTTAGTGTTCCAAAAAAAACTAAAGAATTTAAGATTTGTCAATCTATTTTTGTTTCCGATGAAAAAATAGCCAATTCCGTTGCGCAAGATTCTATCAAAAGAGGTGCTGACAGTATTCAATTTACTGCCAATAACCCTTTTGACTTCAATCTATTACTCAAAAATATTTCTGTTGATGTACATTTTCAACTAAATTTTCTTTCTGAAAGTTTTTGTTTAGATCTATTAAACCATACTTACAAAAGCAAACTCTTTTTAAATGTTGATATTATTGGGAACCTCACCAAAGACGGGAATTGGTATCATAATTTAAAATCTGACTTTGATATTTTAGAAAAGTTAAATTCTTATAGTTCAGAGCATTTCTCTATAATTGAAGTGAATACTGCTAATTATCAAAATGCAGGAGCAAATAATGTACAACAAATTGCATATGCACTTGCTCATGGAAATGAGTATTTGAATTTTCTGTCAGAAAACAAAGCAACTAATACATCAATTAATTTCAACTTTTCTTTTGGAAGTAATTACTTTTTTGAAATAGCCAAGATTAGAGCATTTAATCATTTATGGAAAGTACTTTGCGAAGAATATGATATTAAAATTGACACCCATATTTTCTCTAGACCAACTTTAAGAAACAAAACTTTGTATGATTATAATACAAATATGCTTCGTTCTTCAACTGAATGTATGAGTGCTATTATTGCCGGTTCTGATACAATTAGTAATCTATCGTATGATCATATATATCACAAGAAAAATGAATTTGGAGAACGCATATCTCGAAATCAATTGTTGATATTAAAGGAAGAGAGTTATTTTAAAAACGCTAATGATTTTGCTGATGGAACTTATTATATCGAGTCTTTAACTAAGGAAGTTGCTGAAAAAGCACTAGCAATCTTGAAGGATATTGAAAAAGGTGGCGGATTTTTAAAACAACTCAAGGAAGGGGTAATACAAAGAAAAATAAAAGAAGCTGCAGATAAAGAACAAGCACAATTTGATTCAGGTGAATTGATATTATTAGGGACCAATAAGCATCCAAATGAGGATGACAAAATGAATGATACAATTGAATTGTATCCATTTGTAAAAACCAAACCTAGAAAAACTTTAATTCAACCAATTGTTTCAAGACGATTGTCAGAAAAATTAGAACAAGAAAGATTGAAGAATGAAGCGTAAAGATATTCAACATATTAAAATTGAAAGCAGTAATTTAAAAGAACAAAATTTTGAACATGAAAATTTTGCTGCAGGAATTGCTCCAAATTTACGTGGACCTTATTCAACTATGTTTGTAAGAAGACCATGGACAATAAGACAATACGCAGGTTTTTCTACTGCAGAAGATAGTAACGCTTTTTACCGTAGAAATTTAAAAGCAGGTCAAAAAGGACTTTCAGTTGCTTTTGATTTGGCTACACACAGAGGCTACGACTCTGACCACGAACGCGTAGAAGGTGATGTTGGAAAAGCAGGAGTCGCAATTGATTCTATCGAAGATATGAAGATTTTATTTGACCAAATTCCGTTAGATAAAATGTCAGTCTCAATGACTATGAATGGTGCTGTATTACCAATACTTGCCTTTTATATTGTTGCTGCAGAAGAACAAGGAGTCTCATTAGAACAACTTACAGGAACAATACAAAATGATGTTTTAAAAGAGTTTATGGTAAGAAACACTTACATATATCCTCCTACTCCATCAATGAAAATAATTGCAGATATATTTATATATACAACTGCACACATGCCTAAATTTAATAGCATTTCTATTTCAGGGTATCATATGCAAGAAGCAGGTGCAACTCCAGAAATTGAGTTAGCGTATACCCTTGCTGACGGATTAGAATATATAAGAACAGGTTTAAAATCTGGAATGAAGATTGATGATTTCGCTCCAAGATTATCTTTCTTTTGGGCAATTGGAATGGATCATTTTAGAGAAATTGCAAAATTAAGAGCAGGAAGATTGCTTTGGGCAAAAATCGTACAAAAATTCAGTCCTAATAATCAAAAATCTTTAGCATTAAGAACACATTGTCAAACTAGCGGATGGAGTTTAACCGCTCAAGATCCATTCAATAATGTTGCAAGAACAGCAATTGAAGCGATGGCTGCTGCATTTGGAGGAACTCAAAGCTTACATACCAATGCTCTTGATGAAGCAATTGCTTTGCCAACAGATTTTTCTGCTAGAATTGCCAGAAACACACAAATTTATATTCAAGAAGAAACAATGATTACCAAAACCGTTGATCCTTGGGCTGGAAGTTATAAACTTGAAAAATTGACTCAAGAAATTGCGGAAGATGCTTGGAAACTGATTGAAGAGATTGAAGAGTTAGGCGGAATGACCAAAGCTATTGAAAAAGGGATTCCTAAAATGAGGATTGAAGAGGCTTCAGCAAAAAAACAAGCAAGGATTGATAGTGGACAAGATATTATTGTGGGTGTAAATGCATATCAACTTAAAGAAGAGGAAGATTTACACATTTTAGAAGTTGATAATAATGCCGTTAGAGAATCTCAAATTAAAAGATTAACACTATTAAAATCTGAAAGAAATGATACTAAAGTTCAAGAATCTTTAGTTGATTTAACAGAATGTGCTGAATCAGGTGATGGAAATTTATTAGATTTGGCTGTAAAAGCAGCAAGAAATAGAGCAACATTAGGTGAGATTTCATCAGCTTTAGAAACTGTTTTTGGAAGATATAAAGCAAGTATAAATTCAATTTCAGGCGTGTATAGCAAAGAAATCAAAAACGACACCTATTTTAAACTAGCAGCAGAATTAGCAAATCGATTTGCTGAAATGGATGGTAGAAGACCGCGTATTATGATTGCTAAAATGGGCCAAGACGGGCATGATCGAGGCGCTAAAGTAGTAGCAACTAGTTTTGCTGATTTAGGCTTTGATGTAGATATTAGTCCGTTATTTCAAACTCCAAAAGAAGTTGCTAGACAAGCCGTTGAAAACGACGTACATGTTTTGGGAGTTTCATCTCTTGCAGCAGGTCATAAAACGCTAATTCCTCAAGTGATAAATGAATTGAAAAATTACGGAAGAAGCGATATTAAAGTAACTGCTGGAGGTGTAATACCTCCTCAAGATTATGAATTTCTATTCAACGCTGGAGTAATTGGTGTCTTTGGTCCTGGAACAAAAATCTCTAAAGCAGCTATTGATATTTTAGAGTATTTGATAGAAAATATTGAATCCTAAACTTCACGTTTATTTTCATATTTTTAACATCTTATTTATACAAAAATACGTAAATTTGCATAGCATATTTTTGATTTTTAATGATGAAGAAACTTCTCTCGATATTATACTCTACTCGCCTAACAGCCATCTTGTTTATTGCCTTTGCCGCAGCCATGGGAATTGCAACTTTTATAGAAAACGATTATGGAACTCAAACATCAAAAGCACTAGTTTATAACGCTTGGTGGTTTGAAGCAATCATGTTGCTTTTTGTAGTTAATTTTTTTGGAAATATTTTCAGATATAGACTCTATAAAAAAGAAAAATGGCCGGTACTATTCTTTCATGTTTCTTTTATATTAGTTATTGTTGGATCCGGAATTACTAGATATATTAGTTATGAGGGAATCATGCCAATTATTGAAGGAGAGTCTAGCAATGTAATGTTTTCAGAGGCTATTTATTTTGAAGTAGTTACTGATGATGGTAAAGATCAAAAGAAAGCAACTCCTGATAAAGTTTTACTATCAGCCAAAGGAAAACCTAATTATACCTTCTCAGAAAAATTTAGAGACACAAAATTTACTTTTAATCTTGTTGAATATACACCTTTTGCTAAAGAAGAGTTTGAACAAAATTTAGAAGGAGATGAATACTTACATTTTGTAGAATCAACTTCTGGCTCAAGACATGATCATTATATAAAAAGAGGAACAAGCCAGCTTATACATAATGTCTTAGTTGGTTTTGATAATTTAAGTAATAACTCAATTGATATATTTACTGAGAATGACACCCTTAAATTAAAAACAAGTCACGATGGAAGTTACTTGAGAATGAGAGATCAATTTTCAGGTACTATCCCTAAAGATTCAATACAAGATTTACAATTATTGTCTTTACATCAATTGGCTGGATTAAGTTTTGTAGTTCCAGAAACAGCAATAAAAGGAACGTATAAAGTTGTAAAGGGAGAACGTGAGGAAAACCCAATAGACCGACTTGTTTTTGATGTAACAGTTGGTAATGAAACTGAAAAAATGACTATTAATGGTGGTCAATACAATATTGAAAATCCAACAAAAATAAGTGTAGGAGGATTAAACTTTAGAGTAAATTACGGTTCTATGCAATTGACTTTGCCTTTCCATATCAAACTTAGAGATTTTCAATTAGAAAATTATCCAGGCTCACAAAGCCCTATGTCATATGCAAGTGAAGTTACTGTTATAGATCCGAAAGAAACATTTGATTTTAGAATTTTCATGAATCACATATTGGATTATAAAGGCTACAAATTCTTCCAGTCTAGTTATAATATAACCGATGAATACGAAGAAACTAGACTTTCTGTGAATCATGATTATTGGGGAACTCTCATCACATATATTGCTTATATCATGTTGTTTTTTGGTTTAACACTAATCTTATTTGTAAAAAATACTCGTTTTTCTGATTTAGGAAGAAACCTAAATAAAATCAAATCAAAAAAAACAGCATTAACTTTAGCACTACTACTTTCTATTTCAATAGGCTATTCTCAGCACAACGAACATCAGCTTTCAGATCAACAAATTGATTCTCTTTTACAGACACATCAAGTTGATAAAGAACATGCAGAAAAGTTTAGTAAATTAATCATTCAAGATGCTGGAGGAAGGATGAAGCCTTTGCATACTTTCGCTTCACAGTTATTGAGAAAAGTAAGTAAAAAAAATATGTATAGAGGTTTAGACGCTAATCAAGTGTTTTTATCTATTCAGCAAAACCCACGTTTCTGGTTCAACACTCCAATTGTATATATCAAAAAAGACAACACTAAACTTCGAGATATTATTGGTATACCCCAAGATCAAAAATATGGTCGTTTATCAGATTTTTTTACCGAAAAAGGTGTTTATAAAATTGCTGAATTACAAGAAAAAGCATTCAAGAAAAAAATAAAAAATAAATTCGAACAAAGTATTATTGGGGTTGATAGACGAGTGAACTTATTCTACTCAAGTATTTTTGGAAATCTGCTTAGAATATTTCCCATTCCTAATGATGTAAGTAATAAATGGGTTTCTCAAAACGAAATAGAGACTAGTAAATTTTCTGGAACAGACTCTGTATTTGTAAAACAAATCCTACCTGTATATTTACAAACATTATTGACTTCAAAAGAAGCAAATGATTACACAAAATCAGAAGAGATTTTAGAAGGGATTCAGCGTTTTCAAGAGAAGTATGGCAGTGAAGTCTACCCGTCTCAAAGTAAAATTGATTTAGAAGTTTTTTATAATAAAAATGATATTTTCAAAAATCTATTTTGGCAATATATGCTTGCTGGAGTTCTACTGTTTATTCTAATAATAACAAACATCTTCAACAACTCTAAACTTGTCAGAATACTAATTAAAGCTTCTAAAGTACTTATTATTTTACTATTTGTATATCATACTGTTGGATTAGGAATTCGTTGGTACATTTCTGGCCATGTTCCTTGGAGTAACGGTTATGAATCCATGATATATATTTCTTGGGCAACAATGCTATTTGGATTAATTTTTGGGAGAAATTCTATTCTAACAATTGCTGCAACAACATTTGTAACGTCTATGATTTTAATGTTTGCTCATATGAACTGGATGGATCCTGAAATTGCAAACCTTGTTCCGGTTTTAGATTCTTATTGGGTAATGATTCACGTATCTATCATTGTTGCCAGTTACGGACCATTTACATTAAGTATGATTTTAGGAATGCTTGCTTTATTCCTGATGATCATTACAACTAAAAAAAATAAAAATAAAATTGGCTTGATGATAAAAGAATTGACAATAATTAATGAAATGTCAATGACTCTTGGTCTTGTTTTATTAGTTATCGGAAACTTTTTAGGTGGTATTTGGGCCAATGAAAGTTGGGGCCGCTATTGGGGATGGGACCCAAAAGAAACTTGGGCATTGATTAGTATTATGATTTATGCTTTTGTATTACACACACGTTTGATTCCTGGATTAAGAGGTCGATTTACTTTTAATGTTTTAGCCGTATTTTCATTTGCTTCAATTTTAATGACATATCTTGGAGTGAATCATTTACTTTCAGGACTACATTCATATGCGCAAGGTGAAGCTGCAGAAATTCCATCTCAAATCTGGACTTGGCTAGGGATTTGTGTTTCATTGAGCGTCTTTGGTTATTTTAAATATCAGAAATATTATAAAAAATAAGTGTAAAAACTTATCTTTGGCATTTTAAAAAAATAATTTATGTTTAATAAATATATAAAAATTGTTATTGCTTTAGGAATTACTGTTTGGGCAGTTTTTCAATTTATCGATGGAAATATTATGAATGGTATTTCATTGCTTTTCTTAGCTGGAATATTCGTTTTATTCTATTTT
>CAWVTS010000019.1:0-22844 GCA_963933045.1 uncultured Lutibacter sp. | reverse complement strand
AAATGAAATCGAAGAAATAGAGAACAATGCAAAAAACAAAGTTGTTGAAGGTTTTAAAAAGGCTTTAACTGCTGAAGATCCTAAACCCGAAGATTTGTTTACACATGACTTCGCTCCTACTCCAATAACTGAAGAAGTTGGTGAAAGAACACCTGAAGGTTCAGAAAAAGTTGTCATGGTCGACTGTGCATTATTTGCTGTTGAAGAATTGATGAAAAAGCACAAGGAATGTTTGTTGTACGGACAAGATGTTGGAGGAAGATTAGGTGGAGTTTTTAGAGAAGCGGCAACATTGGCCCAAAAATTTGGTGATGATCGAGTATTCAATACGCCTATTCAGGAAGCCTTTATTGTCGGTTCTACGGTTGGAATGAGTGCTGTTGGATTGAAACCAATTGTTGAAGTACAGTTTGCCGATTACATCTGGCCTGGATTAAATCAATTATTTACAGAAGTAAGTCGTAGTTGCTATTTGTCAAATGGAAAATGGCCTGTATCTATGATTTTACGAGTACCAATTGGTGCTTATGGAAGTGGTGGTCCTTATCACTCATCCTCTGTAGAAAGTGTTATCACAAATATAAGAGGAATAAAAATTGCCTATCCAAGTAATGGTGCAGATTTAAAAGGATTGATGAAAGCAGCTTATTATGATCCAAATCCTGTTGTGATATTAGAACATAAAGGATTGTATTGGTCTAAAGTTCCTGGAACAAAAGGAGCAACTTCAGTAGAACCAAGTGAAGACTATATCTTACCATTTGGAAAAGCATGGGTTTTACAAGAAATATGGAAACAAGAGGCTGTTGAAATCGTAACTATTGTAACCTATGGGATGGGAGTTCATTGGGCATATAATGCTACTAAAGGCATGCGTGATCAAGTAGAAATTATTGATTTACGAACTTTATTTCCGTTAGATGAAGATACAATTATGAAATCTGTCAAGAAAACTGGAAAGTGCTTAGTAGTTACAGAAGAACCTTCTAATAATAGTTTTGCAAGAGCATTAGCAGGGAAAATCCAAGAAGAATGTTTTAAGTATTTAGATGCACCTGTAATGACAATAGGAAGTGAAAACATGCCAGCAATACCATTAAATAGTACTTTGGAACAAACTATGATTCCATCAACTGAAAAAGTGAAAGCAAAGATTAATGAAATCTTAAATTATTAGGACATAAAAAAAGCCTATCATTTAAAATGATAGGCTTTGTACTAAAAAAGTTTAAAAGTATATGTATTAGATAACTTTCACGTTTACCGCGTTTAATCCTTTTCTTCCTTCTTGTAAATCAAATTCTACGTTGTCTCCTTCTTTAACCTCATCGATTAATCCAGAAATGTGTAAAAAATGTTCTTTACCCGATCCTTCTTCTGTTATGAATCCAAATCCTTTAGAGTCATTAAAAAATTTTACTGTACCAGTACTCATAATAATAATATTTAATTAAGCCACAAAAATACTATAATAATCCAATATACAAGAGTTTTTTGACATTTAAGACAGCAACCATACTTTAAAAAAAGCAAAACATTTAAAATCAGTCTTGTAATCACACTTAAATAAAAAATAGTCTTATAAAATTGCTTAACTGCTACTTAAGAAAAGAGAGGAATATTTGTATATTTAACCAGTTGAAAAATAAAAAAACACTATGAGAAGAGGTAATTTAAAAATTCGTTTAATTATTGGTGCAGGAATTATCTTGTTTTCACTCTTTAAGTATTATTCTAACAGACAAATAAACCCTTATACTGGAAAAAAACAAAGTATTTCTTTAACAGTTGATCAAGAAATCGCTATTGGCTTAAGAAGTGCTCCTTCAATGGCACAACAACATGGTGGATTGTATCCAGACCAAGAAGCACAAGATTTGGTTGACAGAGTTGGTAATTCTTTGGTAAATAATAGTATTGCTAGAAGCACACCTTATAAATATGAATTTCATTTACTCAGAGACCCAAAAGCAATTAATGCTTTTGCACTTCCTGGAGGTCAAATATTTATTACATATGCGCTCTTTTCCAAACTAGAAAACGAGGATCAATTAGCTGGCGTTTTAGGCCATGAAATAGGCCATGTATTAGGAAAACATTCTGCTGAACGGATGGAAAATCAAAAATTGACTCAAGGTCTATTATCAGGAGTCATGGTTGGCGGTGGTGATGAGGCGGGTCAAATGGCCTCAATGATTGCCAATGTTACAAACATGAAATATGGCCGTGGAGATGAACTAGAAAGTGATGAATTGGGTGTGAAATTTATGATTAAGGCTGGTTATGAACCTGAAGAAATGATTGGTGTGATGGAAATTTTAAAAACAGCTGCTGGACCAAACAGAACTCCAGAATTTCAAAGTACACATCCAGATCCTGAAAACAGAATTCAAAAAATTAAAGAAGCAATTAAAAAGTATCGCAAATAAGCGTCTTGTTTTCTTATCTTTGTAGATTATATTGACATATATACTCTATTAATTTATGAACAAAAAAGTAATTTTGATGATATTAGATGGCTGGGGAACTTCTCCTGACCCAAAAGTATCAGCTATTGATCATGCAGAAACTCCTTTTATAGATTCACTTTATAAAAATTACCCAAACGCATCTTTAAGAACTGATGGTTTACATGTTGGCCTACCTGAAGGTCAAATGGGAAATAGTGAAGTTGGCCATATGAATTTGGGTGCTGGTAGAATCGTATATCAAGATTTAGCAAAAATTAATTTAGCAGTAAGAAACAATACGTTATCAAAAGAAAAAGTTTTAACAGATGCTTTTAAATACGCTAAACAAAATAATAAAAACGTACATTTTTTAGGATTGGTTAGTAATGGTGGAGTCCACTCACATATCAATCATTTAAAAGGCTTGGTTGATGCTGCCAATGAATATGGAGTTCAAAATTCATTTATTCATGCATTTACAGATGGCCGTGATGTTGATCCAAAATCAGGAAAAAGTTTTATTTCAGATTTACAAAATCACATCTCTAATACTAATACTAAAATTGCCTCTGTAACAGGTCGTTATTATGCAATGGATAGAGATAAGCGGTGGGAACGTGTTAAATTAGCTTATGATGCTCTAGTGAATGGGATTGGTGAAAAATCAAAGAATATTATTGAAAGTATTCAAAAAAGTTATGATGCTAGCACTACCGATGAATTTATAAAGCCTATTCTTTTAACTGATTCTAATAATCAACCAATTACAACAATTAAAGATGATGATGTTGTACTTTTTTTTAATTTTAGAACTGATAGAGGTCGAGAATTGACAGAAATGTTGAGTCAAAAGGATTTTCATGAATATAATACCCATAAATTGGATTTACACTATGTAACATTGACCAATTATGATGCTTCTTTTAAAGGAATGAATGTAGTTTTCAATAAAGATAACTTAACGGAAACTCTTGGTGAAGTCTTAGAAAAAAATAACAAAAAGCAAATCCGAATTGCAGAAACAGAAAAGTATCCTCATGTGACTTTTTTCTTTTCTGGCGGACAAGAAAAACCATTTAAAGGAGAAACTCGAATATTAAGAAATTCACCAAAAGTTGCAACCTACGATTTACAACCAGAAATGAGTGCCTATGAATTACGTGATGCTTTAATTCCAGAATTGAAAAAAGGAGAAGCTGATTTTGTGTGTTTGAACTTTGCAAATGGAGATATGGTTGGACATACTGGAGTTATGAAAGCCGCGATTAAAGCCTGCGAAGTAGTTGATGAATGTGTGAAAGATGTTATTACTGTAGCATTAGAAAATGAGTATACAACGATTTTAATTGCCGATCACGGAAACTGTGAAACAATGATTAATCCTGATGGAACACCACACACGGCACATACTACTAATCCTGTTCCAATAATATTAATTGACAACGAATTAAAGAATATAAAAGATGGTGTTTTGGGTGATATTGCTCCAACCATTTTGAAGTTAATAGGGTTAGAAAAACCAACACAAATGACGCAAGAATCACTTGTTTAAAAAATAGGTAATGATAAAAATAAAAACAAGAGAAGAGATTGAAATAATGCGTGAAAGTGCGCTAGTTGTATCGAGAACATTAGGAATGCTTGCTAAAGAAGTAAAACCTGGAGTTACTACATTACAGTTAGATAAAATGGCAGAAGAATATATAAGAGAGCAAGGTGCAATCCCCGGTTTTTTAGGTTTATATGATTTTCCAAACACTTTATGCATGAGTCCAAACGAGCAAGTAGTTCATGGGTTTCCTAATAAAAACCCTTTAAAAGAAGGTGACATCATCTCTATAGATTGTGGTGCATTAAAAAATGGTTTTTACGGAGATCATGCATATACATTTGCAGTTGGAGAAATAGAGCCAGAAGTTCAAAAATTATTGGATGTAACCAAAGAGAGTTTGTATAGAGGAATTAGAGAATTTAAAGCAGGAAGTCGTGTTGAAGATGTAGGTTTTGCAATTCAAAATTTCTGCGAATCTCACGGATACGGAGTTGTACGAGAACTGGTTGGTCATGGATTAGGAAGAAAAATGCATGAAGATCCTGAAATGCCAAACTATGGTAAAAGAGGAAGGGGAAAAAAGTTTAAAAACGGAATGGTCGTTGCTATTGAGCCTATGATAAATATGGGAACTCATAAAATAAAACATCACAATGATGGCTGGACAATTACAACTCTTGACAATAAGATGAGTGCGCATTTTGAACATGATATTGCAATTGTTGATGGCAAACCTCAACTTCTTTCAACTTTTGATTATATCTACGAAGCACTTGGAATTGAAAGTAATGAAGAAGATGAATTTAGAGTAAAAAAATAAAATGATATTAGAAAAAGAAATTGAGATAATTTCAAGTACAATTCCTCATTATAAAAGACAAAATGATACTGTTTCAAAAAGCGGTGTAGATTGGCATATTGACCATTCATTAAAAGTAATTTTAGCGGTCAGTGATACTATAAAAAAATCTGACCCAAGAATATATAAATGGACCTTTAGTTTTTTAAGGACTATTATATTTATTGTTGGTCGTTTTCCACGTGGAAAGGCAAAAGCCCCCAAAATCACAAGTTCAAATAAGGCAATTGATAAAGATCAACTTTTAAGTCAATTTACACTTGCAAAAGAACAATTATTAGACATAAAAAAGCTTCCTAAAAATAGTCATTTCAAACATCCGGTTTTTGGAATTTTAAATTTAAAACAAACCATAAAATTTTTAAGATTGCATACGCAACATCATTTAAAAATTACGAACGAAATAATTTCATCAACAGTTTAAAGTGAGTTTATTCAAAACCATCCTTAACACAATTCCACGACCTATTTTAATAAAATTGAGTTATTGGGTAAAACCAATTATTGCAGTTTATTTGAAAGGAAAAACGTATACTGATCCTATTGACGGCAAGGGTTTTCGTAAATTTTTACCGTATGGTTATGAAATTCAAAGACCAAATGTATTGTCACCTTCTACCCTTTCATTAGAGCGTCATCGTCTTTTATGGTTGTATTTAAAAAATGAAACCGCTTTTTTTACTACTGATAAAAAAGTGCTGCATTTTGCTCCAGAACAAGCGTTTTATAGTCGTTTCCGTCAAATGAAAAATCTAGACTATACAACTACAGATTTAAATTCACCATTGGCAGATGTAAAAGCAGATATCTGCAACTTACCATTTAAAGACAATACCTATGATGTCATTTTCTGTAATCATGTACTAGAACACATTCCAGATGATACCAAAGCCATGCGAGAATTGTATCGCGTACTTAAAAAAGGTGGAATGGGAATTTTTCAAATTCCACAAGACTTAAATCGTGATGTTACATTTGAAGATAATTCTATTACAGACAGAAAAGAACGTGCTAAGATTTTTGGGCAATATGATCATGTACGTATTTATGGTAAAGATTATTTTGACAAGTTGCGCTCTGTTGGTTTTAAAGTGGACGAAGTTGATTATACCAAAACACTTTTAGAAGAAGAAATTACAAAATATTGTTTAACAAAAGGTGAAGTTTTACCTGTTTCTTACAAGTAAACCTTCACTTTTATAAGTTTCTATTTCTCCATTTTTATTTATATAAATCAAATACACTTTTAATTCTGAATGTGATTTTAAAAACGCTATCGTTTTATCAAAACCCATGGCCATAAAAGTAGTAGCATACCCATCAACATCAGCACAATCACTTTTTGAAATCACACTAACGGCTAACAGATTACTCTCAATAGCCATACCTGTTTTAGCATTGATGGTATGTACATACTTATTACCATTATCAGTAATTTTATACTTGCGATAATTACCAGAACTAGCCATTGATTGATTTTCCAGTTTAACATAGTTAACTAAGGCTCTCGTTCCATCTATATTTGGTTCTTCTAGCCAAACTCTCCACAATTTTTGATTTGGATCTAAACCTCTCGCTCTAATTTCTCCCCCAAGTTCAATACGATAGTTAGCGCAATTTTTACTTTCTATAAATCTACCGATCATATCAATTCCATACCCTTTGGCAATGGCATTAAAATCAAAATATATTTTAGAATGTTTTTTGATTATTTTTCTATTCTGAAGCTTCACTTTATCAAAACCAACAAATTCCATTAACTCCTTTATTTTAACGGAGTCTAAATTTTCTAAGGCTTTTTCTGGTCCAAATCCCCAAGCATTAACTAAAATTCCAACTGTTGGGTCAAACATACCATCAGTCTCTCTAAATATTCTATTAGATTTCTCAAACACTTCAACAAATAGATCATCAACAACGATTGTAGAATCACCTCTATTTATTTTAGAAATATCAGAAGCATAAATATATGTTGAAAGTGATTTGTTTACATTATAAATAATACTATCTATTGATTTAGAAAAATCACGATTCGTAGCATCTTCATAAATGATGTCGAAAGTTGTCCCAAAAGCGTTTCCTTGTAATTTCTGATAAACTTTTTGCTCTTGTTTACACGAGATTATGACTAGTGGAATTAAGAATATGAAGAGTTTTCTCATCTAATATTAAGATTTGTTTAATAAAACAAATTTACGGTTATTTCTTTGTTAAAAGAATCTTAAAACCTGATAAACTTGTGTTAAACGGCTGTATTTTTAATACATTTGTACAACTCTAAAAAACATCATTTTATGAAAAAACTACTTTCACTAACGCTAATTACACTTTTCTTAACATCATGTGTGTCTAAAAAACAATACGTAGATTTAGAAGGTAATTACAAATCGACTAAAAAAGAACTAGTAAATGTTAAAGCTAGCTTACAAGAATGTTTGATTGAAAAAGACAAAAATTCTAACAAAGTAGCCTCTTCTGAATTACAAATGCAAGCGATGAAAGACCAAGTTGCATCATTAAAAGAAGACAAAAAAACAGCTTTAAAGTATGTTGAAAATTTAACTGTACTTTCGCAATCATCATCAGAAAATATAAAAAGTGTTATTTCACAATTGAGTGAAAAAGACAAATATATTAATGGTATTCGTGAAGCAATGACTCAAAAAGATTCTATCAATTTGGCAATCAAATATCATTTAACCAAAGAATTGGCAGATGGAATACAAGATAAAGACATCCAAATAGAAGTTGAAAAAACAGTTGTTTACATTTCTATTGCAGATAAGTTATTATTTAAAAGCGGTAGCGCATCAGTATCTGAAAAAGCAAAAGAAGTTTTAGGAAAAGTTGCAAAAGTAATTTCATCTAGACCAGAAATGGAAGTTCAAGTTGAAGGATATACAGACAATGTATCTATTTCAAATGCTACAATGAAAGATAACTGGGATTTAAGTACAAGTAGAGCAACTGCTGTCGTGAGAGTTTTACAAAATGACTTCAGTATAGATCCAAAGAGATTAATTGCTGCAGGACGTAGCGAATATGTTCCAATTGAAACGAATGATACTCCAGAAGGAAGAGCAACAAATAGAAGAACAAGAATTGTTATTTTACCAAAATTGGAAGAGTTCTTTGATATTTTAGAACAAAAACCTGAATAAATAGTTTCCTTATTTATTTAAAAAGCCTTTCAAAATAATTTTGAAAGGCTTTTTATTTCTTGAATATCAAGCGCTATTTCAGCTGGATCCTAGAGTCTTACTTCTTAACAATTCTCCCACATATACAAATTGACATATCATATGTACAATTTAAAAGTATTCTTATTTTTTTTATTTGTTCAAAACTTCATCCAGTTGTTTGGTATCTACATACTGCTGAAATCCAATCGCTTTTCCATCTTTAAGTGTCCAAAGGTGTGCTGCTTGCGCATCAATGATAGCTCCATTTTTCTTTAATTTTTCTTTATAACGTATATTGGCAAGTATTTGATTGTTGGCCATTTCATGTAGTTGAATACCACCAGATGAAAATATTCATAGTCACCAACAATACGTTTAAAAACACCGCTAAGAACAGCGTCAGGTCCAACATAAGGATTGCTATCAGCATAAGAATTACTCTTTAAATAAAATAGACAACTCCTTTTGGATTTTCTGTTTTAAAATGAAGCCCGTTTATTAAAACTCCATCTCTTAATTCAAAGTTATATTCCTCAACAATTTGATTTTCATATTGAAAAATAAAATCTTCAGATAGTTTTTCTGGTTTAAAATTAATTTATCTTGAATAAAATAGAAAAGTATACTTAAAGAAGCAATTACTATCAGTGCGATTGTTATTATTTGAGTCCAATTCATTTAGAATTTAAAATTACAAAAAAAACTTCAAGCTTATTTTATTAAATAAGTAGTCAATAAATAATTACTCAATAATTTTTTCAAAGTCATTAAAAGCGACATAATATGGCTGGTCTTTGAACACTGGTAATTCAACGCTTTCAGCATTGGCAAGACCTATTGCTGCAAACCAAACTTTGGCATTTTGTTTTAGTGCATGCTGTTTAAATGTTTCCATCCAAATAACATCATACGATTCTGGCTGTTGAATATTATTGGATACTTTGATCAATACAAAAATGGTGGGCTCTCCTTTTTTAAAGAGCACATATTGCGGATGCTTTTTTAATTCACTATTGATAGCAACAAACTCATAGCCCATTTCTTGCAATTGCTCTCCAATGATATTCATCCCAAGATTATGAAGTTCTTGTGGAGTTAAGGTTTGAAGCATCTTTATTTCTTTTTATTGCGCTTATTGTAATTCTTATCTCCTCGTGTTCTAGGCTTTTTATATTTCTTGGCAATCAATCGACGGTAAGAGCCACCTTCATTGACTTGACTATTCTTTTCGCTTTTTTCATGAAACGCTGCACCTACTTCATCTTCATTTCTTTTATGAGGATTATCTATTTCAATTTCTTTTGGTCTTTCTTCTGGAGTTAATTCTTCAGATATTTCTACAGCATCTGGAAAATCTGCCTTTGGAATTTCAACCTTCATCAATTCTTCAATTGCTTCCTTGTCTTTAATTTCTGCTTCAGTATAGAATAATATCGATTTTCCTTCATGTTCTGCTCTACCAGTTCTCCCTATTCTATGCATATAGTTTTCAGGAAAATTTGGCGTGTCAAAATTCACAACATGACTAATCTCATCTAAATCCAATCCACGAGCCATTACATCTGTAGCGACCAAAATTCTATTCTCACCTTCATCAAATTGCTTGATAGATCTAATCCTGTAATTTTGAGTTTTGTTTGAGTGAATTACACATAATTCATCATTATAAATTTCATCTAACTTCAAAAATAATCTGTCTGCACTCTTTTTATTAGATACAAAAACTAGCACTTTACTAAAGTTTTCTTTGTCTTCTAATAAATGAATCAACAAATTAGCCTTGGTATAAAAATTTTCGACTTCAAAACATTCCTGAGAAATATTATCAAGAGGTGTTCCACTAATAGCAATTGAGACTTTGGCAGGTGCAATAAAATAATCAGTAATTAAAGTATCTACATCTTCAGTCATTGTTGCAGAAAACATAATGTTTTGTCTTTTTGCTGGTAAAACTTCAAAGATATTCATCAGTTGAAAACGAAACCCTAAATCTAACATTACATCTACCTCATCTATTACCAGTTTTTGAATAGATTTCATCTTTAAAGATTTACTCAAAGCCAAATCATACAATCTTCCAGGAGTTGCTACAATAATATCCGTTCCTTGTAAGATTGCTCTTTTTTGAGTATTGATATTTGCTCCTCCATACACCCCTAAAACACGAACATTTATATAGGCTGCTAATTTTTCAATTTCTTCTACAACTTGTAGTACCAATTCACGAGTAGGTACCAAAACTAAAACTCTTGGAGTTACCTGTTTTGAAAATTTCAAATCACGTAAAATAGGCATCATATAGGCAAATGTTTTACCTGTACCAGTTTGTGCAATACCAACCATATCCTTACCAGATAAAATGACAGAAAACGCTTGTTCCTGTATTGGTGTAGGTTGTACAAAACCTAAATCATCTATGGCGTATTGTAATTGATTGGATAGATTTAACTCGTCAAAAGTGCTCATTCAAAAATATTTTGTGCAAAGGTACGCTAATTTTGGTTTTGAGTAGTAAGTTATGAGTTAGGAGTTGAGTTTCAATCAATTATTTATATTAATGATAAAATTGCTTATTTTTATAGACCACTAACTGTTTTTTATAGCACTATGATTAAGTTCTTCCGTCGAATCCGTCAAAACCTACTTATGGAAAATAAAACAGGCAAATATTTTAAATACGCTATTGGTGAAATAGTGCTTGTAGTTATTGGTATTTTGATTGCGCTACAGATTAATAATTGGAACCAAGGAAGAATAGAACAAAATAAAGAACAAACTTACTTAAGCAATATTAAACGTGATTTAGAAAACCAATTAAATTCCATAGACATTCAACTTGAACATGAGAAAAAATATATTGTTAATACACAGCCTTTTCTAGACTATTTCTATAAGCATAAGAAGATTTTGCTAGATTCTACATTCAATCAAAATTTAACTTCTACCTCAGAGAGAAGAACATTTGTAAGAACCGATCCAACTTATACCGATTTAATTTCGTCTGGAAATATAGACATCATAAAAGACATAACTTTTAAAAACAATCTCATAGAATATTATCAAAACCTTGAGCGAGTTGAAAAAATAAATCAAAACAATAACATCCATTTAAATGATTAAATCTATTTTTCTGAAATACTAAAACTCATATATTATGATGATGAAACTACACCAAATTCAGAAGAATTAGTTAAAATTTCAAATAGAATTATCAATACTGAAGAAAACAAACTTAAACTTATCAATTTGGTAAACTACAGAAAAATGTTAGCATTAGGAAGTACTGAATTGATGCTTGAAATTAAAACAGAAACCCAACAATTATTAGATTTTATGAATGAATAAAATATCCCTTATTCAAACAAAAAGCCAACACAATGTGTTGGCTTTTTGTTTTATATACATTGATTTTAATTACCCTCCAAAGTCATCAAATCTGATGTGTTCGTCAGCAATACCAAAATCTTCTCCCATCTTCTGAACGGCTTGGTTCATCAATGGTGGTCCACAGAAATATAATTCAATATCTTCTGGTGATTCGTGATGGTTTAAATAGTTTTCAATCACACAGTTGTGAACAAATCCTACAAATCCATCTCCTTCAGACTCCATATTCTCTTTTACTTTCCAATTATCTTCTGGTAAAGGCTCAGACAATGCAATGTGGAATTTGAAATTAGGGAAATCTTTCTCTAATTTATAGAAATGGTCTAAATAGAATAATTCACGTTTAGAACGTCCTCCGTACCAATATGATACTTTACGACCTGTTTTTAAAGTTCTGAATAATTCATACAAGTGTGAACGCATTGGCGCCATTCCTGCTCCACCTCCAACATATAGCATTTCACTTTCAGACTCATTAATGAAGAACTCACCATAAGGTCCTGAAATAGTTACTTTATCTCCTGGTTTTTGGTTAAATATATAAGAAGATGCTATTCCTGGATTTACTTCCATCCAAGCGCCTTTAGATCTATCAAATGGAGGAGTTGCAATACGTACATTCAACATAATTTCTCTTCCTTCTGCAGGATAAGAAGCCATTGAATATGCACGCTCTACAGTCTCATTATTTTTCATTACCATTGGCCATAAACCAAATTTATCCCATTCTGCTTGAAACTTATCTGGAGTTTCATGCTCTTCTGGATGTGCAGTAATATCCATATCTGCAAACTTAATTTCACATTCTGGAATCTCAATTTGAATATATCCTCCTGCTCTATATCCCATATCTTCTGGAATTTCAACAACAAATTCTTTAATGAAAGATGCTACGTTGTAGTTACGTACAACTGTTGCTTCCCATTTTTTAATTCCAAATACTTCTTCTGGAATTGTAATTTTCATATCTTGTTTCACCTTTACCTGACATGATAAACGTGCTCCATCTTTTAATTCCTTACGAGAAAAATGAGGTGTTTCTGTTGGTAATGCCTCTCCTCCTCCTTCTAAAACGTGACACTCACATTGGATACAAGTTCCACCTCCACCACAAGCAGAAGGTAAAAATATCTTGTTACTACTTAGGGTTGTTAATAAAGAATCTCCAGATCCTACTTCGATTTCACGCTCACCATTAATCATAATTTTAACGGGACCTGAAGGTGATAGTTTTTGTTTTACAAATAATAAAAGTCCAACTAATGCTAATGTTATGAATAAAAAGGCAACAACTGTTACCATAATCGTTCCGCCTGTACTTGCTGTTAATATCATCTATTCTGTTCCTTTAATAGTGTTTGCTAATTCTTTTTCCTGAGTATTAATAGCCTCAATTGTCGTTTCTGGTTTTTTCACCTCTTCATCTCCTCCTGTCAACATTCCTCCAAAACTCATAAAACCAATTGCCATTAATCCTGTAATAATAAATGTAATTCCTAATCCTCTTAATGCAGGAGGTACATTTGAATATCTAATTTTTTCACGAATTGCTGCAATTGATAAAATTGCTAAAAACCATCCAATTCCAGAACTTACTCCGTAATTAAATGCCAATCCTAAAGTTTCTATTTCTCTTGATTGCATAAATAATGAACCACCTAATATGGCACAGTTCACGGCAATTAATGGCAAGAAAATACCTAATGAATTATATAATGCTGGTGAAAATTTCTCAACTACGATCTCTACTAATTGAACCATTGTTGCAATAGTAGCAATGAACATAATAAATGATAAGAAACTTAAGTCATAAGATGCATATTCTTCACCTAACCAAGCCAATGCTCCGTCTTTAAGAATATAGGTGTCTAATAACCAGTTTAAAGGTACAGTAATAGCCATTACGAAAATTACTGCAGCTCCAAGTCCTACAGCCGTTGACACTTTTTTAGATACAGCAAGGTAAGAACACATTCCTAAGAACGTGGCGAAAACCATGTTATCTATAAATATTGATTTAAAAAATAATTCTAAATGTTCCATATTTTATATTTTGATGAGATCCTTCGTAAAACTCAGGATGACATTTTCAATTTAATCTTCTACTAATTCTGTATTTCTACTTCTTTGAACCCAAATAATAAGTCCAACTGTAATTAAGGCCATTGGCGCTAATAACATAAATCCGTTATTTTCATATCCAAATGCATATACACCTGTTTTCTCAATAGCATCTCCTAAAACAGGAATACCTAATAAAGTTCCAGAACCTAATAATTCTCTAAAGAAACCTACAATAATTAAAATAACTGCATATCCTAGAGAATTTCCAATTCCGTCAAGGAAAGATTTCCAAGGTCCATTTGCTAAAGCAAATGCTTCGAAACGTCCCATAATAATACAGTTTGTAATTATCAATCCAACAAATACAGAAAGTGTTTTACTCAATTCGTAAGCAAATGCCTTCAATACTAAATCTACTATAATTACCAATGTTGCAACAACAATAAGTTGTACAATAATTCTAATTTTTGAAGGAATGATATTACGCATTAATGAGATAACTACGTTTCCAACTCCTAAAACAAATAATACTGCAATTGACATTACAATAGAAGCTTCTAATTCAGCCGTAATTGCCAATGCTGAACAGATTCCCAATACTTGAATTGTAATTGGATTATTATCTGCTAATGGATCCGTTATTAATTTTGTGTCTTTTTTTGATAAAAGTCCCATGTAATTAATTTTTTAATGTTTGTAAATAAGGCATGTACATTCTCAAGTCTTTCTTTATCATTGCTGATACTCCATCACCTGTAATTGTTGCTCCTGCTATTGCATCTACCTCGTAATCTGTCTTGTTATTATTTTTTGGATCCGCATTTCCTTTTGCAACAGTAACGCCTTTAAAGGTAGTGCCATCAAGAACATGTTCGCCAGTAAAATCATCCATAAAGAAACGTTGATTGATATTTGCTCCCAATCCAGGAGTTTCACCTTTGTGATCAAAAAATACACCTTTAACAACAAGGGTTTTATCCAAGGCAACAAACCCCCAAATTGCATCCCATAATCCTTTACCTCTCATAGGAATTATATAGAATTCTTCTCCATCTTTTTCTCCAACAAACAATGGCAATTTTCTTTGGTATGAAGCATCTTTTGCTTTTGTTGCTTCTTTCTTAATATCAATTAAATAAGCCTCTTCATAATCAACTGCTTTATCACCTTGAACTATCAATTGTTTCTTGATGTATTGAGTAAACATTTCTCCCACTTTATCAGTTGGAATAAATGCAATGCTTTTTTCATCATTATCATTTACACCCATTGCATACAAAATGTTTTGTTGCTTTTCAAAACGTTTGTTCTCGTCAATATTTGGTTTCAAAGCAGTTGCTAAAAAAGCCAATATAGATCCAACTACTAAAACCATTATAATGGCAAATAGTATAGTATATAAATTTTTGTCTGTTCTTTTTTCCATCGTTATGCAGTTTTTGCTTTTAGACGTTTCATTCTTCTTTTCACATTACCTTGAACCACATAATGGTCAATTGTAGGTGCAAAAACATTCATTAACAGTATTGCTAAGAATACACCTTCTGGATAAGCCGGATTAAATACACGAATCATAATTGATATAAAACCAATTAAGAATCCATAAATCCATTTACCTCTATTAGTTTGAGAGGCAGTTACTGGATCTGTAGCCATGTATACTGCTCCAAATAAAATACTACCAATAATTAAATGTTGCCAAAAAGGCACATTCATCAAACCATAAAATTTACTTGATTCTCCAATCCAACCAGCATCTACAACACCATTAAAAATTAATCCCATTGTTAATGCTCCAATTAATGTAGAAAGGATAATCCTCCAACTTCCTATTTTAGTAAAGATTAAGAATAATGCTCCTATTATGATTAAGAACTTAGACGTTTCTCCTACAGAACCTGGAATAATTCCCCAGAACATATCCCAAATAGAATATAATTCTGAAGCACGATCTCCATAAGTTGTTATAATATCTGCTGAACCATTAGATCCAGCTATTGTTAATTCTTGTCCTGATTTTGCATAGTAACCTAAAAGTGTTTCTCCAGATATAGCATCTAAATTTTCACCAGCTGCAATGGCTTGATCTCTTGCAACTGCTCCATGAACCCAAACTTTATCTCCAGACATCCACGTTGGATATGCAAAGAATAAGAATGCACGAATTGTTAAAGCTGGATTAAGGATATTCATTCCAGTACCTCCAAAAACTTCTTTACCTATAACAACACCAAATATAACAGCAACAGCTAACATCCATAATGGTGTGTCTACTGGTACAATTAATGGCACTAACATTCCTGTTACTAGATATCCTTCTTCTACTTCATGCCCTTTTATTACTGCAAAAATAAATTCAACAACAAGTCCAACTCCATACGACACTATTACTAATGGTAACACTTGCCAAAGGCCTATAACTAAATTATCAAAAGTCCAGAAAGATGCGCCTAAAAACCCACTAGCTTTTTCTATCTCTCCTAAAGCTAAGTGGTGTTGGTAACCAGCATTAAACATTCCAAAGATTAAACAAGGAACCAATGCCATAATAACTATGTTCATTGTTCGCTTTAAATCATCAGCTACTTTAATATGAGTTCCATTATGTGTGGTCTCATTTGGCAAGTATAAAAAGGTGTGAATTGCGTTAAACGCAGGAGCCATTTTTGTCCCTTTATACTTTTCTTTTAAGTTATGTAAATTACTTTTTAAACCCATTATCCTATCTCTTTAAGCATTAAGTCCAACCCTTTTCTAATAATATCTTGATGTGGCTGTTTAGAAACACATACAAATTCTGTTAATGCAAAATCTTCTGGTGCAACTTCATACATTCCTAAAGCTTCCATTTCGTCTAAATCTTGATACATGCAGGCTTTTAAAATTTGCATTGGAAAAATATCTAAAGGAAATACCTCTTCATACTTTCCAGTCAACACAAATGCTCTATGTTCACCATTTGTATTTGTATTTAAATCGTATTTCTTATTTGGTGTTAACCAAGAAAAAGTCATTGCACGCGTATTTGATACTTTATTAAAAACTGGCTTATTCCATCCAAATAACTCATAATCGTTTCCTTCAGGAATCAACGTTACGGTATTGTTATAGTATCCTAAAAATCCATCTGGTTTTATTGAACGACCTGTCAATACATTTCCGCTGATAACTCTAAAATTATCGCTATCAATTCCTGCATCATATATCATTGTAGATATCTCTGCACCAATTTTAGTTTTATAATATTTTGGGTTTTTAATTACAGACCCTCCAACAGCAACAATTCTTTCTGCGTTGAATCTTCCAGTCAATAATAACTCTCCAATTATCACTAAATCTTGTGGAGTTACTGTCCAAACTACTTCACCTTTATTAACAGGATCAATCTTAGAAATTTGAGTACCAACATTTCCAGAAGGATGTGGTCCAGAAACTTTATGATGAGAAACACCATTTAAGTTAGAAAGCACATTGCTTGATTTTGACCCAACAGAAACGTGAACTGCTCCAGAAGTCAATTTCCCAAGAGCTGTAACAGAAGCTTGTAGTTCGGCTTCTTTTCCTTGTAATACAAAATCATAATCTGCAGTTAAAGGTGCACTTGCATATCCTGAAATAAATATCGCTTTTGGCGATTTCTCTGGATTGGCAATTACATCATATGGTCTTTGTTTGATAAATGACCAACAACCTGAAGATAATAAATGATTTTTAACCTTATCTGCAGTTGCAGATGAAAGATCAAAATTACCATTATCTTTATATGACTGTTCTTTACTTGCTTGGATTTTTATTCCAATTATTTTTCTTTTTTCTCCACGCTCAACCTCAATAACTTCGCCACTCACTGGAGAAACAAATTTCATTGCTTCAACTTCTTTGTTATAAAATAATGGCTCTCCAGCCTTAATTTTAGAACCTACTTTCGCGATAAGTTTAGGTGTAATTCCGTGAAAATCTACGGGTAATAATGAATAAACATTACTGGCAACAGCATTTGTAATAATCTGTTCTGCTTCGCCTTGCAATTTAATGTCTAACCCTTTTTTGATTCGGATGTCCTTTGACATATGTTAAATTTGAATTTATTATTCTTTTTAAAAGCGTTGCAAAATTAACTATTTTACATTTTATTCTAAAATTTATAGTTACTTATAATTGTAATTAATTTTATTTATATTCGTTCTAAATAGTATTTTCTCTTTCAATATGTTGTTGAAGTATCTATAAATTTGTAACTTGCTAAGAGAGATTGAATTAACCTAAATTTTTTAAATATGAGACTTATAAAAAAATTAAATAAATGGGCAAATTCAAACACGTATTATCCTATTGATATTTTACGAATAGCATTAGGACTATTCTTCATTTATAAGGGATTATATTTTCTACAAAACTCTAGTTATTTACCTGAATTACTAAAAGATTATGATGGGTATTTAGTTTTTATGTTATCGACTCATTACTTGGGAATTTTTCATTTTGTTGGCGGCATTATGATTGTTTTTGGTTTGTTAACTCGTTTAGCTATTATCGTACAGGTCCCAATACTTATAGGAGCAGTTGCAATTAATTTTATAAGTATAATGAATTCTCAAAATTTAATTGAATCATCAATTGTACTTTTAGTATCACTCTTTTTTCTATTTTTTGGATCTGGAAAACATTCAATGGACTATGATTTAAAAATGCAGTCTTAATATAAAAATATAAAAACCCATTACTTTTTATTAGGCTTAAAATTTTACCCTATTTTTGGCATAGAATTTAAATAAAACTAAAAAATATACGTTAACAATCTAATGAAGTACTTTTCTTTTCTCTTATTTATCATTTTTTTTCAATCCTCTTTTTCACAAGAAAATACTGATGTTTTTGAATCTGAAAATTTTAAGACTATACTTTTAAAATCTTCTCGATCTAATAATTATTCTTCAATAATAAAACTAAATGAATCGTTTACTTTTTCGTTTGATGATTTAGAAGCAACACAAGAAGACTATTATTATAAAATTGATCATTATACTTATGATTGGAAGCCTTCTGGACTATCCAGTAGAGAATTTATTGACGGCTATGAAGAGGACAGAATCAGAAACTTTGAAAACTCATTTAATACACTTCAATTTTTTACTCACTATTCTGTGAATTTCCCAAACAGAAACACTAAAATAACGATTAGCGGAAATTACAAAATTTCTATTCTAAATGATGAGGATCAAATCTTATTTACACGTAAATTTATCATCTACGAACCTAAAGTAGACGTTGGCGTTACAGTACATAGAAGCAGAGATGTATTAACTACAAGAGAGGCGCAAAGTGTTCAGTTTATAATAAACCATCCAAGCCTTTTAATAGACAACCCTAAAGAAGAAATTAAAACTGTTTTACTTCAAAATAACAATTGGAATACTGCAATAACCAATCTAGAACCTCAATATTTTAGAGGCGCACAAATGATTTATAGATACACAGACAAAATGAATTTTTGGTCTGGAAATGAGTTTCACTTTTTTGACAGCAAAGCACTAAGAAACTCAACCGTAAATATTGCAAGAGTTGAATCCGGAAGAGAATTATATCATACATATTTGTATACGGATGAAGAGCGAATTGACAAACCATACACTAACTATCCAGATATTAACGGAAATTTTGTTGTGAGAAATGTAAATAGTGAAAACTCATCTCTTGATGCAGATTATACTTGGGTCCATTTTTCGCTAGAATGTTTGGAGGATCTAGACGGAAAAAAAATCTATGTAAATGGTAATTTTAATAATTGGAAAAACAACAATTCTAATGAAATAGTTTACAATTCTGATTCACACTTATATGAAGCTAGAATCCTCATGAAACAAGGTTTTTATAATTATCAATATAGTACTGTTGACGAAAACAACAACTATAGGAATTATGATATTGACGGTTCATTTTATCAAACTGAAAACGACTATTCTGTATTGGTTTATTATCATAAGTTCGGGTCTAGATATGATTCTGTTATAGGTTTTGGTCGTGGCAATTCTGAGAATATTCAAAACTAACTTAATTTCTATTTTATTTAGTATCTTTGCATCACAAAACAAGTGATAAACTACTATGATACAACAAGTAACAAATGGTATCAAAATCTCTGTAGAGACTAAATTCATGGGGACACACCATCATGAAAATAGATTGTTATACGCTTTCAGTTACCAAATCACCATAGAAAACAACAGCAATGATTCTGTGCAATTATTAAATAGACACTGGGAAATTTTTGACTCGTTAAACAACACTGAAATTGTTGAAGGCGTTGGTGTAGTTGGCGAAAAACCAATTATAAAACCCTCTAAAACACACTCTTACCAATCCAATTGTATGTTAATCTCTCCTATTGGCTCAATGAATGGGTATTATGAAATGATTAATTTTACAAGCACCAGAACTTTTAAAGTTCATATTCCCACTTTTCAATTGATGGTAACTAGAACCTTAAATTAGTTTCTTCCTTTTTGTTTCAAAAAAAAGAGTACTTTTAGTCTATCAACTGACTAAGATAAGTGAAATCAACAACACGTTTTAATAAAAACAAAAGAGGTATTGAATGCTTAAATTGTAAGCAACCAATTTCTGATAATGATAATTTTTGTTCAAACTGTGGTCAAGTTAACGATGAACTACCCTTGAGCATAAAACAATTTGTTTCTGAATTTTTCTCAGGGTTCTTTTCTTTTGACACTCGTTTCTTCAAAACATTTATTCCGCTAATTTTTAAACCAGGAAAAGTTTCAAAAGATTATATAAAAGGAAAAAGAAGAAGATATGTAAACCCTTTTCAACTGTATCTTCATGTAACTATTCTTTTCTTTTTAGTAGTTGGGCTTTTTACAGCGTTAGATAAGTATAATATCATCGAGGATACAATTGACAATATTTCTAAAAATACAACTATCACATCGATTGATTCCTTAAATAACAATAATGAATTAACTGCTGTTTTTAATGATAGCATCACAACCCTGATAAAAGATTCTATACATACTGAAATTAAGAGTACTGATAATACCATCACAGAGAAAATAAGAACTAGAATAGACTCTATTTTCAATATCACCAATTTTTTATCAATGATGAAAAATTCAGAATTTTCTGATAAAGAAAGAGACTCAATATACTTGAAGTATAATAATGAAAATATTGCCTTTATTAGTCAAAATCTATTGATATCAGATGTTAAAAACCTGAAAGAACTTCAAAATTTTCCTAAATACCAAGAAGAAATAAGAAATTATACCATTGAAAAACTTGAATCAAATGGTGTTACATATACACCTCAAGATAGTAAAAAGGCGTTTTCATCCAATTTTGAAAAAACTGTTTTTAAAAAAATAAGTGATTTCATGGACTATGATAAGAAACATAAAAATGCTAAAGCAATAGAAGCGTTAGATAGTCTCAACTATGAAAAAACACGATGGAATGTCTACTACTATAAGAAAGCCCAAGACATAAATAAACTTCGGAATGATGAAGGTCAAATTAAAAACTATTTAGAGAAAGTATTTTCGAAAATTTCGATAGCCTTATTCTTCTTACTCCCTGTTTTTACATTATTTCTGGCATTGATATATTTTAGACATAAAAGAAATTACACAGAACATTTGGTTTTTGTATTCAATGTTCAAACTGTTTTTTTCCTACTTTTACTATTCTCATTTATTCTCAATAGACTCGTAAATACAGATATCGAATTTATTATTAGCATGTTTGTTCTTATATTCCTTTTCTATCTGTATAAATCTCTACGAAATTTTTATAAGCAAGGAAGATTAAAAACCATCATTAAGTTCATACTACTAAATTTTGCATATTTTTTTCTAGCAACTATCGGGACTATTATTATAAGCTTTATAACATTTGCACTCTAAGTAATACTTTCATAGTTCATAGAAACGGCTTCACCTTCTTTTAAAACAGAGGTAATGCTGACTGTTCCACCTTCTTTTCTGTCCATCTTTATATCAATTGCTGGATCTCCTATTCCTGCAGTTTTATGAAAATTCAAAATAGTCTCTTGAGTCATTTCATTATTATTTTGCCAATCAACAAACCAATCTTTTCTCAATTTCTTTACTTCTCTATCATATAATGTTGCCGATGACCAAATTTGAGGCTCTTGCTTCATCTTTTTTAAGTGCTTTTTTACACCGTCCCAAACAAATTCAAACAAATCTAA
Source organism: uncultured Lutibacter sp. (assembly GCA_963933045.1). Classification (GTDB taxonomy): domain Bacteria; phylum Bacteroidota; class Bacteroidia; order Flavobacteriales; family Flavobacteriaceae; genus Urechidicola. Next base: position 1,123 of record CAWVTS010000019.1, on the reverse strand, counting down.
TTCGTTGTTCCAATCTACTATTGTCAAGGTAAATTGCTCAACACCATTTAAATCAATTTCTTGTATCCCTTTTTTAATATCATCAACCTTTAATAATTCATTGACAATTAAACCTCTACTTTTTTTATAAATCGATCTAGATGTGTGATAATAAAAACCTCCATTCAACAAACAAATCAATCTGTTTTTAGAACTTGTGCCTATCCAAGTCCCTCCGGCTTCACCATCTTTAGGGTAGTTTAACTCCACTCCTCCTTCTTCATAAACTTTAGGTTCGTTTGCTTTTTTTCGAGTATAAGGAACATCTCTATTAGATGTTAAAATAAAACCATTGTTCTCTAATGGTAGGTATGAAACTGTACACATATTATAATATTAGTTTTGGATAATTAACGATTAAAATTCTATTAAAAAAATTGTAACTTTGCGCTTTCAAAATTAGTCGATTAAGATTTAAAAACACACAAAATGGCAAGAGGATTTTTTAATGTACCAAAGGCAGTAAATGAACCTGTAAAAGGGTACGCTCCTGGATCTCCAGAGAGAGAGGAATTATTAGCAATGTACAAGTCTATGTACAATAGAAATATAGATGTACCAATGCACATAAATGGCGAAGAGGTTCGTACAGAAAATACTAAAAACATTACACCTCCACATGATCACAAACATGTTGTAGGTCAATATCACACAGCAGATAAATCTCATGTAGATGCTGCTATTTCAACAGCACTTGCAGCAAGAGAGGCTTGGTCTAATGTTAGTTGGATGGAAAGAGCTTCTATTTTCTTAAAGGCAGCTGAATTATTAGCAGGCCCTTATAGAGCAAAAATGAATGCTTCAACAATGATTGCTCAATCTAAAAATGTACATCAAGCAGAAATAGATGCTGCCTGTGAAATGATTGACTTCTTCCGTTTCAATGTACAATATTTAACAGATATTTTTAAAGATCAGCCTGATTCTGCACCAGGAATCTGGAACAGAGTTGAGTACAGACCTTTAGAAGGATTTGTGTATGCAATTACACCATTTAACTTTACATCTATTGCTGCTAATTTAGTAGCAGCACCCGCTTTAATGGGGAATGTTGTCGTTTGGAAACCATCTGATCATCAAGCAT